>NZ_JBFTKI010000068.1:0-316 GCF_056395875.1 Arthrobacter sp. 05T45 | reverse complement strand
GACCTGGCACGAGTCCAGCGAACTGGAGCACGGGCCTCGCGGGAGAGCACGGCGGGCGGTGACTGCGGGAAGGCGAGGGACCCGGACGGCGGGGGTGTGACGGGCGCAGGGCGGGGGTGGCATCGCGAGTTCGCCGGAAGCGTCCGAGGTCGCCGTATGTTTCCGGCGACCTGGCACGAGTCCAGCGAACTGGAGCACGGGCCTCGCGGGAGAGCACGGCGGGCGGTGACTGCGGGAAGGCGAGGGACCCGGACGGCGGGGGTGTGACGGGCGCAGGGCGGGGGTGGCATCGCGAGTTCGCCGGAAGCCGGAAGCG
>NZ_JBFTKI010000067.1:0-356 GCF_056395875.1 Arthrobacter sp. 05T45 | reverse complement strand
CATTCGGACACCCTGGGATCACAGTCCGGTTATCGACTCCCCCAGGCTTATCGCAGATTCCTACGTCCTTCTTCGGCTCCTAATGCCAAGGCATCCACCGTGTGCTCTTAAAAACTTGACCACAAAAGATCAAGGAGTAATTTTCGAGARAACCATGGAACCAGACCGCAACCAACCACCACCCAAAGGCGGCAGCACAATCACGGATCAGATCCAGGTTCATATTCTTGGAAATTGCTTCTTATAAAAGATGCTCGCGTCCACTATGTAGTTCTCAAACAACAACCCCGTACCACACACCCCACACACACAACATGCATGATCGGTGCAGCCAGGAAACCAGAAACACAAGTCCC
>NZ_JBFTKI010000066.1:0-358 GCF_056395875.1 Arthrobacter sp. 05T45 | reverse complement strand
AGCTGCCGTCAGCGGCGGAGCCGTCGAGGTCGAAGCTGTAGAGGTTGGTGCCGTTGGCGTTGTAGATGCTGACCCTGTAGGTGAATCCGGTTCCGAGCCCGGCGGGGAACTTGAAGTTCAGGCCGACCCGGCCTGCCTTGGGCAGGTCGATCGCGTAGTAATCGGTGTCATCGATGCCTCCGCTGAGTGCCGAACCGGAAACCGTGGTCCCCAGGGGCACCACTGTTGCGGCTGCGGTGCTGCTGTTGGGTTCGAGTTCGACGGTCCCCGCGCTCAGGGTGGTGTTGAGGGTGTAGGTTTTGCCCCAGCTCGCTGCGCCGTCGTAGCCGTAGATCTGGATGTAGGCGCGGCCTGCGGG
>NZ_JBFTKI010000065.1:0-363 GCF_056395875.1 Arthrobacter sp. 05T45 | reverse complement strand
TACGCCCGTTGCGCAGACGCAAGTTCTGCGGCGGGTGCTCACGGGTGGAATATCAACAAATAGGGGCCGCCGGTTCTTCGCCGGCACCCAGTACGGTCCCCTGTGCTTCCTTTGGAAGTCCGGGTGGTCCTGGAACGGTGCGGGAGAGGGGATGGGCGGTTTAGTGTTTGGCACACTGTTGGGTCCTGAGGCAACAGGACCGGGTTGCTGCGGCTTTGGCCGTGGTGGTTCCGGGACTTGTGTTTCTGGTTTCCTGGCTGCACCGATCACACGGTTGTTCTGCTCCCTTCGGGGGCGGGGTGTGTGTGGGGTGTGTGGTACGGGGTTGTTGTTTGAGAACTACATAGTGGACGCGAGCATCTT
>NZ_JBFTKI010000064.1:0-410 GCF_056395875.1 Arthrobacter sp. 05T45 | reverse complement strand
GGCCCGGCAAATTCAACCAATTCAATACAATAAATTGGTATCAACAAACTTGGCACACTATTGAGTTCTCAAACAACAGACACACCCGGCACCACCACAACCAACAATCAGTCAAGGATCGCTCCGGAGCAACTTTTCAAACTTACCCGAGTCCGGATCGCTTTGCAAATCAGCGTTTCCGCGACCCGCAAACCATCCAACCCGCCCCACCCGAACCCGGAGCGCACAAAACGCCGACCAGATCCGGTCTTGAAATTTAGGGGATTGGCCGCCTCCGGTTCCCAGCATTTCCGCTGGTCTCCCTCGCGGCGACTTAGAAAACAATACACCCACCACGCCCCCACCGCAACTCCACCCCCCACACCCACCCCACCACCCAAAAACCCCGCCACCACAACCCAAAACCACCC
>NZ_JBFTKI010000063.1:0-411 GCF_056395875.1 Arthrobacter sp. 05T45 | reverse complement strand
CAGATCCAGGTTCATATTCTTGGAAATTGCTTCTTATAAAAGATGCTCGCGTCCACTATGTAGTTCTCAAACAACAACCCCGTACCACACACCCCACACACACAACATGCATGATCGGTGCAGCCAGGAAACCAGAAACACAAGTCCCGGAACCACCACGGCCAAAGCCGCAGCAACCCGGTCCTGTTGCCTCAGGACCCAACAGTGTGCCAAACACTAAACCGCCCATCCCCTCTCCCGCACCGTTCCAGGACCACCGCGCTTCCAAAGGAAGCACAGGGGACCGTACTGGGTGCCGGCGAAGAACCGGCGGCCSCTATTTGTTGATATTCCACCCGTGAGCACCCGCCGCAGAACTTGCGTCTGCGCAACGGGCGTACTCCTGACAACCCCACCACACGGACATAACGG
>NZ_JBFTKI010000062.1:0-412 GCF_056395875.1 Arthrobacter sp. 05T45 | reverse complement strand
CCGGTCAGGGCCAGGGTCCGGGACCCGGTCCAGCCGGTCATCAGGCTGGTGTCCAGGGGGATGTCGTAGGCCGTGTTGGCGGCCGTGCCGCCGGGCAGGGACCCGAGGGTGGGCCCGGAAACCGCGGGGCGGTTGGCGTAGAGGGTGCCGGTCTCGGACCAGGAGTCGGCTGCCGAGCGGACGTTGAGGGTGTTGGCGGAGCCGGCGGAGGCCAGGCTGGTGGTGCGTATGCGCAGGATCGCGCCGGTCAGTGTTTGCCCGGGCGGGGCTGCCGGGACCTGGAACCGGAGCACGGTCGTGGCGTCCGGTGAGCCGTAGACCGCCAGCGAGCCGCTGGTGCCGAAGTCCGTCGTGGGCGCCGACGCGGAGGTGTAGGTATCCGCCGCACTCTCCACCGCCAGCACCGTCGGCG
>NZ_JBFTKI010000061.1:0-433 GCF_056395875.1 Arthrobacter sp. 05T45 | reverse complement strand
AAGTCGCAGCGCCGGGTGCATTCGGAGCCGCCGATCAGGAAGGTGGCCTCCTTGTCTTCCCAGCATTCGAAGATGTTCGGGCAGCCGGCCTCTTCACACACGGTGTGGAGGCCTTCCTTCTTGACGAGGTTTTTGAGCTGGACGAACTCGGGGCCCATCTGGACCTTGGCCTTGATCCATTCCGGCTTCCGTTCCACCGGTGTGGCCGCATTTCGCTGCTCAATGCGCAGCATCTTCCGGCCTTCTGGTGCCAGTGTCATTAGTTCTCTTTCCTTCAGCATTCGACGACGTTGACGGCGAGGCCGCCCATTGCGGTTTCCTTGTATTTGGAGCTCATGTCCTTGCCGGTTTCGCGCATGGTCACGATGACTTCGTCCAGGGAGACCCGGTGCGTGCCGTCGCCCCAGAGCGCCATTTTGGCGGCGTTGATGGC
>NZ_JBFTKI010000060.1:0-439 GCF_056395875.1 Arthrobacter sp. 05T45 | reverse complement strand
CCACGGTTGATCGGGTTTATCACCGCCTACGCCTCCGGGACACAGCGGCCCGGTTCGTCCAACGTGAACTTCCTCGCCGGCCAGACAGTCGCGAACTCCGTCACCGTACCGGTCGGCGCCGACGGCAAGGTCACCTTGTTCAACCGCTCCTACGGCACCACRCATCTCATTGCCGACGTYTCCGGCTAYTACCTGCCCGGGGTCCCGGACGTGCCGGGGGCGTTCGTCCCGACGGAACCGTCCCGCTTCCTGGACACGCGGATTTCTGCTGCAGTGCSCCCGGACGGGAGCGTGTCCTTCCAGGCCGGCGGGGCCCACGGGATTCCGGCGAAGGTTTCCGCCGTGACCTTCAACCTCACCGTCACCGAGCCACGGTTGATCGGGTTTATCACCGCCTACGCCTCCGGGACACAGCGGCCCGGTTCGTCCAACGTGAACT
>NZ_JBFTKI010000059.1:0-449 GCF_056395875.1 Arthrobacter sp. 05T45 | reverse complement strand
CGTCCTGGGTGGCCTCGATCAGGTCCACGGCCGTGACGAGCGGCAGGCCGGTGATTTCGGCCAGGTGCCGGCAGGCGGCCTCGGCATACCCGGCGGGGGCGTTCAGGCCGGTGCCGATCGCGGTGGCACCGAGGTTGATTTCGTGGATCAGCAGGTCGGCCTCGGCCAGGCGGAGCCGGTCCTCGCCGATCGTGACGGCGTAGGTGCCGAACTCCTGGCCGAGCGTCATGGGGACGGCGTCCTGGAGCTGGGTGCGGCCCATTTTCACCACCGTGCGGAACTCGAGGGCCTTTGCGGCGAAGGCGTCTTCGAGCTCGGTGAGGGCCTGGAGCAGTTCCCGGGCCGCGAAGATCGTGCCGAGCTTGACCGCGGTGGGGTAGACGTCGTTGGTGGACTGGCTGAGGTTGACGTGGTCGTTGGGGTGCAGCCGGGCGTAGTCGCCCTTCGGG
>NZ_JBFTKI010000058.1:0-477 GCF_056395875.1 Arthrobacter sp. 05T45 | reverse complement strand
GACCGTTAATGGTGTTCCGGCGGTGACCTACTCTCCCACACCCTCCCGGGTGCAGTACCATCGGCGCTGTGGGTCTTAGCTTCCGGGTTCGGGATGGGACCGGGCGTTTCCCCCACGCTATGACCGCCGTAACCCTTGCTCCGCCACCGTGCCCGCTGTTGGCGGGGGTGGGGAAAACTGTGGTTACAACATGGCCGCTGCAGCGAATGCAGCTGTGGTGTTGTTATTTTGTTGTCGGTTCCTGTGCAACAGTGCCGTCGGTGACGGGTTTGTTGGTTGGGAACCACATAGTGGACGCAAGCAGTCTTGTTTCTTTGTACCCTCCCCATGGTGTGAACGTCTTTTGAATCCGTTCACGGGAAGAGTGTGTGGTGTAAGTTATCGGCCTATTAGTACCGGTCAGCTTCACGAGTCGTTAGTCCTCGCTTCCACATCCGGCCTATCAACCCAGTGGTCTGGCTGGGGGCCTCTCACACA
>NZ_JBFTKI010000057.1:0-479 GCF_056395875.1 Arthrobacter sp. 05T45 | reverse complement strand
GACCGTTAATGGTGTTCCGGCGGTGACCTACTCTCCCACACCCTCCCGGGTGCAGTACCATCGGCGCTGTGGGTCTTAGCTTCCGGGTTCGGGATGGGACCGGGCGTTTCCCCCACGCTATGACCGCCGTAACCCTTGCTCCGCCACCGGCCCGCTGTTGGCGGGGGTGGGGAAATCTGTGGTTACAACATGKYCGCTGCAGCGAATGCAGCTGTGGTGTTGTTATTTTGTTGTGGTTTTGTTCCTGTCGCAACGTGCCGTCGGTGACGGGTTTGTTGTTTGGGAACCACATAGTGGACGCAAGCAGTCTTGTTTCTTTGTACTCTTCCCTGGTGTGAACGTCTTTTGAATCCGTTCACGGGAAGAGTGTGTGGTGTAAGTTATCGGCCTATTAGTACCGGTCAGCTTCACGAGTCGTTAGTCCTCGCTTCCACATCCGGCCTATCAACCCAGTGGTCTGGCTGGGGGCCTCTCACACA
>NZ_JBFTKI010000056.1:0-518 GCF_056395875.1 Arthrobacter sp. 05T45 | reverse complement strand
TCAGATCCAGGTTCATATTCTTGGAAATTGCTTCTTATAAAAGATGCTCGCGTCCACTATGTAGTTCTCAAACAACAACCCCGTACCACACACCCCACACACACAACATGCATGATCGGTGCAGCCAGGAAACCAGAAACACAAGTCCCACACCACCGCCACGCACCCACCCCCGAAAGGGAAGGACAACGCGGCCGCGCCATGGTCCTGTTGCCTCAGGACCCAACAGTGTGCCAAACACTACCCAACAGCTCATTCCGGCGTGCGTTCCAGGACACTCTCAAGAGAGCATCCGTACTAGCTGCCGGCCTGTGCCGCCAGGCACCTATTTGTTGATATTCCACCCGTGAGCACCCGCCGCAGAACWWKCGTCTGCGCAACGGGCGTACTCCTGACAACCCCACCACACGGACATAACGCCCGGCAGGGTGGTTGTAGGTGCTCCTTAGAAAGGAGGTGATCCAGCCGCACCTTCCGGTACGGCTACCTTGTTACGACTTAGTCCCAATCGCCAGTCC
>NZ_JBFTKI010000055.1:0-531 GCF_056395875.1 Arthrobacter sp. 05T45 | reverse complement strand
GGGCGGGGTCGAGGTGGGGTGGCGGGATGAACCAGGGGATGCCGGTGCGCATCTGGATGCTCCAGTGTTCCTTGTGGATCAGATGGTGGTGATGGGAGCAGAGCAGGGTGCCGTTGCCGGCTCCGGTGGTTCCGCCGCGGGACCAGTAGGTGATGTGGTGGGCYTCGCACCARGGGGCGGGRATGGTGCATTGCGGGAAGGCGCAGCCCCGGTCCCGGGCCGTGATGGCCTTGCGGATGTGGGRCGGGAAGAYGCGGGAGGCSCGGCCGATGTCCAGGACCTGGCCCTCGCCGCCGAGGACGACGGGGATGATGTCGGCGTCGCAGGCGAKYTTGCGGATGGTGCCTGCGGTGACGGGRCCGGTGAACRGCAGCGTCCCGGTGCCGTGCCTGGTTCCGGTGCCGTGCTGTGCGGTGTTGGCAGGGGTGCCTGCTTCGGCGGGAGTCGTCCCGAGCCGGGTGAGCAGGTCGCGGTAGTCGATGGTGGCCATGACCTGGGGCCGGAGCCCGCCCGCGGCGGGCAGCCCTCCGG
>NZ_JBFTKI010000054.1:0-537 GCF_056395875.1 Arthrobacter sp. 05T45 | reverse complement strand
GCCAGGATGTCGCCGTCGGGACCTTCAACGCGGGCCGAATCCAGTACCAGGCCCGAGGCCTCGACCACCGGTTCCATGCCGCCCCAGACGAGCTCGGCCTTGCTGGAGAAGTACCGGTACAGGCTCTTGCGCCCGATTCCCGCCGCGCGGGCGATGTCCTCCATGGAGGTCTGCTCGTAGCCGCGCTCGGCGAACAGGCGCAGCGCGATGGCGGCCACTGCGTCGGGATCAATCGTCACCGGCCGCCCGGCGGAGCGCGGGACAGCGGTGGTCACAGCATCCGAAGGCATCCCACCAGTATTCACCCTTACATAATGACACGGAGTGTCATAAGCTGGGCGGCATCACCGTCAGCAACGTCTGGAAGGACATCATGGGCAACGAAGCTTCATGGCAGGAAGCCACCACCACCGGCCGGTTCGCCGGCAAGACCGTCATCGTCACCGGYGCCGCCTCCGGCATCGGCCAGGCCACCGCCCTGCGSATCGCCAGGGAAGGCGGCCGCGTCATCGCCGCCGACATCAGCAAGGAACGCCT
>NZ_JBFTKI010000053.1:0-600 GCF_056395875.1 Arthrobacter sp. 05T45 | reverse complement strand
GCCAGCAGAATCGCCGACACCACCGGGCTCAGCTACACCGACACCAACCGGCCCGCCGGAACCTGGTACTACCGCGTCACCGCCACCGACGCAGCCGGCAACACCGGCCCCGGCTCCAACGAAGCCACCGCCACGATCCAACCCCCGCCGGACACCACCGCGCCGGGCGCGCCCGGGGCCCTGGCCGCCACAGCCACCGGAACCGCCGTCGCCCTGTCCTGGACCGCGGCGACCGACAACACCGCCGTCACCGGCTACACCGTCCACCGCTCCACGACGGCAGGCTTCACCCCCTCCACCGCCAGCAGAATCGCCGACACCACCGGGCTCAGCTACACCGACACCAACCGGCCCGCCGGAACCTGGTACTACCGCGTCACCGCCACCGACGCAGCCGGCAACACCGGCCCCGGCTCCAACGAAGCCACCGCCACCACCCAACCGGCCGCTCCGCCGACGGTGCTGGCGGTGGAGAGTGCGGCGGATACCTACACCTCCGCGTCGGCGCCCACGACGGACTTCGGCACCAGCGGCTCGCTGGCGGTCTACGGCTCACCGGACGCCACGACCGTGCTCCGGTTCCAGGTCCCGGCAGCCCCG
>NZ_JBFTKI010000052.1:0-823 GCF_056395875.1 Arthrobacter sp. 05T45 | reverse complement strand
ACGTGTGGCCGGTGGGGGTGGTGAGTTCGATGGTGTGCCTCGCGCCGATGCTCGAGGCGGATCCGGGTGCGGCTTCGGGGCTGGGGCGTGCTTTCCAGCCGGGGGTTTCTTTGGTGTGGTTGCAGGCTTCGCAAAGTCCGGCGGCGTTGCCCGTGGTGGTCGGGCCGCCGGTGTGCCAGGGAATGATGTGGTCCAGGTGGCGGATGGGCGCGTCGCAGTACGGGGTGCGGCAGGTGTCGTCGCGGGCCTGGATGAAGCGGCGGTGCCCGGGCGGGAAGAGCCGGGCGCGGGAGTCCATCCCCACGAGCTCGCCGGCGCCGGGGTGGGTGTAGACCCGGCGGAGCCAGAGCCGGAACGCGGGGTCATTGGCGCTCCCGGCGGCGCCGCCCGGTCCAGGGCGACCACTGTGCGCCGGACCGCCGGACTGGCCGTCATCGTTTCTGTCCGTGTTTCTGTCCGTGTTTGGGGCCGCGGCGCCGGGTGCAGGCGGACCACTGTATCCCGGGGGACGGCCGGGTCCGGGGGGACGGCGGCCGCCCTCGCCGCTGTGTGCATCCTTTGTGCCGTTGATGAGGGTGCGGGCCCAGCCGGCGGGGACGGTCCCGTAGCCGGGGAGCCGGGCGGGTTCGGCGCCGGCCTGGAAGAGGGTGCGGTCGGTGATGATGAGCTGGATTTCGACGCCGGTGATCCCGCCGGGGGTGCCGGTGGTGCGTTCGACCAGGGCATCGGCCATGAGCTGCCCGCGGCCCCTCGGGTCCCCGGCGGCGCGGAGGGTGTCGGCGTGCCCGGTGAGGGCCTTGTAGACGGCGACGCCGGCGGTCAC
>NZ_JBFTKI010000051.1:0-916 GCF_056395875.1 Arthrobacter sp. 05T45 | reverse complement strand
GGGATCACTCGGGCCTCGTTCCTTGCTGTTTGTGCCGGACGTGGTCGGCCTTGTACCTGTTCATCTCCCGGAGTTGTGGTGATGACATGACCTGAGGGATGTTTCTGGGAGATTGTCTGGTCCTCGATTCGTTCCTTTTCTTGGCCGGGGAGAGGTGAGCGGGCGTTTGTCCGGCAAAGGTTGTGTGGACATTGTCCACGCCGATGTAACGTGATGCCGTAGAACACCGGTGRCCTCCTGCCSTGGTCCAGGCGAGAGCCGGAAAGGAGAAGCGATGAACACCCCTCCATACCTGCGCTGGGACGAATCAGGCCAGCAGCAGCTCCTCGCCCGGGCTGAAGCGCTGCTCCAGCGGCGAAGCCGGTGCCTGCTCGGAATTGCCGGGGCGCCCGGGGCCGGAAAATCCACCATCTCCGAATGGCTGCTGGAGCGCCTGCTCACCGACCATCCCCGGCAGGTCGCCCTGGTCCCCATGGACGGATATCACCTGGCGCAGTCGCTGCTCGTGGCCCGCGGGCTGGAGCACCGCAAGGGCGCTCCGGACACCTTCGACGGTGCCGGCTTCGTCGCGTTGCTCCGCCGGCTGCGCTCAGATATCTCGCGGGAGATCTTCGCTCCGGTCTTCCGCCGCGAAGTCAACGACGCGATCGCCGGGGCCATCGCCGTCCCGCCGGAAACACGCCTGATCATCACCGAGGGCAACTACCTGCTCTTGGACGAGGCCCCATGGAACGAGGTCGCATCCCTCCTGGATGAAACCTGGTTCGTCGAACTCGAACAGGGCGAACGCCTGCGCCGGCTCACCGCCCGGCACCTGAGGTTCGACAAGGACCCCGCCATCGCCGAATGGCGTGCAACCGGCAATGACGAACGCAATGCCCGCCTGGTAGCAGCAGGAAGCCAGCGGAGCACACTC
>NZ_JBFTKI010000050.1:0-946 GCF_056395875.1 Arthrobacter sp. 05T45 | reverse complement strand
CCGTAGTTGTGGATCGCCAGGCCCACGTGCAGCTGCGCGGCGAACCCGACCGGGGAGATGTCGGTGGGGCCGTGGAAGCCGGACTTGAYCTGGTACTGCGCGGCGTAGTCCATCACCTTCTTCAGCGGGCTGATCCCGCCGAAGTGGGTGGASGCTGCCCGCACGTAGTCGATCAGCTGTTCCTTGATCAGGGCCTGGTAGTCGTAGACGGTGTTGAAGATTTCCCCGATCGCCAGCGGGGTGGTGGTGTGCGCCCGGACCAGGCGCAGGGCCTCCTGGTTTTCGGCCGGGGTGCAGTCCTCGAGCCAGAACAGGTCGTAGGGTTCGAGCGCCTTGCCCAGCTTCGCGGCCTGGATCGGGGTCATCCGGTGGTGCCCGTCGTGCAGCAACGGRAGTTCCGGGCCGAACTCGTTGCGCACCGCCTCGAACACGGTGGGCAGGTGGCGGAGGTAGGCGCGGGTGTCCCAGTCCTCTTCCTGCGGGAACGCGCCGCGCCCGGCCGGTTCGTAGTCGTAGCGCTCCCCCGAGGCCTGGGCCTGGGCCGCGACGCCGTAGACGGCCTTGATCCCGGGCACCGCGGTCTGGATCCGGATCGACTTGTAGCCGAGCTCCAGGTGCTCCCGGACCGAATCGAACAGGGACGGCAGGTCCGCGCCGGAGGCGTGCCCGTASGCGCGCAGCCCGTTCCGGGACGCCCCGCCCAGGAGCTGGTAGACCGGCATCCCGGCGAGCTTGCCCTTGATGTCCCACAGCGCCATGTCCACCGCGGCGATCGCGGCCATCGTGACCGGGCCGCGGCGCCAGTACGAGGACCGGTACAGGAACTGCCAGGTGTCCTCGATCCGGTGCGGGTCCTTGCCGATCAGCAGCTGCGCGACGTGCTCCTTCAAATAGGCGGCCACGGCGAGCTCGCGCCCGTTCAGGGTCGCGTCCCCGATCCCGGTCA
>NZ_JBFTKI010000049.1:0-1021 GCF_056395875.1 Arthrobacter sp. 05T45 | reverse complement strand
GGCACCCTCTACGCCAACCGCCCCGCGGTTTCCGGGCCCACCCTCGGGTCCCTGCCCGGCGGCACGGCCGCCAACACGGCCTACGACATCCCCCTGGACACCAGCCTGATGACCGGCTGGACCGGGTCCCGGACCCTGGCCCTGACCGGCACCGGCACCGACAGCTCCTGGTTCTGGTCACGCCAGGCCTCCGCCACGCTGCGCCCCACCCTCACCCTCACCTACACGGACGGAACCCCGCCCGACACCACCGCACCCGGCGCGCCCGGGACCCTGGCCGCCACAGCCACCGGAACCACCGTCGCCCTGTCCTGGACCGCCGCAACCGACAACACCGGCGTCACCGGCTACACCGTCCACCGCTCCACCACGGCAGGCTTCACCCCCGCCACCACCAGCAGAATCGCCGACACCACCGGGCTCAGCTACACCGACACCAACCGGCCCGCCGGAACCTGGTACTACCGCATCACCGCCACCGACGCCGCCGGCAACACCGGCCCCGGCTCCAACGAAGCCACCGCCACCACCCAACCCCCGCCCGACACCACCGCACCCGGCGCTCCCGGGGCCCTGGCCGCCACAGCCACCGGAACCGCCGTCGCCCTGTCCTGGACCGCGGCGACCGACAACACCGGCGTCACCGGCTACACCGTCCACCGCTCCACGACGGCAGGCTTCACCCCCTCCACCGCCAGCAGAATCGCCGACACCACCGGGCTCAGCTTCACCGACACCAACCGGCCCGCCGGAACCTGGTACTACCGCGTCACCGCCACCGACGCCGCCGGCAACACCGGCCCCGGCTCCAACGAAGCCTCCGCCACGATCCAACCCCCGCCGGACACCACCGCGCCGGGCGCGCCCGGGGCCCTGGCCGCCACAGCCACCGGAACCGCCGTCGCCCTGTCCTGGACCGCGGCGACCGACAACGTCGGCGTCACCGGCTACACCGTCCACCGCTCCACGACGGCAGGCTTCACCCCCTCCACCGCCAGCAGAATCGCCGACACCACCGGGC
>NZ_JBFTKI010000048.1:0-1023 GCF_056395875.1 Arthrobacter sp. 05T45 | reverse complement strand
CCCGAAGGGCGACTACGCCCGGCTGCACCCCAACGACCACGTCAACCTCAGCCAGTCCACCAACGACGTCTACCCCACCGCGGTCAAGCTCGGCACGATCTTCGCGGCCCGGGAACTGCTCCAGGCCCTCACCGAACTCGAAGACGCCTTCGCCGCCAAAGCCCTCGAGTTCCGCACGGTGGTCAAAATGGGCCGCACCCAGCTCCAGGACGCCGTCCCCATGACCCTCGGCCAGGAGTTCGGCACCTACGCCGTCACGATCGGCGAGGACCGGCTCCGCCTGGCCGAAGCCGACCTGCTGATCCACGAAATCAACCTCGGCGCCACCGCGATCGGCACCGGCCTGAACGCCCCCGCCGGRTAYGCCGAGGCCGCCTGCCGGCACCTGGCCGAAATCACCGGCCTGCCGCTCGTCACGGCCGTGGACCTGATCGAGGCCACCCAGGACGTCGGCGCCTTCGTGCACCTCTCCGGCGTGCTCAARCGGGTCGCCGTGAAACTYTCCAAGATCTGCAACGACCTCCGGCTGCTCTCCTCGGGCCCGCGCGCCGGCTTCGGCGAGATCAACCTCCCCGCGGTGCAGTCCGGCTCCTCGATCATGCCCGGCAAGATCAACCCGGTCATCCCGGAAGTGGTCAGCCAGGTCGCCTACGAGGTGATCGGCAACGACGTCACCATCACCATGGCCGCCGAGGCCGGCCAGCTCCAGCTCAACGCCTTCGAACCCATCATCGTCCACAGCCTCCACAAGAGCATCTCCCACCTCGAAGCCGCGTGCCGCACCCTCACGGCCCGCTGCGTCCGGGGCATCACCGCCAACACCGAACACCTYCGCCTCACCGTSGAACAATCCATCGGCCTCGTCACCGCCCTGAACCCGCAACTGGGCTACGCCACAGCCACGGCCATCGCCCAGGAAGCCCTCGCCACCGGCAAGGGCGTCGCGGAACTAGTCCTCGAACACGGCCTGCTCACCGACGAGCAGCTCACCGAACTCCTCAGCCCGCACCGCCTGGCCAACCT
>NZ_JBFTKI010000047.1:0-1115 GCF_056395875.1 Arthrobacter sp. 05T45 | reverse complement strand
TGTACTGCCCAGGGAGGTTGGTTAAGCGGCTGATGGGCGGCTGGCCTCCGATTGCGGTGTGGGGCCTATGGTGATTGTAGTGGTGCAGCCATGCCGGGAGGGCGTTTCTGCGGGCTGATTCCGTGGCGTAGAAGCGTTGGAAGGCCCATCCGTCGGCGAGGGTGCGGTGGAACCGTTCGATCTTGCCGTTGGTCTGCGGGCGGTAGGGCCGGGTCTTCTTTACCTTGATGTCCAGTTCCTGGCAGGTGTCGCGCCAGAGGTGGGATTTGTAGGCTGAGCCGTTGTCGGAGAGGACCCGCTCGACGGTGACTCCGCGGGCGGCGAACCAGGACACTGCACGGCGCAGCACCCCGACTGCGGTGGCCGCGGTTTCATCGCCGTGGATTTCGGCGTAGGCGACCCGGGAGTGGTCGTCGATGACGGTGTGGACATAGGCGGTGCCGATCAGCGGTTGGCGGTACCTGTTGCGTGCCGTGTCCGGGGTTCCTGCCCGGTTCCGGTCTCCTTGCTGCCGGCCGACGTAGCGCCAGCCGCCGCCGTCGGGGATGTTCCCTAGCTTCTTCACGTCGACATGGATCATCGCCCCCGGCGTCTCGTGCTCGTAGCGGCGGATGACTTCCCCGGTGCGCTTGTCCACGTGGTGCAGGCGGTTCAGCCGGCACCGGACCAGGACCGCGTGCACGGTCGAGGCCGGCATGGCCAGCTTCGCCCCGATTGCCACCGGCCCCAGCCGTTGCTTCCAGCGCAGGTGCACGACCCGGCGCACCAGTTGCTGCGGGGTCCGGTTCGCCACCCGGTGCGGGCGCGAGGACCTGTCGGCCATGCCGTCCTGACCCATCGCGGCGTAGCGTTCGGCCCAGCGCTTGGCGGTGGGCCAGGAGCAGTTGAACTGTTCGGCGGCCCGGGACACCGGCCAGCCGTGATCAACGACGAGACGCGCGAGACGTAAACGTTGGCGTGGAGTCAAAGCGGCATTAGCGTGAGACATTGAGGACCTCCTGGTCGCTGCAGCGGTTGTCTAAGCAACTCCACTGTGCAACCGGAGGTCCTCACCTTTAGGTCAACGACTCCAGCGAGTCATTACATTCACCGAACCAACGTCCCTGGGCAGTACA
>NZ_JBFTKI010000046.1:0-1792 GCF_056395875.1 Arthrobacter sp. 05T45 | reverse complement strand
TGTGTCTGTTGTTTGAGAACTCAATAGTGTGCCAAGTTTGTTGATACCAATTTATTGTATTGAATTGGTTGAATTTGCCGGGCCCGCCACCCCGTGGTGTGGTCTGGTGTTATTTGGCTGGTTTCAAATTTTGTGCAGCGTGTGCATCCCGTTTTCCCGGGGGCGCATGTTGTGTCTGTTTTACTTCAACGGAGAGTTTGATCCTGGCTCAGGATGAACGCTGGCGGCGTGCTTAACACATGCAAGTCGAACGATGATCCGGTGCTTGCACCGGGGATTAGTGGCGAACGGGTGAGTAACACGTGAGTAACCTGCCCTTAACTCTGGGATAAGCCTGGGAAACTGGGTCTAATACCGGATATGACTCCTCATCGCATGGTGGGGGGTGGAAAGCTTTATTGTGGTTTTGGATGGACTCGCGGCCTATCAGCTTGTTGGTGAGGTAATGGCTCACCAAGGCGACGACGGGTAGCCGGCCTGAGAGGGTGACCGGCCACACTGGGACTGAGACACGGCCCAGACTCCTACGGGAGGCAGCAGTGGGGAATATTGCACAATGGGCGCAAGCCTGATGCAGCGACGCCGCGTGAGGGATGACGGCCTTCGGGTTGTAAACCTCTTTCAGTAGGGAAGAAGCGAAAGTGACGGTACCTGCAGAAGAAGCGCCGGCTAACTACGTGCCAGCAGCCGCGGTAATACGTAGGGCGCAAGCGTTATCCGGAATTATTGGGCGTAAAGAGCTCGTAGGCGGTTTGTCGCGTCTGCCGTGAAAGTCCGGGGCTCAACTCCGGATCTGCGGTGGGTACGGGCAGACTAGAGTGATGTAGGGGAGACTGGAATTCCTGGTGTAGCGGTGAAATGCGCAGATATCAGGAGGAACACCGATGGCGAAGGCAGGTCTCTGGGCATTAACTGACGCTGAGGAGCGAAAGCATGGGGAGCGAACAGGATTAGATACCCTGGTAGTCCATGCCGTAAACGTTGGGCACTAGGTGTGGGGGACATTCCACGTTTTCCGCGCCGTAGCTAACGCATTAAGTGCCCCGCCTGGGGAGTACGGCCGCAAGGCTAAAACTCAAAGGAATTGACGGGGGCCCGCACAAGCGGCGGAGCATGCGGATTAATTCGATGCAACGCGAAGAACCTTACCAAGGCTTGACATGGGCCGGACCGGGCTGGAAACAGTCCTTCCCCTTTGGGGCCGGTTCACAGGTGGTGCATGGTTGTCGTCAGCTCGTGTCGTGAGATGTTGGGTTAAGTCCCGCAACGAGCGCAACCCTCGTTCCATGTTGCCAGCGCGTAATGGCGGGGACTCATGGGAGACTGCCGGGGTCAACTCGGAGGAAGGTGGGGACGACGTCAAATCATCATGCCCCTTATGTCTTGGGCTTCACGCATGCTACAATGGCCGGTACAAAGGGTTGCGATACTGTGAGGTGGAGCTAATCCCAAAAAGCCGGTCTCAGTTCGGATTGGGGTCTGCAACTCGACCCCATGAAGTCGGAG
This sequence comes from Arthrobacter sp. 05T45, assembly GCF_056395875.1. Lineage (NCBI taxonomy): Bacteria > Bacillati > Actinomycetota > Actinomycetes > Micrococcales > Micrococcaceae > Arthrobacter > Arthrobacter sp. 05T45. The sequence continues at coordinate 286 of NZ_JBFTKI010000046.1, read as the reverse complement.
TCGCTAGTAATCGCAGATCAGCAACGCTGCGGTGAATACGTTCCCGGGCCTTGTACACACCGCCCGTCAAGTCACGAAAGTTGGTAACACCCGAAGCCGGTGGCCTAACCCCTTGTGGGAGGGAGCTGTCGAAGGTGGGACTGGCGATTGGGACTAAGTCGTAACAAGGTAGCCGTACCGGAAGGTGCGGCTGGATCACCTCCTTTCTAAGGAGCACCTACAACCACCCTGCCGGGCGTTATGTCCGTGTGGTGGGGTTGTCAGGAGTACGCCCGTTGCGCAGACG
>NZ_JBFTKI010000045.1:0-2392 GCF_056395875.1 Arthrobacter sp. 05T45 | reverse complement strand
GGATTGGCCGCCTCCGGTTCCCAGCATTTCCGCTGGTCTCCCTCGCGGCGACTTAGAAAACAATACACCCACCACGCCCCCACCGCAACTCCACCCCCCACACCCACCCCACCACCCAAAAACCCCGCCACCACAACCCAAAACCACCCGCCACGCACCTCATCACACGCTCCCCCGCCACCCACGGCCACTATGCCGTGCATCACTCCAACCCCGTGCCAGCAGATCCCCCACATGGCGGGCCCATGCAATTGCAGCCAAACAGCCGTCGTGTTGTCGAATGCAGGCCGCCACAGGGGCGTGACGCGGCAAGATGCTTCCGATGCCTTCTGGGCCAGACTCCGAACCAAGTGTTGTTCGAGGGGTACCGCAACCGGGTTCCCGGACGTCGGACGGCTTGCCTGACCCTGCGCGGGCTCATGGATCCCGCCGCGATCATCGCCGGCCTTCCGCCCAGCACTGCCGTCTGCCATCTGCCGGGGCGTATGACGAGTTGATGGCCCGACAGCAGCCACCCCGCCGAAATCATGGCTGAAGGGAACACCTGACGAACGTCAGCTACCTGGAATCAGCGAAGGACCTTGCAACCCGCGGCGGAAGTTGCATGATCTCGTGGTTTGATCGAGCGATTGATTCGGTCGCAGCCTGTTCCCAGGACGTCGAAGCAGCAAGAACTGTCAGGCAACCCCCTGAAGTCACCCTTGCTGTCTGTGCTTACTGAGAGCTCCCCCAGTCGATGTTCGCGATGTCTAAGGTGTTATCGACTCCCCTGAGTTCGCCCGCAATGCATCGGAACGGTCGGCTCGATGCGTCGCGCAGATCCGTGATCTGTATCGGATACCGCTTTCAAGAGCGGCACCTTCCACGACGAACAAGACCGACGCGTGTTCATTGCCTGCCGGAGCCGCCTGGCGAACGTGTTCCCACCCGACGCGATCCCAGGCAGTGTCATCAACGGCCTTCACCCACGCGCGGAATCCATCTTCATGCTCGGAAAGCGCATCCACCCAAGCGTCTTGGTGCTGAAGGGCGTACGCGCCAGGAGGGAGGGCGGGCTTGGCCTGTGTGTGAGCCTTTCCTTCGTGCGTCTTCGGTCGCCAATAGTCCCGGGAACCTGGGCAGCTCTTCAGGGCCTAAAGCAGGAGGCGTAGTAGACGCGCAGGTCCGGCGGTCGTACCGGCGCGGGCGGTGGTGGTTGCGGGCGATCCGGCCGGAGCGCCGAGCCTAGCGCCGCGGCCGGAAACGCTGTGCCGCCGCCGGCCGGGCAGTGTCCGCAGCGTGCTCTTGACGCGGCCCCGGCCGCAAGGGTAGACAAGGGCCATCCCGGTGCTGTCGCGGGGGTTATGACCGCAGACAGAACGCGGGCAGCGCGGGGACCGTCATGATGAACCACGGCGGAGCAGCGGAGTGAGGTGTGAGCGATGACCGGATTAGTTGCCTTCCGCTTCGTGGCGCTCGGCTGGGCGGCCTACTTCGCCGCGGAAGCAGGGGTTGCGGACGAATGGGCGTACTACTTCGCCGTCTTCGTGATTGTGCTGGCCCAGTGCGCCGGTGTACCGCTTCCCGCCGTGGCCGTCCTGCTTGGAGCCTACGCCTCGGCGCGCCACGGAGACCTGAACCTTGCCGCCGTTATCGCGGTCGGCAGCCTGGGCGCCATGCTCGGGAGCACTATTGGCTACGTACTTGGGCGGGTGGGAGGCCGTCCGCTGATGCTTCGACTCGCACGGCGCTTCCACGCCGACGAGAATCGCATCCTCCAGCTCGAGTCGTTCTTCGATCGGCACGGTGGCAAAGCCTTGTTCTTCGGCCGCTGGGTCATAGTGGTCCGGCTCTGGGGCGCCATTGCCGCGGGGGCCGCCAAGATGCCGTGGCCCAATTTTCTGCTCTGGACCATCACAGGGTCCATTGCCTGGGTCGCGAGCCTCAGTGTTCTCGCCTATTTGGCCGGGGCGCTGGCCAATGCCATCGGTGACGCTCTCGACATCGGCGGCTGGGTGCTGGTCCCCTTCGTCGTGCTTGGCCTGGTGATCGTCTGGCGCCGGCGCAGACGCCGGAAGCTCAGGTCAGCGGGAGGGGCAGGGGACGGCGTGCCCGATGCCGAATGAGGCCGTCCAGGCGCGTCCGGCCTGTACGTTCCTGCAGCAACGCGGGGCCTCCTTCAAGGCGGAGCATATGACGTCATAGGGCCCCTCATCGGGCGATCGGGCGCCAGGGGCGATTACCGGCCCGGCCCGGGGGCATCTGGCCGTGTACCGGACCGGTTTGGGGGCAGCTGGCCGTGGGCCCGGGCTCCGGGGCCGGGGTCCCGGCCCTGCCGGAGAGGGGGGTTAAATGCGGGAGGACCCCCACCTTGTGGTGGGGGTCCTCGACCGTTAATGGTGTTCCGGCGGTG
>NZ_JBFTKI010000044.1:0-3527 GCF_056395875.1 Arthrobacter sp. 05T45 | reverse complement strand
TACGCCCGTTGCGCAGACGCAAGTTCTGCGGCGGGTGCTCACGGGTGGAATATCAACAAATAGCGGCCGCCGGTTCTTCGCCGGCACCCAGTACGGTCCCCTGTGCTTCCTTTGGAAGTCCGGGTGGTCCTGGAACGGTGCGGGAGAGGTGATCAGCGGTTTAGTGTTTGGCACACTGTTGGGTCCTGAGACAACAGGACCGGGAGGGTTTTCCTTTCCGGGACTTGTGTTTCTGGTTTCCTGGCTGCACCGATCACACGGTTGTTCTGCTCCCTTCGGGGGCGGGGTGTGTGTGGGGTGTGTGGTACGGGGTTGTTGTTTGAGTCTCGAAAATTACTCCTTGATCTTTTGTGGTCAAGTTTTTAAGAGCACACGGTGGATGCCTTGGCATTAGGAGCCGAAGAAGGACGTAGGAATCTGCGATAAGCCTGGGGGAGTCGATAACCGGACTGTGATCCCAGGGTGTCCGAATGGGGAAACCCCGCCAGGGGCGCGAGCTGCCTGGTGACCCGCATCTGAACACATAGGGTGCGTGGAGGGAACGCGGGGAAGTGAAACATCTCAGTACCCGCAGGAAGAGAAAACAATAGTGATTCCGTCAGTAGTGGCGAGCGAACGCGGATCAGGCTAAACCGTTCCATGTGTGATAGCCGGCGGGCGTTGCATGGTCGGGGTTGTGGGACTTCCCACTCCAGCTCTGCCGGGCTGGGAAGGTGAGAGTGCAGGCATAGGTGAACGGTCTTGAAAGGCCGGCCGTAGAGGGTGTGAGCCCCGTAACCGAAATGTTGTGCACCGCCTGGTGAAGTATCCCAAGTAGCACGGGGCCCGAGAAATCCCGTGCGAATCTGTCAGGACCACCTGATAAGCCTAAATACTCCCTAATGACCGATAGCGGACCAGTACCGTGAGGGAAAGGTGAAAAGTACCCCGGGAGGGGAGTGAAACAGTACCTGAAACCGTGTGCTTACAATCCGTCGGAGCCTCCGCGAGCGATCGTGTAGGGGTGACGGCGTGCCTTTTGAAGAATGAGCCTGCGAGTTAGTGTTACGTCGCGAGGTTAACCCGTGTGGGGAAGCCGTAGCGAAAGCGAGTCTGAATAGGGCGTTGCAGTGGCGTGATCTAGACCCGAAGCGAAGTGATCTACCCATGGCCAGGTTGAAGCGACGGTAAGACGTCGTGGAGGACCGAACCCACTTCAGTTGAAAATGGAGGGGATGAGCTGTGGGTAGGGGTGAAAGGCCAATCAAACTTCGTGATAGCTGGTTCTCCCCGAAATGCATTTAGGTGCAGCGTTGCGTGTTTCTTACCGGAGGTAGAGCTACTGGATGGCTAATGGGCCCTACAAGGTTACTGACGTCAGCCAAACTCCGAATGCCGGTAAGTGAGAGCGCAGCAGTGAGACTGTGGGGGATAAGCTTCATAGTCGAGAGGGAAACAGCCCAGACCACCAACTAAGGCCCCTAAGCGTGTGCTAAGTGGGAAAGGATGTGGAGTTGCGAAGACAACCAGGAGGTTGGCTTAGAAGCAGCCATCCTTAAAAGAGTGCGTAATAGCTCACTGGTCAAGTGATTCCGCGCCGACAATGTAGCGGGGCTCAAGTACACCGCCGAAGTTGTGGATTTCAGACAWTAGCCAAGCCCTTGTGGTTCAGGCGTCTGGAGTGGTAGGGGAGCGTCGTGTGGGCAGTGAAGTCGCGGTGGAAACCAGCGGTGGAGCCTACACGAGTGAGAATGCAGGCATGAGTAGCGAAAGACGGGTGAGAAACCCGTCCGCCGGATGATCAAGGGTTCCAGGGTCAAGCTAATCTGCCCTGGGTAAGTCGGGACCTAAGGCGAGGCCGACAGGCGTAGTCGATGGACAACGGGTTGATATTCCCGTACCGGCGAAAAACCGCCCATGCTGAACAGGGGATACTAACCGCCCGAAACCTGCCTGACCGCCCTTGTGGTGGAAGGGTTTTGGTGGAGCGCGGGACCTGATCCTGGGAGGCAAGCGTATTAACAGGTGTGACGCAGGAAGGTAGCCGAGCCGGGCGATGGTTGTCCCGGTCTAAGGATGTAGGGCGAACGGTAGGCAAATCCGCCGTTCATGATGCCTGAGATCTGACGGGACCCCCGTATGGGGGGATTCGGTGATCCTATGCTGCCGAGAAAAGCATCGACGCGAGGTTTTAGCCGCCCGTACCCCAAACCGACACAGGTGATCAGGTAGAGAATACTAAGGCGATCGAGAGAATTATGGTTAAGGAACTCGGCAAAATGCCCCCGTAACTTCGGGAGAAGGGGGGCCCCAACCTTGAACACCACTTGCTGGTGGGAGGGGATCGGGGCCGCAGAGACCAGGGGGAAGCGACTGTTTACTAAAAACACAGGTCCGTGCGAAGTCGCAAGACGATGTATACGGACTGACTCCTGCCCGGTGCTGGAAGGTTAAGAGGACCGGTTAGCCGCAAGGCGAAGCTGAGAATTTAAGCCCCAGTAAACGGCGGTGGTAACTATAACCATCCTAAGGTAGCGAAATTCCTTGTCGGGTAAGTTCCGACCTGCACGAATGGAGTAACGACTTCCCCGCTGTCTCAACCATAAACTCGGCGAAATTGCAGTACGAGTAAAGATGCTCGTTACGCGCAGCAGGACGGAAAGACCCCGAGACCTTTACTATAGTTTGGTATTGGTGTTCGGAGTGGCTTGTGTAGGATAGGTGGGAGACGTTGAAGCCCGGACGCCAGTTCGGGTGGAGTCATCGTTGAAATACCACTCTGGTCACTTTGGACATCTAACTTCGGCCCGTAATCCGGGTCAGGGACAGTGCCTGATGGGTAGTTTAACTGGGGCGGTTGCCTCCTAAAAAGTAACGGAGGCGCCCAAAGGTTCCCTCAGCCTGGTTGGCAATCAGGTGTCGAGTGTAAGTGCACAAGGGAGCTTGACTGTGAGAGAGACATCTCGAGCAGGGACGAAAGTCGGGACTAGTGATCCGGCGGTACATTGTGGAATGGCCGTCGCTCAACGGATAAAAGGTACCTCGGGGATAACAGGCTGATCTTGCCCAAGAGTCCATATCGACGGCATGGTTTGGCACCTCGATGTCGGCTCGTCGCATCCTGGGGCTGGAGTAGGTCCCAAGGGTTGGGCTGTTCGCCCATTAAAGCGGTACGCGAGCTGGGTTTAGAACGTCGTGAGACAGTTCGGTCCCTATCCGCTGCGCGCGCAGGAAATTTGAGAAGGGCTGTCCTTAGTACGAGAGGACCGGGACGGACGAACCTCTGGTGTGTCAGTTGTACTGCCAAGTGCACCGCTGATTAGCTACGTTCGGATGGGATAACCGCTGAAAGCATCTAAGCGGGAAGCTCGCTTCGAGATGAGATTTCCATACACCTTGTGTGTGAGAGGCCCCCAGCCAGACCACTGGGTTGATAGGCCGGATGTGGAAGCGAGGACTAACGACTCGTGAAGCTGACCGGTACTAATAGGCCGATAACTTACACCACACACTCTTCCCGTGAACGGATTCAAAAGACGTTCACACCA
>NZ_JBFTKI010000043.1:0-4732 GCF_056395875.1 Arthrobacter sp. 05T45 | reverse complement strand
GAACTGCATGACCTGCTGYGACTTCGGGATCAAAAACTCTATGGTCATCCCTGTCGGCAGCCAGAACTCCTGGGAAATTTTCGTTGTGTCCTCGGCAATGTTCTCGAGCAGCGGGCAGGAGCCGGGCCAACCTATCGCGTTTGGTGACGACAAGGGGCGTCGCCGGCTCGAACAGCCGCCACGGCTTTCGCTTGGTCCTGGCCGTTTCTTTTTCCTGTCGGTCAGCCATTGTCGAAATAGATCGGGCCCCCTGGGGACACCCAGCCAAAAAGCGCATTGCGTGGCGCTGTCAGGTCCTGTTCGATGGTGGAGATCCGGGCGTAGCCCGATGATCTGCGCGGGCAGGGGTGCAACTGTCGCGATTGTCCAACCTGAGCGCGACAGTTTTGCGGGCGGGGCATGCGCGAATCCAATTTTCCAGTATCTGTATCTGATTTCTCGCAGCGCCAGTGCGGGCGGACGGTGTCGCGGTGGGGGACCGGCTAACGGGCGCGGGTCGCATGGTTGCTGGAGGCCCTAACGACGCGTGCGTAGCCCTGGCCCTTTGGTCTCTCATGCGGTGGGAATCAGGCTAGGTTTCACTCATGGATGTTAAAGCGCGGAAGCCTTGGTTCCGACCAAACGAGTCCAACCCGGGCTGGCATCCCAGTTCGTTGGAGGGTGGGCGGACCATTGGCGTCATCGTCGACGCGGTGGTTACCGTTGTCGTGCTGTGATGCGGATGTCATCGTGAGCGGCTTCCTTGCCTGGGTCGCGGGTTCCGGCATAGTGCAGGGTCTGATCATGGGCCTAACCTTCGCGTACCTGACCACCGTCCTGGTCTTGAACGCCGTGGCGAAGACGGAGACGAAGACCGTCAATGGCTGGAGCGCGATTCGCAATGCTGGCCATCCAGGCAACGGACTACTCGTTCGTGCGGCCTTGCAGAAGGCGCTCCCGGTTGTCAACGTGTTCGAAGAGGCCGCCTACTGGACAACGACCAGCGATGACGCGGGGAAGCGTCTCAGTGGGGAGCATGCGTATCGCCTTCATTTCTCGGTAGGTCAGCTTCCACCGAATGATGCCTTCTGGTCGCTTACCGCGACGGACACCGTCGGCTATATGGTCAACGCCCCAACCGGGCGGGCAAGCGTGAACGACCACTCTGGTCTCGTGACGAACGCCGACGGCTCAGTCGACATTCTGCTCCAACCGAATCAGCCATCGGGTGCGGCGCAGAACTGGGTAGCGACACCGCCCGGCCGGTTCAAGCTCATGCTCCGCGCCTATCTACCCGGACCGGCCATCGTAGACGGCGGGTACGAGGTTCCGCCGCTCGTCCAGGTGCAGTCATGAATCGCCTGATCCTGAAATACGCCACTCCGGTGACGATCGCCATCCTGGCAATCTTCGCGTGGGTCACCTACCGGCGAATCGCGGCCGGCGGCTTGGGCTCGATCATTCTGCTGGTGGCGACAACTGTGGCCATCTGGGTGATCGGTACGTTCGTCTTCATCTACTTCTGGCCGCGGATCACAGTGGGCGGCTTCAAACGAATATTTGTCCGGCGCGGGCTGGGTGGCGGACCGATCCCTGTGAACACGATTTATGCCGTGCCGGAGAGCCCGTCTCAGTCCGCTTTGTCCGGCAGTGTCATCGCGACCGGCACCGACGACGTCCTGTACTTTGGCGGCTGGTTGGATGTCAACGCCGGACCACAAGTGCTGCACGTGCCCGAGATGGAACAACGCTATTACAGCGTGCAGTTCACCGACCCGACCAGCGGCGCCAACTTTGCCTACGTGGGCAAACGCACCACTGGAACCGCTATCGGCGACTTCCTCCTCTGCGAACCCAAATGGCGAGGATACGCCACACGGCATGACACGGATCGACGTGCCCCACCACGCCGCCCTGCTGATCGGTCGGGTCTTCGTCGCCAACGAAGATGACCGCCACACGGCGTACGAACTCGCGAAGCTGATCCAGCTCACGCCAGCAAAAGGAGCGTGAGCATTCGCGAAAACCGATCCCCACGGCTCCGAACTCGCCACCCACAAGGCGCCCGTCGAGGGATCCCTCAACGGACACTTTGGGGGCGGGCCTAGCACGGCGAGGCAGATCCAGGGTCTGCCAAGCGCCAGGGCTGCCATGGTCCGTGGCCCAACAGTGATCGGGACTTGGCAGCGGCGCGTAAGCTGCGGCAGGGGGCAGCCCTTGCACAAACGTCAAACTCCGGGACATCGCCGCATCAGTGGTCGCCTCTCTTTCACAAGACCCGACAGTCCGGACGTACTTCGACGCCTAACTGCTGGGGCTGCACGGTAGCGACGTTGGGCAGACCATCTTCGCCCTATTCACCGACGAAACGGAGTAACCTTGCAGTGAGCCCGGGCGGCTGGATCCCCCAATACAGTCGTCCGGTAACTCATGTTCCCAGAGTCATCGAACCTGGAAATTCCGGGCGGTCCGCCGCTTAGGGCCAACCACCGCAGTCACGCACCAGCGGCGGCCCGCCATCCTTCGCGACACCCTTGAACGATCACAACAGCCGCGTCGCCAGGAGCACCGAAATCCCGTGCCGGCGTTTTAGCGGCGTGCGTATTGGGAAGCCTTCACAAGGCTGCCCGAAGGGCCGTGTGCTGTGGCTCCTCAGGACGAGTCAATAGCGCGACCATTACTGTTCCGGATTCCTCGCGGTGGAGAAGCGGCTTACGGGGGAGTTGTTTTGGTTAGGAAGCGGTATTCGTAAGCGGAACCTCAATCGTGCAGTGGAGATCCGACGACTTCGAAACCCTGGCTGCTCATCGATCCTGACAGCAGCGGCATCGCTTCGGCAATGCTGCTCCGGACCGAGTCCAGTTTCAAGGAGGCCCGGTGGGCGCTCTCGGATATCCACAACTCGGCAACGAACACCGTGTCAGGTTGGGCGTCGTTAATCCCTACTTCGTAGAGGAGGCAACCCAGTTTCGCAAGCCCGTCGGCTCGCCTGGTGAGGAGTTCTATGAGGCCATCGCGCGCGCCCGGCTTGGTGCCGAGAGTCGGGGAGAGAGGCCTGTCGTGGGTCTATGTGGGTCCCGGGGAGCCGCGCCATGACGACCGGTGCGGGTTTGGCCCGACCAGGCGCCGGGCGGCCTCGGTGATATGTTCGGCGTCGATGCCTGCCCAGGCGAGGAGCTCCTGCCCGGTTCCGGACCCGGGCATGCCGTGCACGGCGAGGTGCGTGATGGACAGGTCACTCGGCGGTGCCGTGAGCAGGGCGTCCTTGACCGCTGATCCCAGGCCTCCCTCGGGGTGGTGGTCTTCGGCGATGATGACGCGGCCCTGTGTCTCGCCGGCGGCGGTGAGCAGTGTTTCTGCGTCTATGGGCTTGATGGAGTAGCAGTCGATGACGCGGGCCTGGATTCCGTCAGCGTCGAGGATGTCTGCTGCCTTAAGCGCTTCATGAAGGGTGACCCCTGCCCCGACGAGGGTGACGTCGTCGTTGCCGGAGGACCGCAGGAGCTTGGAACCGCCGATCGGGAACTGCTCTGAGGCGCTGTACAGGACTGGGTAGGCGCCGCGGGTGGTTCGGAGATAGCTGATGCCGGAAGTTTCCGCCATGCTCCGCACCAGGGCGGCTGTGCTGGTGGCGTCGGCAGGGTAGAGGACGGTCGACGCATGCACGGCCCGGATCATCGCCAGGTCCTCCAGCGCCATCTGGGATGGACCATCGGCGCCAATTTCGACGCCGGCGTGCGAGCCGCACAGGCGAAGGTCGGCGCTCGAGATGGACCCCATGCGGATGAAGTCGTAGGCGCGGGTGAGGAAGGCCGCGAAGGTCGAGGCGAAGGCTTTATATCCCCGGCTGCTCAGTCCCGTGGCGGCGGCGATGAGCTGCTGCTCGGCGATGTACATCTCGAAGAACCGGCCGGGAAATGCCTTGGCGAATTGGTCCGCATGGGTGGAATTGCTGACCTCGCCGTCCAGGGCAACAACGGCGGGATCGATGCCGCCGAGTGCTGCCAGAGCGTCGCCGTAAGCTTTTCGCGTGGCGACCTTCTCGCCCATTTCGTAGCTGGGGAAGGTTGCGCCGGGAGCGTCGATGCGTGCCTTTGACCCTTCTTCTGGAAGAGGGCCCCGCAATGTCAGGGTCCTTTGACCGCCGAGTTCGGCAATCGCCTTCTCGGCCATGTCGGGCGGTAAGGGTTTTCCATGCCAATCCGGGCTGTCTTCGATCTCGGCGAAGCCTTTGGCCTTGATGGTCTTGGCGAGGATGACAACGGGCTTGCCTTCAGGTGCTTCTGCCGCAGTGGAAAAAGCCTCGTCGATGGCGCTGAGATCGTGGCCGTCGATGACGATGGCCTGGGCGCCGAAAGCCTGGACCCGGCGGGCATAGGACTCCATGTCCCAGCCGAGTTCGGTCTCGCCCCGCTGTCCCAGCCGGTTTACGTCGACGACGGTGACCAGGTTGGTCAGGCCATAGTGGGAGGCCTTGTCCAGGGCTTCCCAAATGGAGCCTTCCGCCATTTCGCTGTCGCCACACAGCACCCACACCCGGTAGGGGAGCCGATCCAGGTATTTCCCGGCGAGGGCCACTCCGACGCCGTCCGGAAGTCCCTGCCCCAGCGAGCCCGTCGCGAAATCTACCCATGGCAGTGCCGGCGTCGGATGTCCCTGCAGGCGCTGGCCGAACCGGCGGTAGCCGGTCATGAGCTCATCATCGGAGACGACGCCGACGGCCTTGAAGACCGAATACAGCAGGGGAGAGGCA
>NZ_JBFTKI010000042.1:0-9652 GCF_056395875.1 Arthrobacter sp. 05T45 | reverse complement strand
TCATGGCAGGAAGCCACCACCACCGGCCGGTTCGCCGGCAAGACCGTCATCGTCACCGGTGCCGCCTCCGGCATCGGCCAGGCCACCGCCCTGCGGATCGCCAGGGAAGGCGGCCGCGTCATCGCCGCCGACATCAGCAAGGAACGCCTGGATGACCTCGTGGCCGAGAACGCCGGCCTGGACCTGGTCCCGGTGGCCGGCGACATCTCCACCGAGGAGACCGTGGCCGCCGTCGTCGCTGCCGCCGGCGGACGCATCGACGCGCTGGCGAACGTTGCCGGGATCATGGACAACTTCGCCCCGATCCACGAGGTGGACGACGACACCTGGGGCCGTGTCTTCCGGATCAACGTCACCGCCCTGATGCGCCTGACCCGCGCGGTGGTGCCGCTGATGCTGGACGCCGGGACCGGCTCCGTGGTCAACGTCGCCTCCGAGGCCAGCCTGCGCGGGTCCGCCGCCGGCGCCGCCTACACCGCGTCCAAGCACGCCGTCGTGGGCCTGACCAAGAACTCGGCCGTGATGTACGGGCCGAAGGGCCTGCGCTTCAACGCCGTGGCCCCCGGCCCCACCATCACCAACATCGTGGCCAACTGGGGGTCCCAGCTCGCGGCCGAACGCCTCGGCCCGCTGATGCAGGCCACCGTCCCCACGCCCGCCACCGCCGCGCAGCTCGCCGCGTCCATCACGTTCCTGCTCAGCGACGACGGCACCAACATCAACGGCGCCATCCTCGCCTCCGACGGCGGCTGGTCCGCGCTGTAGGGGAGCGGCACCCAGCGCCGGCGGGCGACGGCGGGAGGTCCCGCCGTCGCCCGCTGGATCGGGACCAAATCCGTCCTTGCACCAGCGGATCCGCTGGTGCAAGGACCTCCACACATCCCGGGTGAGTCCGGATTTTAAGTGGACGGGAAGGTGGGCACGTCCTGCCGCCGGCGAGCGGCAATGGATTTGGCACCCAGCCCTGCCAACGCGATGACCAGAGCCAGCAAGATTTTGGAAGCTGCTCCGCCCTCGGGTCCAAGTGTTGCCGCCAGGATTTGCCGACTCATTAACAGCATCTCCTGCAGGTCGCCAGCCAGGATACGGGTCCCCAGGACGTAGTTGACCGAGATGAACAGGGCGGGAACCAACCACAACAGGGCAAGGTTCACGGCCCACACCGCGGTCCGCCGCGCAGGACGCAGGCCGCACCATGCCAGGGCGCAACCAACGAGGATGGCGGGAATCCAGTGAGCGATTGACGGCACTGTGACGGGGACGTTGATGTGCCCAACGAAGCCGACAACCCACTCCACCGTCCACGAAGCGAGCGGCACTGCCATGAGTCCGGCGCCCAATGCCGCCAGGCTCCGTGACCTCGAACAGAGCAGCAGGTGCGCCACGAGGGCCGCAGCGAGGGAGGCGGTCACGCCCGCGAGCAGCCCGGCGAAGTAGAGGCTCGCCATTGCTCCGCCCGTCAAGCCGCCGTCGAGCACTGTGAAGGACTGGACGGCCGCCGTGAACTGAACCACAAGAACGCCGGCCGCCGCGCACCACGTCACCAGTCGTCGTCGGGCGGGAGACCAGATGCGGACCGCGAGTCCGGCCGCTGCACCTCCTACCGTGAGGAGGGCCACGATCGTGGTGAGTTCGTACTGGCTTAGCGGTAGTAACGACATAGGCATCTGGTCTGGAACGACCTCTGCGCCCCACAAGTTCTGCAACGGGAGCTGTGCGCCGGATACCAGCCAAGGGCCCAAGCCGAGCAATCCTGCCAGGATCCCGATCAGCCACCCCCAAGCGGCATCCCCGGCGGGAGTCCGGCTTGGTGGTCTGCTGGGAGCTGCCTGTTCCATCGCTTGATCCGAAAGGCTCACGGAGGCTCCTTGCGTATGAGCGCCCTGGAGGGACGCGCACGAAAAGTAAAGTATCCGTCCAGAATAATACACCGAATGGACTAACCCCCTGGGTCCGATCCACGAGGTGGACGACGACCTCTGGGGCCGCGTGTTCCGGATCAACGTCACGGCCCTCATGCGCCTCACCCACGCAAGCGGACGACGGCGAAGAGCTCCCGCCGTCGTCCGCGGGAACAGCGACGCAATTGAAAATAAATTTTGCATCCTGCCCGGGAACCGGATAAATTGTGAGCTGTGTCACCGACCAGTGGCACAGCTTATGATCTGCGGCGGGAGAGTCCTGCCGGTACGTTCAGCAGGCGCCGTAGGAGCAAATCCTCCCCAGGAATCTCTCAGGCCCACGTACCGCCGCGGCAAGGCAACTCTGGAAAGCAGTCCGGGCAACCGGGCTCACCGACGGTGCAAGTGGCGCGCTGCTATCAGCAGGGCAAAACGGAAACTCTCAGGTCCAATACAGAGCGGGGAGGAACCCGAATCATCGTGGCGTCTTGATGCCACCTGAATTATGGAGTTCCTCTCATGACGGTTCAATCGTCCCCGTCCACCTTCGCAGACCGCCACATCGGCGCCCGCCGCCAGGCCGACATCGACACCATGCTCAAGGCCGTCGGCTACGACAGCGTTGATGGCCTCGTTGACAACGCGGTCCCTGATTCAATCCGCCAGGAAAAGCCCCTCACCCTGGACAGCGCCCTCAGCGAAGTCCAGGTGCTGGCCGAACTGCGCAAGCTCGCCTCCAAGAACAAGACGGCCGTGCAGATGATCGGCCAGGGCTACTACGACACCGTCACCCCGCCGGTGATCCGTCGCAACATCCTCGAAGCCCCCGCCTGGTACACCGCCTACACCCCGTACCAGCCGGAAATCTCCCAGGGACGCCTCGAGGCGCTGCTGAACTTCCAGACCATGGTCCAGGACCTCACCGCGCTCCCGGTCGCCAATGCGTCCCTCCTGGACGAGGCCACCGCGGTTGCCGAGGCCGTGCTTCTCATGCGCCGCGCCAACAAAAACAAGTCCGCTGCCGGGGCCAAGACCGTCCTCGACGCCGACTGCCTCCCGCAGACCATTGCCATCGTCAGGGGCCGAGCGGAGGCGCTGGGCTTCGAGGTGCAGGTCGCTGACCTCTCCGCCGGTCTGCCCGACGGCGACATCAACGGTCTCGTCCTCCAGCAGCCGGGCGTCTCCGGCCGGGCGTGGGACCAGTCCGGCGTGATCGCGGAGGCCAAAGAACGCGGCGCACTGGTCACCGTGGCGGCGGATCTGCTTGCCCTGACCCTGATCACTCCTCCGGGCGAGCAGGGGGCGGACATCGCCGTCGGCTCCACCCAGCGCCTGGGCGTGCCGCTGTTCTTCGGCGGCCCGCACGCCGCGTACATGGCGGTGCGCGAGGGCATGGAACGCACACTCCCCGGCCGCATCGTCGGCGTCTCCAAAGACAACGCCGGCGTCCCGGCGTACCGCCTGGCCCTGCAGACCCGCGAGCAGCACATCCGCCGCGAGAAGGCCACGTCCAACATCTGCACCGCGCAGGCACTGCTGGCCATCGTGTCCTCGTTCTACGCCGTCTACCACGGCCCGGACGGACTGAAGGCGATCGCCGAGACCGTCCACAACAACACCCGCGCCCTCGCCGCCACGCTGAAGATCGCCGGCCGGGAACTGGCGAGCGAGTCCTTCTTCGACACCCTCACGGTACGCGTCCCCGGCAAGGCCGCCAAGGTCATCGCCGCCGCCGAGGCCCGTGGCATCAACCTGCGGCTCATCGACGCGGACACAGTTGGCGTGTCCGTCGATGAAACCACGACGCCGGAGGTCCTCTCCGCGGTCGTCGTCGCCTTTGGCGCCGGTCCGGTGGTGGAGGCCAAGGGCTTCGAGCTGCCCGGGAGGGTGCTGCGCACCTCCGACTTCCTGCAGCACCCGGTCTTCAACACGCACCGCTCCGAAACCCAGCTGCTGCGCTACATCCGCAAGCTCTCGGACCGCGACCTCGCCCTGGACCGCACCATGATCCCGCTGGGCTCCTGCACCATGAAGCTGAACGCCACCGCCGAGATGGAAGCGATCTCCTGGCCGGAGTTCGCCTCCATCCACCCGTTCGCCCCGGACTCCCAGACCGAGGGCTGGCGGGAACTCGTCAGCGGCCTCGAAGCTGACCTCGCCGAAATCACGGGATACGACCAGGTCTCGATCCAGCCGAACGCCGGCTCCCAGGGCGAGCTCGCCGGGCTGCTGGCCATCCGCGGCTACCACCACTCCCGCGGCGATGCCCAGCGCAACGTCTGCCTGATCCCGGCCTCCGCGCACGGCACGAACGCGGCCTCGGCCGTGCTGGCCGGCATGAAGGTCGTGGTCGTGGCCACGGCTTCGGACGGCACGATCGACCACGCGGACCTGACCGCCAAGATCGAGCTGCACAAGGATGCGCTGTCCTGCATCATGATCACCTACCCGTCCACCCACGGGGTGTACGACGCCGACGTCCGCGAGGTCTGCGACGCGATCCACGCCGTCGGCGGCCAGGTCTACGTCGACGGCGCCAACCTCAACGCCCTGGTCGGGCTGGCCCAGCCGGGCAAGTTTGGCGGTGACGTCTCGCACCTGAACCTGCACAAGACCTTCTGCATCCCTCACGGCGGCGGCGGACCGGGCGTTGGCCCGGTTGCTGCAAAGGCCCACCTGGCGCCGTTCATGCCGGGGGACGCGAACAAGGTCGAACCGGGAAAGGGAGTTGCCATCTCCGCTTCGCGTTACGGATCCGCCGGTGTGCTGCCGATCTCCTGGGCGTACGTGAAGTTGATGGGCGGCCAGGGCCTCACCGAGGCCACCAAGTCCGCGCTGCTCGCGGCGAACTACATCGCATCCCGGCTGGATGAGCACTTCCCGGTTCTCTACACGGGGGAGAGCGGCCTGGTGGCGCACGAGTGCATCCTGGATTTGCGGGAACTCACGGCCAGGACCGGCGTCACCGCTGAGGACGTGGCCAAGCGCCTCATCGACTTCGGCTTCCACGCCCCCACCCTGTCCTTCCCCGTGGCGGGCACCCTCATGGTGGAGCCCACCGAGTCCGAGGACCTTGCGGAGATCGACCGCTTCATCGAGGCGATGATCACCATCCGCCAGGAGATCGACCAGGTCTCCAACGGCGATTTCACGGTGGAGAACTCCCCGCTGCGCAACGCACCCCACACGGCAGCCGCCGTCGTCAGCACTGACTGGACCCGCGAGTACCCGCGTGAGCAGGCCGCATTCCCCGTCCACACACTCAGGCAGGACAAGTACTTCCCGCCGGTCGGACGCATCGACGGCGCCGCCGGGGACCGCAACCTGGTCTGCTCCTGCCCGCCGCTTTCCGAATTCGAGAACTAAGGATTTCCTGATGAGTGAGAACTACACCGCTCTCTACGAGCAGCACAAAAAAGCCGGCGCCTCCTTCACGGACTTCGGCGGCTGGCAGATGCCGCTGAAGTACGAATCGGAACTCGCCGAGCACCACGCTGTCCGCAACGCCGCGGGCCTGTTCGACCTCTCCCACATGGGCGAAGTCTGGGTCACCGGCCCGGACGCCGCGGCGTTCCTCGACTACGCCCTGGCCGGGAAGCTGTCGGCCGTGGCCGTCGGCAAGGCGAAGTACTCGCTGATCTGCCAGGAAGACGGCGGCATCATCGATGACCTCATCTCCTACCGCCGCGGTGAGGACAAGTACCTGGTGGTCCCCAACGCAGGCAACGCCAAGGTCGTGGCCGCGGCACTGGCCGAAAGGGCCGGTTCTGCCCAAGAAAGCGGGTTCGACGTGACGGTGGAAGACGTTTCCGCCGAGATCTCGCTGATCGCCGTCCAGGGCCCGAACGCCGAAGCCATCCTGCTGACGCTGGTCCCGGCCGAGCAGCATGTCCTGGTCACCGAGCTGAAGTACTACGCTGCGGTTGAGGTTCAGATCAACGGACAAGATCTGCTCCTCGCCCGCACCGGTTACACCGGCGAGGACGGCTTCGAGATCTACATCTCGAACGAGGATGCGGCAGGTCTCTGGGAAGCACTGCTGGAAACCGGTGCCAGCCACGGGCTTATCCCGGCCGGCCTGGCTTGCCGTGACTCGCTGCGTTTGGAAGCCGGCATGCCGCTCTATGGCAACGAACTCTCCCGCGAAGGCAACCCGTACGCAGCAGGCCTGGGCCCGGTCGTCTCGCTCGCCAAGGAGTCGGACTTCGTCGGCAAGGCCGCCCTGAGCGAGCTCAAGGCAGCCGGCGCAGGCTCCACGACCGGCCGCAAACTCGTCGGGCTCAAGGGCCTCGGACGCCGTGCCGCCCGCAGCCACTACCCGGTCCTCAAGGACGGCAACGTCGTCGGCGAAGTGACCTCCGGACAGCCCAGCCCCACCCTCGGCTACCCGGTCGCGATGGCCTACGTCGACATCGAACACGCCGCACCGGGCACAGCCCTGGACATTGACCTCCGCGGCAAGACGGAGCCTTTCGAAGTCGTCGCACTGCCGTTCTACAAGCGCCAAAAGTAGCCGGCCGCCGCTGGCTGAGCCTGCCGAAACCACATACGAACTTAAGGATTGAGATAAATGAGCAAAGTTGTAGCCGAACTGAAGTACTCCGCTGAACACGAGTGGGTTGCTGCCGACGGATCTGGCCCTGCAGGAATTGGGATTTCGGCCGTGGCCGCCGACGCCCTGGGCGACATCGTCTACGTGGACCTGCCCGAGGTCGGTTCCGCGGTGACCGCGGGGGAGACCTGCGGCGAGGTCGAGTCGACCAAGTCCGTCTCGGACCTCTACGCACCCGTCACTGGCGAGGTGGTGGAGATCAATGACGCCGTCGTTTCCGATCCGGCGCTGATCAACAGCGATCCGTACGGGGCCGGCTGGTTGTTCAAGGTCGCGGTGACCGAAGAAGGCCCACTGATGTCGGCGGAAGAGTACGCGTCCAAGAACGGCGGCGAGCTGTGAGCCCCTCAACGGGGATTGCCCCGTTTGAGCAGGTCGTCTCCGCGAGCTTGGACGCGGAGCTGTCCGCGCTGGATCCGGAGATCGCCGCGAAGATCGACGCCGAGCTGTCCCGGCAGCGTGACGGTTTGGAAATGATCGCCTCGGAGAACCACACCGCCAAAGCCGTGATGCAGGCGCAGGGTTCCGTGTTGACGAACAAGTATGCCGAGGGCTACCCGGGCAAGCGCTATTACGGTGGCTGCGAGCACGTTGATGTGATCGAACAGCTCGCGATCGATCGGGTCAAGGCCCTGTTCGGTGCCGGGCACGCGAACGTGCAGCCGCATTCCGGCGCG
Organism: Arthrobacter sp. 05T45; assembly: GCF_056395875.1. Taxonomy (NCBI): domain Bacteria; kingdom Bacillati; phylum Actinomycetota; class Actinomycetes; order Micrococcales; family Micrococcaceae; genus Arthrobacter; species Arthrobacter sp. 05T45. Next base: position 2,462 of record NZ_JBFTKI010000042.1, on the reverse strand, counting down.
CAGGCCAACGCCTCGGTGATGCACGCCCTGATCCGGCCGGGCGACACCATCATGGGCCTGAACCTGGCCCACGGCGGGCACCTGACGCACGGCATGCGGATCAACTTCTCCGGCCGGCTGTACAACGTGATCCCGTATCAGGTCCGTGAGGAGGACCACCGGATCGACATGGCCGAGGTCGAGGCCCTGGCCCTGGAGCACAAGCCGGCGCTGATCGTTGCCGGCTGGTCCGCGTACGCCCGGCAGCTGGACTTCGCCGAGTTCCGCCGGATCGCCGACTCGGTGGGCGCGTACCTGATGGTGGACATGGCGCACTTCGCCGGCCTCGTCGCGGCAGGGCTGCACCCGTCCCCGGTCCCGCACGCGCACGTCACCACCTCCACCACGCACAAGACCCTTGCCGGTCCGCGCGGCGGCATCATCCTGTCCAACGACGCCGAGATCGCCAAGAAGATCAACTCCGCGGTGTTCCCCGGCCAGCAGGGCGGGCCGCTGGAGCACGTCATCGCCGGCAAAGCCGTGGCGTTCAAGATCGCCGCGTCCGAGGAGTTCAGGGAGCGCCAGGAACGTGTCCTGGCCGGCGCCCGGATCCTCGCCGAGCGCCTGGTCCAGCCGGACGTGACCGCCAAGGGCATCAACGTGATCTCCGGCGGCACCGACGTGCACCTGGTCCTGGTGGACCTGCGCGAGTGTGAGCTGAACGGGCAGGAAGCCGAGGACCGCCTCGCGGCGATCGACATCACGGTCAACCGCAACGCTGTGCCGTTCGATCCGCGTCCGCCGATGGTCACCTCCGGGCTGCGGATCGGCACCCCGGCGCTGGCGACCCGCGGCTTCGGCGAGGCGGCCTTTACCGAGGTTGCCGACATCATCGCCGAGGCCCTGACCGCCGACGCCGGCGCGGACCTGTCCGGTCTGCGTTCCCGGGTGGAGGCCCTCGCCGCCGCCCACCCGCTCTACCCCTCGGTTGCTAACCTCGCCTAGCGCTCAATGGGCGCATCATCGCACCGGTCCAGGGTCATTGGGGGGCCGGGACCGGTGCGGTGAGCCCCGCCTCTAGTCATTGACCATCATTCTCTTTCTCCGCGGAAGGTACGCATCATGGCAGTTGGAGTCTTCGACCTCTTTTCCATCGGAATAGGGCCATCCAGTTCCCACACCGTTGGCCCCATGCGGGCCGCCGCCGTGTTTGCTGAAGAACTCAAGGCCCTCGGCAAGCTGGCAGAGGCGGCGTCGCTCCGGGTGGACCTCTACGGCTCCCTCGCCGCGACCGGCCACGGCCACGGCACCATGACCGCCATCCTGCTCGGACTCGAGGGCTTCCACCCCGAGCAGATCCTCCCCGAGGAGGTCGAGGAGCGGCTCGCCGCGATCGCCGAGACCGGCACCCTGCAGCTGGGCGGGGCTGCGCCCCTGCCGTATGGGGTGAAGGACATGGTCCTGCGGCCGCTGACCATCCTGCCACGGCACACCAACGGCATGACCTTCACCGTCTCCGACGCCGAAGGCGAAGTCCTCCACCGCGCCACATTCTTCTCCGTCGGCGGCGGCTTCATTGTCCGCGAGGGCGAGGAGGACGCGGCACTGCAGGAACTCGCGGAATCCAAGAAGGAACTTCCCCTGCCGTTCCGCACGGCCGCCGAACTGCTGGAACACTGCCGGACGACCTCGCTGAGCATCAGCGAGGTGATGCGGATCAACGAAGAGGACAGCCGGACCGAGGCCGAGATCCGCGACGGGCTGCTGCACATCTACTCGGTGATGGAAGGCTGCGTCGAGGTCAGCCTCAAACGCACCGGGCTGCTGCCGGGCGGGCTCAAGGTCCGCCGCCGGGCCCCGGACTGGCACGAACGGCTGATGAAGGAAACCCGCGGACAGGACCCCGACTACCGGGACCCGAAGTACTGGCAGGAATGGGTCAACCTGATCGCCCTGGCCGTAAACGAGGAAAACGCCTCCGGCGGCCGCGTCGTCACCGCCCCCACCAACGGCGCCGCGGGCATCATCCCGGCCGTGCTCTACTACGCGCTGCACTTCGCCCCCGGCATGGACCAGGCCACCCAGGCCGACCGCGACGACACGATTGTCAGGTTCCTGCTGACCGCCGGCGCCATCGGCGTGCTCTACAAGGAGCAGGCCTCGATCTCCGGCGCGGAAGTCGGCTGCCAGGGCGAGGTCGGCTCGGCGTCCTCGATGGCGGCCGCCGGCCTGGCCGAAGTCATGGGCGGCACGCCCCAACAGGTGGAGAACGCCGCGGAAATCGCGATGGAACACAACCTGGGCCTGACCTGCGATCCGATCGGCGGGCTCGTCCAGGTCCCGTGCATCGAACGCAACGCGATCGCCGCCGCCAAGGCCATCAACGCCGCCAAAATGGCGCTCTGGGGCGACGGCACGCACCGGGTCTCCCTGGACGAAGTCATCGTGACCATGCGCGAAACCGGCAAGGACATGAGCTCCAA
>NZ_JBFTKI010000041.1:0-13286 GCF_056395875.1 Arthrobacter sp. 05T45 | reverse complement strand
TTTATAAGTGGCGGCAGTCGCGCCAGTGATCGCGACACCGCTGGCCTTCCACTGATAGGTCAACGCCACCGGCGCCGGCCCCCACGTTCCCGGAACAGCCGTCAGGGTCGAACCGACCTTCGCCGTGCCCGTGATCGTCGGCACCGGCGCCGGCCCGAGCGTGCCCGCAGCGACGGCCGCCGTGGCCGCGGAGGTCTTCGACTTGGTCGTGTAGCCGGCCTTCGTACCGGTGACGGTGACCGTGACAGTCTTCCCCAGCTGGGCCGCGGCGACTTTATAACTGGCGGCAGTCGCGCCAGTGATCGCGACACCGCTGGCCTTCCACTGATAGGTCAGCGCCACCGGCGCCGGCCCCCACGTTCCCGGAACAGCCGTCAGGGTCGAACCGACCTTCGCCGTGCCCGTGATCGTCGGCACCGGCGCCGGCCCGAGCGTGCCCGCGGCAACCCCTGCCGTGGCCGCGGAGGTCTTCGACTTGGTCGTGTACCCGGCCTTCGTACCGGTGACGGTGACCGTGACAGTCTTCCCCAGCTGGGCCGCGGCGACTTTATAAGTGGCGGCAGTGGCGCCAGTGATCGCGACACCGCTGGCCTTCCACTGATAGGTCAACGCCACCGGCGCCGGCCCCCACGTTCCCGGGACAGCCGTCAGGGTCGAACCGACCTTCGCCGTGCCCGTGATCGTCGGAACCGGAGCCGGCCCCAGGGCCGGTGGCGAGGCGGCGAGAGCAATGTTGATGCCCGTAAGGTCCTGGTCAGCGGTGACGGTCACCGGAGTGGCCGTCGCCAAGGAGGTCGCGTTCGCATAACACTGAAGAATGACGCGGTTCACCCCTGCCAAGCATATTTTGTAACTGCCAGCCTCCAGCAGAGAGACTTTATAGGTTCCGTCGGCGCCCAAGAACCCTACCAACTCGGCTCCACCGGACGTTGAGCCGAGCACTGAGGTCACGGTTACATACGTGTTGGCCAGGTTGACGCCAGACGGCGCTGTGATCTTGCCGCTTACGCTGGCACCTTTCTTGAGGGTGACGTCGATGCCGGTGAGGTCCTGGCCGGCGGCGACTGTCACCGGGGTTGCCGTCTCGAACGAGCTCGCGTCCTTATACCACTGGCTAAGGGCGTTGACGACACTTCCGCCAAAGACCAGCTTGTAGCTTCCCGCGGGCAGATCAGGCACCTTGTATGCCCCATCAGCGCCCACGGAGGCGTATCCCACGAAATTGCCCGACCCGGCCGCTGGCTGAGCAGATACGCCCACGAGGCTTAGGTCGACGCCGGCGGGCGCGGTGATCTTTCCACTGATGCTTGCAGTCGATGTGTCAACGACGGCTGTTGCCGGGTGGCTCCCGACGAACATGAGTGACAAGCAGACCAGGATTGAAATGGCCAGCCGCATACGCAGCTCACTGGCAATGCGAAGCATGTTTCCCCCATGTATTCTTCTGCGCCGGACCAGCCCGCTCGCCTATGCCGTGAGTCTAACCACAGATCCACCAGATGACCTTGGACTTTTCCTTAAACGCGCGTCAGCCACCAAACCAGAGTCGCCTGCGAGCGTTTTAGTCGTAATGAAACGTCTCGATCCCGCCCGTGTTCATCGCCAACCCTGTTGGCCCGCGCCGGTGGGGTCGGCTGCGAGGACTCATTCACGGATTGAGACGCCAGCGTGAAGCACTCCGCAGCATCCAAAAAGGTTGAGACAACGCCCGCGCCCTAGCAACTCCACCCCGGCAACTCCATAGCGGGCTTCCTTGTGGGTGGCACCCGTGACTCTTCAGTCACGCAGCGTCGGATGAGCCCGTCACACGACCTGGACTGTGGCCGCTGAGGTCTTCGACTTGGTCGTGTATCCGGTCTTGGTGCCGGTGACGGTGACCGTCATGGCCTTGCCCGCCTGGGCCGTCGTGAGCTTGTAGGTCGCGACGGTCGCTCCAACGATGGCGACGCCGTTGGCCTTCCACTGATAGGCCAGGGCCACCGGGGCCGGGCCCCAGGTCCCCGGGACGGCTGTCAGAGTCGAGCCGACCTTCACCGTACCCGTGATCGTCGGCACCGGAGCCGGCCCCAGCGTGCCCGCAACGACGGCGGCCGAGGCGGCCGAGGTCTTCGACTTGGTGGTGTACCCGGCCTTGGTCCCGGTGACGGTGACCGTGAGAGTCTTGCCCAGCTGAGCCGCGGCGACTTTATAAGTGGCGGCTGTCGCGCCAGTGATCGCGACACCGTTGGCCTTCCACTGATAGGCCAGGGCCACCGGGGCCGGGCCCCAGGTTCCCGGGACGGCTGTCAGGGTCGAGCCGACCTTCACCGTACCCGTGATCGTCGGCACCGGAGCCGGTCCGAGCGTGCCCGCAACGACGGCGGCCGTGGCCGCGGAGGTCTTCGCGTTGGTGCTGTAGCCGGTCTTGGTGCCGGTGACGGTGACCGTGAGAGTCTTGCCCACCTGGGCCGCGCCGGGTTTAAAGGTAGCGGCGATCGCGCCGCTGATGGCAACGCCGTTGGTCTTCCACTGATAAGTCAATGCCACCGGCGCCGGCCCCCACGTTCCAGGGACAGCCGTCAACGTCGAACCGACCTTCGCCGTGCCCGTGATCGTCGGCACCGGCGCGGAGAGGCACGAAGCGGGGAGGGGGCCATTTGTGGGGGCGGAGTCGGTCCACACGAGCCCTTGGTTGTCTGCAACGATGAAAGGCGTTCCGGCTGCCACGCAGCTGTAACTCATGCTCCATTTGCGCGAGGTCTCAGTCATGGTCCCTACCGCGTCAGGGTAGTACTCATTGAGTGTTGACCCGAAGCATCCTTTTAAGGACGTGGTCGTCGTCTGCGCCGGCCATTGCGATACCACCGGCGATGTGTACACCTTCCCTCGGATCGTCACGACAGCCCTCAGGTCCGACGGCGGAACTTGAACTAACGACTTCGGCCCGCACCTCGAGTCGTTGTACGTGATCGTTGCGTTCAGGGGGAACGAGTAGATGATCGTCCCGCTTCCCCCGCTGGCCCCCGGATCGATTCTCACGGTCAAGCCCCTCCCCTCGACAGCGGCGTTTGCTGCGCTAAGGCCAGTGACGAGGCTGGTGCCGAGAAGCGCCGCACCGAGTGCAGCAGATACCCATTTCCTGATGTGCGCGGATTTGTACGACAAGAGTCCCCCAAATAGCTCGATGCGATGTGCGTGACACGCGTGATCCTAGCCGGTGGGAAGACGGTTGAATATGGAATTTCACGGTTTCCTGCGCCTATTACGTGGTAGAAGCGGCCAAGGGCGAACGTCATGCAAGAGTGCGCCCATGATTGAATCGACGCTGAGGTCGCGCGCGCGCTCAGCACTATTCCCGTCCGTGCGTCCCGCCAAATGACCGGCACCGAGTATCAGGTGCGCGTGGCCGAGGTCCTCAACCTCTTTGACATCGAAGCGGTGGGCGACGAAACGGGAATTCGGGGACGAGGGCGTTGAGCTGGAAGATCAGCCCTTAGAAGCGGCCGTCCGCATACTCGTTGGGAGGCGATTCGGCGTCCCGGGAGCTCTAATATGAATGGGCCATGCCTGCTTAGCGGGATGCCGCCGAACACCTGGACGGCTGCCCATTGTTCCCCATGCGGAGAACGTTATCGCCATGGATGAATCCTTTGAGGGGCGCCGGCCCGGAAATGGAAGACTTCGCCGCCGGCAGACAGCGCCGCCGGACTAGGCTGAGGCCGTGGAACCGATTGATGCTGAGCGTGGAAGCTGGCTGCGGCCGTTGCTGGACGCCGGCGGCGAGGACTTGAACGTCGTGCCGCGCGGCTTCCCTGCCTATGCCCGGGTGTTCCATCCGGCGCGAAGGGATCGGCCCACGGGCGAGGACGGCGGGCCCGTGATGTGGGCTGAGGTGGCCCGCGTCTTCGGCAAGACCATGCACCCGCTAGCGCAGTACCACCGGCTGGCCGGACCCGAGGTCGGGGAACACCGGGAGGTTCTCGACTCGAACGGGTGGCGGTACTCGGAACCGGACCAGGGAAACCTCGCCGTCCACATCCTCGGGCCAGTGGCAACGGTCCTTTGCAGGCACACCACCACGCCGGACAGCGGTGTGGCCGCGGTCTGGGAAGGCTGGGGCGGGTTCACAGGCTCAGCGGGATACCGACCGCTGACTGCGGTCCGGGGCCGACTTCCGGGGATCCTTGGGAAGCTCACGGCGGCGCACCGCTCCGGGGCCGGTCTGCTGCCCGCAAAGACAATGAAGAACTCCCGGCTGTCGCTCCCGGGGCGCGATTACTTCCTGTTCGCCGCCGCCCCGCGGGCCTTCACGGACGGCTTATGGATTCAGGACTCCCCCTGGAACCGCGACCCGTACTGGCCGCAATCCCCGAACCTGCTCTGGCCCGAGGACAAGGCCTGGGTCATGGTCACGGAGATCGACTTCGACTCCACCATCGTCGCCGGCAGCCCCGGCCTCGTCGCAGAGCTCATCGCCGACCCTAGCATCGAAGTGTTCCAGATCCCCGAAGGTGCCGACCTCACCCAGGACGCCGACGACGTCAACCGGCCGCAGTCCTAGAGGTCGCTCAACCGCGCCCGCACGATTGCTCCTAGACTGGCGCCCATGGACACCTACCCCGGAATACGAACGGCTCCGAGTGTCGTGAAGCATGCCAACTCGAATGGGGACCAATGAGGCTTGAAGGATGGCACGTAGTCGTGTTCCTGGCGATGACGGTAGCCGCCGTCATCGCCGTGGCGGTCGTCACGCTCATCGTGCTCTGGACTGTGCTCCGGGCCCGGCGGAACGACAGCGGCGGCCCAGGTCTTCCGCCGAACTAGCCAGCAGGCGGCCGCCGGCGGATGAAAACACCCAGCGCGGCGCCCAGGGGAATCGCGATGGCGAACTGGTGATGCGTGCGGAGCCCACTGGATTCGTGCACTGGTTTGCCCGGCCTGCGCATGACACCAGGCGGGCAGGCTTCCTGCCCTGACCTGCGGCAACGTATTATCCATCCTGGACGCGGGCTTCTCCGTGTCCGACAACTTCTTTGGGGGACAATTGAAAATCAGCATAACGCTGGGGGCTACCCTGCTCACGGCTGCACTGGTGGCCGGCCCGATCTGTGGAGCGTCTGCGGCGCCCGCAACGCCGCCGGTGCCGGTCGCCACACAGTCCGCGTCGGTGGAATCCCTGGACCTCTTCCCGGCAAGCAAGCGGCAAATGATCATCGACACCTTCGACGCGATCAACAGGTTTCGGGCAACCAAACACCTGAAGCCCCTGAAGTTCAACGTCAGAATCTCCACCATCTCGCAAAAGTGGAGCAACAAGATGGCGGCGACAGGACGCTTTGAGCACAACAGCGACTATGTTACGGGTGCACCAGCCGGATACTTCTCGGCATCCGAAAACATCGCCCTCGGCTATACGGCCGGCCAGGACCTCGTCAACGGATGGATCAGTTCGCCCGGACACAACGCGAACATGTCACAGCCAGACGCCACCCTCATGGGCATCGGCATCAGCACTGGCTCCAGGGGCACCTACGCAACCGCGAACCACTTCGGCTATCCGGCGGGGACTGTCCCGCCGGGGTCGTACAACAGCCCCCGCGACTACTTCAACGGCCGCCCTGCGCTCCGGGCTACCTCGGGCACCCCGGCTGCCCTCGACCCGACGGTCGACTGGGAAAAGTTGACCTACACGATCCCGGCCAAGACCGGGGTCATCTACCTGGTTAATGGCGCGGTGAAGGCCGCCGGCACCTACCCGTTCCGCAGCATCGTGGTTACCATCGACGTCAAAACAGCGGCCGGCGGCCATACTCTGACGGCGTGGACCTATGACCTCTCGTCCCTGGCCGTGAGCGCCGCCGCCCCGAAATTCAGCCAGGCCAAGGGCACCTACACGATCCCAGCCAACGATCACGTCACCTACCTCGTGAACGGTGCCGTGAAGCCGCCCGGCACCTATTCCCGCAGCACCAGGATCACCATCACGGCCAAGGCAGCCCCCGGCCACATTCTGACCGGCACGTCGAGCTGGAGCATCGACTTCCGCAAGGCCGTGACCGCGGCAAAGCCGGCCATGAACAGCACCACCAACCGGTACACCATCCCCACGCGGGCCGGAGTCGCCTACTTCGTGGACGGGAAGCCGGTGCCGGCCGGGACCTACGAGGCCGCCAACGGCAGGACGGTGAGTTTCACCGCGAAGGCCGCCTCGTCCGCGTACCGGCTCACCGGGTCGGTCACCTGGTCCTACCGGTTCTGAGCTATACGGCAGAGGCGGCGGGAATCCTTCCCTTGGACGGGCCTAGATGTCGGCGGGGTGTGCGACTATTGCTTCACGTCGCCTTTGGGCGTCACTTTCATTGAGTATGGGGGAACCATGAAGGTCCATCGCTCCAACCGAGTCGGCGCCACAGCCTCGCAGGGACTGAAATCCAGGCGGTTGCTTGCGCTGCGGCGGGCGGTGGGTGCAGCGGTGGTTGCGGCAGGCCTGCTGCTGAGCGGCCTCGCCGTTCCGGCCGAGGCAGCCACCGTGTACAAGGCTCCGCTGCGAACCGCCGTACTCGGGCTCATCGTCGCGGCCGAGGTCAATACCGGCTATGACCGGGACCGCTACTCCGGCGTCTGGCGGGACACCAACGGGGATTGCCAAAACACGCGACAGGAAGTTCTGGTCCAGGAGTCCAGGGCGGCCGTGTCGTTTACCAGCCGGGGCTGCACGGCCAGTACGGGACGTTGGGTGACATCGTGGGACAACCTCGTCCACACGTCCGCATCGACGGTGCAGATCGACCACACGGTTCCGGTTCATGAAGCCTGGGGATCCGGGGCGAGGTATTGGTCCCAGGCCCGGCGGGTGGCCTTCTACAACGACCTTGGCGACACCCGCACCCTGAGCGCCCAGACGTCCGCTCTCAACTCCTCAAAGCAGGCCAGTGGCCCGGAGGCGTGGATGCCGCCGAAGAACCGCTGCGCGTACATCGGCCAGTGGGTGGCGGTGAAGATCCGCTGGGGCCTGCGTGTCGACAGCACCGAGAAGGCGGCACTGATCCGCTACGCAGACTCCTGCCCCAATGTCACCCTCACCGTTACCCGCGCCTGAATCGTCAGACGCCCTCCCCCGCAGCTCCGCCGATGACCCGTGATGGTGCAACAGGCCGTTGCACCATCGCCGCCGTCACCGGCGTCGCGCCGGTTACAGTGGTGCCATGAATCTGGGGGACCCGGCCGCCGAGCCGCTGGTACACATCAAAGACTTCCGGATGGACTTCGGGGACACGACGGTCATCAAAGACCTCTCCTTCGATGTCCGGGCCGGGGAAACATTCGGGTTCCTGGGCAGCAACGGATCCGGGAAAACCACCACCCTCCGGGCGCTGCTGGGCATCTACCAGCCCACCGCCGGGACCCTGCACATCGGCGGCAAACCCTTCACCCCCCAGGACGGAGCCCGGCTGGGATACCTGCCTGAGGAACGCGGCCTGTACAAGAAAGAGTCCGTCCTGGACGTGATGGTCTACTTCGGCCGCCTCAAGGGCCTGGACAAAACCCACGCAAAAACCTGGTCCCGGGACTACCTCGAACGGGTCGACCTTGCCGACAAGGCCACGACCCGGCTGGATAAGCTCTCCGGCGGCCAGCAGCAAAAAATCCAGCTCGGCGTGACCATCATGAACGACCCCGAGCTGCTGATCCTGGACGAGCCGACCAAGGGCTTCGACCCGGTCAACCGGCGCCTGCTGATGGACATCATCGAGGAACAGAAACTCGCCGGCGCGACCGTCATCATGGTCACCCACCAGATGGAAGAAGTCGAACGGCTCTGTGACCGGGTGATCCTGCTCAAGGACGGAACCTCCCGCGCCTACGGCACCGTCGCGGAAGTCCAGGAACAGTTCGGCGGAACCGTCTTCCGGCTCTCCTACGCCGGGGTACTTCCGTCCTCGGCCCTGTACGACGTCGTCATCGACGCCGGCGGCGCTGCCGAACTCTCACCCCGCCCTGGCGCTGACGAGGCGGCAGTATTGCGCGAGCTCGTCGGAAACGGCGTAGCCGTCCGGTCCTTCACCACCGCGAGGACATCCCTGGACGAGGTCTTCATCAAGGTCTACGGCGAGTCCCACGACATGGCGGAGGCCTGAACCCCATGACCCAGCACACCTCAACACAGCCCACCGCTCCCGCGCCGGTACCGCCCCCGCCGCCGGCACCGGCGGGCCGCCCGTTCGCCCGGCACAACCTCGGCACAGTGGTCGGGTTCGAATTCACCCGCACCGTCAAGAAACGCCGCTTCTGGATCGCCACCCTGGCGATTCCCGTGCTGATGGCGATCGTGTTCGGCTTGGTCTACCTCAGCAATTCCTCCTCCGCGGCCAGCGAGGACGCCCAGAAGACCGCGGCCATGTCCTTCACCTACACCGATGACTCCGGGCTGATCTCGGATGGCATCGCGACGGCCATGGGCGGGCGGAAAGCGGCCGACCCGCAACAGGCCCTGCAGGACGTGAAAACGGGCAGGACGGATGCGCACTTCGCCTACCCCGCCGAGCCGGCCACGCAGCCGGTGAAGGTCTACGGGACAGACCAGGGGGTCTTTGAAAACGGCAAGTACGACGCCGTCGCCAAGCATCACCTCACCGCCTCAGCCCAGGCTGAAGTCGGCTCCCCGCAGCTGACCGCCGCGGCCAGCGGCGACGTGAAGACCGAATCCCAGACGTTCAAGGACGGCCAGCCCGCCGGCGGCTTCGGCTCCGCCGTGCCGCCGCTGATGTTCCTGCTGATCTTCTACGTTTCGATCATTCTGCTCTCCAACCAGATGCTCAACAGCACCCTGGAGGAGAAGGAAAACCGGGTCACCGAAATGATCCTCACCACCTTGAATCCGACCACCCTGATCATCGGCAAGGTCATCGCCCTGTTCATGGTCGGCCTGGTCCAGATCCTGGTCTTCCTCACCCCCATCGCCGTCGGCTACGCCTTCTTCCGCGACAAACTCGCCATGCCCGACCTGGACCTGTCGACCCTGAGCTTCGAGCCCGGCACCATGATCGTCGGGGCGCTGCTGCTGCTCGGCGGTTTCACCGTCTTCACCGGTGTCCTGGTCGCGATCGGCGCGGTCATGCCCACCGCCAAGGACGCAGGCACGATCTTCGGTCCCCTGATGGCGCTGATCTTCGTCCCGTTCTACGCCATGACCCTGGTCGTCTCGGACCCGCGCGCGCCCATCGTGCAGATCTTCACGTACTTCCCGCTCTCCGCCCCTGTCACAGCCCTGCTCCGCAACGGCTTCGGCACCCTCTCACCCGTAGAGGCAACCATCGTCATCGCCGAGCTCTTCATCATCGGGTTCCTCATCCTCCGACTCGCCGTGCACCTCTTCCGCTACGGATCCATCCAGTACTCGGGCAAACTCTCCATCGCCGGCACGTTCCGCAAACGCAAGGCTCTCACAGGAAAATAACACCTGCCGGCGGCAGTCTTCGACGGAACCCTTACGGACCGAAACCTACCAGCAGTTCTGCACTCTGGTAGCCGGAGAATTCTCCAAGTCGGTTCTTTAGAAATCGGCATCGGCTTCCAAGCCGACTGCAACACTAAACGCCTAAAGTCAGCGGAATCTGAAGCGGCCCTATACTCGGTTATAGTTTGAAGCATTACAAGATATGACACCACTAAGTTGTCTAGCGCCACCTTCCGGGCCTGCTCCGGGAGGGCGAAAATGGGCCAATATTGGCTGTTCCATTGTTGCCGCCCGCTAGTCTCGCCCACCATTAAGGAAAAACATTGGGGAAGTTTTACGGAAACGGCGGCGGTAACTGGTACGTCTCTGACGGCGATGAAGCCTACATGATCGGCCAGATGAGGCGCGAAATCGAGTCCGCAATGCCCAGGCCAGCGCAGACTAAAGAGCAAATGGAACGCGATCGTCAGTGGAAGCTGGCACGAGACGCCTCGACAAGGAGATCGAACCGGCATTGGACGGCATTCGGTATCTCCATCCTGTTCTGGCCTAGCCTGATCATGTGGATTCAACCGATGGGCACACTTTGGGGGCCGTTCCTTGTGGGGCTCGTTCAGTGGTTTGTTATTGATCTGGTGTGGTGCTGGCTGAGTCGCCAAAGGTATGCCGCGAAGATGAGACGCGCAGCAAAGCGCAGCAGGCCTACGCGCATGGAACGCAAATCTGAGCGCGAATACGCGAGACGCAACGAGCCGTAACCGCAGCAGGGGCGAGCTCACCGGACTGCGGTGAGCTCGCCCCTTTACACATTATGGTCATCAAAGGAACATTGAACCTCCACTAGGAATGCTCCGGATGGTGAATGCCAATGAGGCGGGGGGCCACCGGCCTTTTTATCGGTTCGATCCCGGCCCACGTCGCGAGGCATTAGACAGTCCCGTTGAATTCCTGCGAATCCAAGTATGCGGGCGCACCTCGGCCGAAGAAGCCCGGTCCGCAACCACCGACAAAATGAATAACCTTCTTGTTTCAGTTCCGTTCAAACTCCGGGCGAAATACCCGGAATCCCCGGAATCCCCGGATGATTACAGCCGGGCAGCCCGTCACGGCTACGGGCAATATGGTCGACCTCGAGTACTTGCCCTAGTGACGTTGAAAGCCTGACCATTCGGTTCCAGTCCTGTACGGCGTAGTAAGACGTTCAACAGTCCGGGCTTTTTGTCGCTGCCTTCGTGTAGAAATGGCGTTAGCTAATAATCGCGAGCCTGAGCTTGTTCTGTTGTTGTTCAAAGCCACTGGTCAGTGCTCCAGTAGACCAACTTTCTCACCCAAACATTGGAGACCCATCATGGAATCAGCACCCCTCTCGCCGGCAACCCGTTCGACCGACCAGCTCATCTCCCGTGGGGATAAGCGCGACCGTGCCGATTCTGAGGCGATCCACTTAATCTTCAAGGCCCTGCTGCCGCTGGCAGCGCGCGACCTGGCAGTGGTCAAGCGGGCGCTGCGTGAAGCGATCCAGAAGATCTGGCAGGAACCCCGGATGCCCAAGGGCAAGACGAAGATTTTCAGCCACAACAAGCCCCTGGATTTCCCGTGGTCGCCGAACGCCCGAGACCTCTACTTCAGGAACAAGGCCGATGCGGCCGTCACCATCACGGGCCAGCTGGTGCTGGAGCACGTCGTCCCGATCAACATTCTGGTCAACGACCTGCTGGCCAAGGTCGCCGAAGCCGACTGCACCGAGCAGGGGTTCTACGAACTGCTCCTCCGGGAGCACGAGCAGCTGAGCTTCGTCGTCCTCACTAAGGAAGATGACAATGCCCTCACCCGTGCGGGCCTGAAGGCTGCCCGCGTCGCCGAAGAGGGTGCCTCGGCGTGGGCACGCTACGAGAAGGGGTGCGGATTGAAAGAGGAAGATTTCCTCAGCATCATTGCCGACCCGCGCTTCGGCGCCGACACGACTGTGGTCCGTGACTGATGCTGACCTACTACCGAGCTTGGATCCCGGAGCAGCACCGGGCCCGGGTCCGCCCCCTGCTCGAGGCCATGAACACCCCAGACGGGTCTTCGCTGCGGCTGCCGGTGGAGCCCTTGCCGGCGGAACTCAACTGGAATGGCCCCGGACCAACCTTCTCCTGGGAGCTAAACCCGGGCTTGCACGACGGGATCGGCAAGTACACCGGCTACGACGTGTTCGATCAACCTGGCTGGACGCTCGAGAAGTTCGCGGAGTCCCGCCCAGAGAACCTGTTACTTTGTCCGAAGCCCCGGTGAGCCTCCGCGTAACCATGTCGACGGGGACAGCTCTCTGCGTGGAGCTGGCCGGCACAACCACATTCACCAAGATCGCCGTGGCTGCCTTGGCCGACCGCCACAACCTGGGCACGCGCGGCTACTTCGAAGGGCCTGCCCAACTCCAGCGGGAGCCGGACAACCCGGCCGATCCCCATGCTATCGCGGTCATCGTCGAGGGTGAGAAAGTCGGATACCTGCCCTCCCCTGCCAACCGAGGCATCGGGCTGAAGCCTGGCGCCAGTGCACCGGCGACGTACCAGCTCCACGTCCTGCGTGAGGCGAAGCTGAAGGCGAAGGCTTTCGTCTGGCTCGGCGACGGACAGGCGGAATGGGATTACACCGAGGACAACCCGCCCGGACTCACGACGGCCGAACGCGCCAACGCAGCCCACCAGGAGGTGAGCGGCATGGTCCAGGAAGCCCTGGCCGGCGGCGGGGCTCGGGCCACCCAGTTCAAACGGGGCATGGTCGAGGGCGTCCACTATCTCGAGCTCGTGGAGCTCATCAAGCAGCTGAAACGCGACGGCCGTCTCGAGAAGCTCTCGTCCTTTGCTACAAAGCCATCACTGCCGCCGAAGGGGACGCTGGAGGCCGCGAGCCGGCACCCTGGTACACGGAACAGGCCGCCATCGTTCACCGGAAGCTCGCCCAGAAGGACGAGGAAATTGCGGTCCTGAAGCGCTGGCTGGCCAAGTGCCCGAAGGCACACCGGAACGGAAAGCCTGATCGCCTGGCCAAACTGGAAGCCGCGTCATGGCATGCCGAGTTGCTAACCCCGGCGGCCGCGTCGAACTGGCCCGCGGTCAAACTATCCGGATCGTCGCGGCCGAGCTCTTCGACTTGGTCGTGTAGCCGGCCTTCGTGCCCCTGACGGTGACCGTGATGGTCTTCCCTCTTTGGGCTGCACCGGGCTTGTAGGTCGTGGCGGTCGCGCCCGTGATCGCGACACCGTTGGCCTTCCACTGATAGGTCAACGCCACCGGCGCCGGACCCCACGTTCCCGGAACAGCCGTCAGGGTCGAACCGACCTTCGCCGTGCCCGTGATCGTCGGCACCGGCGCCGGCCCGAGCGAGCCCGCGGCAACCGCTGCCGTGGCAGTGGAAGTCTTCGACTTGGTCGTGTACCCGGCCTTCGTGCCGGTGACGGTGACCGTGACAGTCTTCCCCAGCTGGGCCGCGCCGGGCTTGTACGTGGCCGCGGTCGCTCCAACGATGGCGACGGCGTTTGCCCTCCACTGATAGGTCAGCGCCACCGGCGCCGGCCCCCACGTTCCCGGGACAGCCGTCAGGGTCGAACCGACCTTCGCCGTGCCCGTGATCGTCGGCACCGGCGCCGGCCCGAGCGTGCCCGCAGCGACGGCCGCCGTGGCCGCGGAGGTCTTCGACTTGGTCGTGTACCCGGCCTTCGTACCGGTGACGGTGACCGTGATGGTCTTGCCCAGCTGGGCCGCGGCGACTTTATAAGTGGCGGCAGTCGCGCCAGTGATCGCGACACCGCTGGCCTTCCACTGATAGGTCAACGCCACCGGCGCCGGCCCCCACGTTCCCGGAA
>NZ_JBFTKI010000040.1:0-27366 GCF_056395875.1 Arthrobacter sp. 05T45 | reverse complement strand
TCGAACTCGAACAGGGCGAACGCCTGCGCCGGCTCACCGCCCGGCACCTGAGGTTCGACAAGGACCCCGCCATCGCCGAATGGCGTGCAACCGGCAATGACGAACGCAATGCCCGCCTGGTAGCAGCAGGAAGCCAGCGGAGCACACTCGTCATCGAGCACACACCCGCGACCGTCCCGGCGCCCGGCCAAGAATAACCGGCCAGAAACCGAGCCGCCGGCTTCACGGCGCCCCGGCATTATTCCCTGCCTGGGACACAAGTGCCCGACGAGGCTCATCGATAGTGTTCACGTAACCTGCCGTCGTAGCCGCTTCTGAGTGGCCGCTCGCCATAATCTCCGATATCGGCGTTGGAATCAGTTGAGTGCAGCCGATCTGCGGCCACGAGCAGAATCACCGAGACCCGAGGTCAAATCGACGGGTTTGCCTTCATCGGTCCATAGCGGTCCCGGACCGTAGTCCGTCCAGAACTCCAGTCGCGTCATGATCCGAGTATCTCCCTGCGGCGACCGGCCTTTGGGATCAGCCGCCTCCACGCAACGGCTGATCCCAACGCTACGCCTTTGGTATGGCCAGGGTCGCTGCCCAGCGCTGGCCCACAGCCGATTCGATGCCTACCGAATAGGACTTGAGGTGGCTGACCTCGAATTGGTTTTCCGAAGGAACCACATCGTTTTGATTGCAGGGCAGCGGGAACTTACCTACCCCATCGACGTTTATGAGTACTTCCCCCGGGCCAAAGCACGTCAGATATACCTTGATGAACTTCGATTCCACGCTGAATTGACCAAGGCTCATCGTTGCAGTCTGGTTGTCCAGCGATCCGACCACTTTTTCGCCGCTGGGAATGTGGTGGTTCACGGTCGTCGGAGAAGTTACTGACTCGGGCGGCGTGCTCGACGGACTTGCCGTAGCTGTGGCCGTACCGGGAGGCAGCGGCGGCACGGCGTCGCATCCCACCAGGGCAAGGCACACTGCAGCAAGCCCGGCCCCGGCCAGCATCATCCCCGCTGATCTATCAGCCATTCCAAGTCTTCCACCCGATGCTGGTGGGAGCATCCAGCGTCCCCGTCCCAATAGTCGAACTAACGCAATTGGTGTTGTATTTCCAAGTGCGGATGTTTACCTTCCATTTGCTGGTTCCGATTTGCGCGTAGCCGGTCCGCAAAGCCGGCACGGTGTATTGGACCGACATTGAGGTCGTATAGGAAGCGGAGGCCGTGATGCTGCCGGACACCTGTGCCTTAGCAGTCGCGATTCCACCGCTCACGCCGCCTTCAATATAACCGCCCACTGTCGCTCCTATCGTGCCAGACAAGGTATTCGTAAACGTGACAGTGTTCGCATAGCTCGTCCCGTTAATGGCGTGGTACACCGGGCCGATGGCCTGATAGTAGTTTTGCTTGGAGGTGACCGTCTTGTAGACCGTCGAGCTGTCACATAGCCCCTGTGGACTAACCACCCCCCCTGTGTCCGGGGCAGCCTGGGCCGGAGATGCAAGGGTCATCAGCCCCGTTACGAGAATGCCAGCTAGTGTCGCACCAAGAATCTTCTTCAATTGAATCCCCCAATTTCAGTACTCCGCTAGCTGACATCAGGGCGCACAGCGAAGTGAAGTGAAATAGTCCCCCAATGATCGCTGGGCTGAAGCGTCGCTGCCCCGACCAGCTGATGGCCCGACTCTATGGGACCGCGACTGCAGCAGCAATATGTAAAACAAATTGAATTATTACAGTCTGGTAATGACATTCAGGCCGGCGCCACGCCGGAAATGAAGTTTGCCTGCACGGTTCCGTTTGGCAGGCTTGGGGTCAATCAGGCCAGGCCTCAGTAAATGGACAGTAATGGCACACGATAGCTCAAGGGGTTGCCGGCTTAGCTTTGGCCTGTCCCGACTCGGAAGATGCGGTCACTCAGGTCGCTGTGGAGGACGTGGAACTGTCCACCGTTGCCGTTGACCGTTCCGTCCGTCACGTAAAACCCCCGTCCGGCGTCCGCGCCTCCGGTAGCTCTGTCGATGACGGCGATCAGATGCCGGCCAAGATGTCCCTTCGGCCCCAGGACGGTGATCTCCTCGAGTTCTTCTGCCGTCAGTCCTGCCAGCACCGCACTAATTTCAGCCACGCCCTCAGGGTTACCCATGCCCGTGTTGGCCTGAATGCACAGGCTAGGGCACGTGGACCACCGCAGCAAGGATAGGGGGTTCTCCTCCTCTGCTGCGGCGATGGTGCGCTGTTCCAGTTCGCGCATTCTGGCAAGCTGCTCGCCGATTCGGCTGGCTACCATCAGGCCGGTACGCATCGCCCCGTCCACGGCATCTTCCATTCCGTCTGCTTCGCCCCGGACCACGCTGGTCCGGGGCGTTTCCATGTGATCGAAAGGCAGCCGGGCAGGTACCGTCGCGTCCCTTGAAGGCATCGTGGCCAATTGGTGCAACGCTCTGGACCATGCAGCGGCAGCGCTGAATGACGTGGCGTCCCCGGCTGTGATGCGGGTGTGAGGCAGGGAAGGTGTTCCAACCAGTGAAAGTCCAGGTGGGACTGCAAGGCGGGACATCCTAGGGTTGAAATTCCTCTACTCCCGCAGACCGGGTAGTCAATGCCAGCAACGGACGGAGCCCCATTGGTTGACACTGCAGTCGAGCAGGTTCGGCAAGTAGCATCTCCCGCAGCCATCACACCGGTCATTCCGGGTTTCCACCCTGACCCCACAATCTGTCGGGTCGGCTTCGACTATTTCCTGGCAACGTCGAGCTTTGAGTACTTCCCCGGAGCGCCGATCTTCCACAGCCGGGACCTCGTAACTTGGGATCAGATCGGGAACATCCTCACCCGGCGGAGCCAGTTCGCTGTTGGGGACGGGCGTCCTTCAGGCGGGATCTTCGGCTCAACGCTCAGGCATCACAACGGTGAATTCTGGTTCGTCACCACGAACATGAGCGACTTCGGTGGCGGTCATTTGCTGTTGCGGTCCAAGGAGGCTGCTGGCCCGTGGAGTGACCCGGTACAGATACCGGGAACGCTGGGCATCGACCCGGATATCGCGTGGGACAGCGACGGAAGTTGTTACCTCACCTGGGTGGGGTTCGGCCCCGGCGAGAATGAGTCCGGTATCGTCCAGGCGCGGCTGGATCCCGACGCTGGCCGCCTCTTGGAATCTCCCAGGAAGGTGTGGCAGGGAACAGGGCTGGCCTACCCGGAGGGGCCGCACCTGTATGAGGCGGGCGGCTGCTGGTATCTGGTTTTGGCCGAAGGCGGCACGGAACGCGGTCATGCCGTCTCTGTCAGCCGTGGCAGCAGTCCCGCAGGTCCTTTCGAACCGCATCCGAACAACCCCATCCTCAGTCATCGCAGCATGGCGGCGCCCGTCCAGAGTGTCGGCCACGCGGACCTGGTCGAAACGGTCGATGGTGATTGGGCCGCGGTCTACCTCGGTGTTCGTCCCCGAGGCGTTGTTCCTGGCTTTCACGTCCTGGGTCGAGAAACTTTTGTTGCGGGTATCTCCTGGGACCAGGGTTGGCCGCGGTTCGATGAGGACCGTTATCAGGTTCCCGTCGTCGGGTCTTCGTTTATTGATGATTTCTCTTCAGACAGCCTTCACCCGCGGTGGATTTCACCCGGCCAGGACCCCGCTTCGTTTACGGCCGAAACCCCCGAAGGTCTCCTTATCAGGCAGAGCCAGACTGGCAGCGTTCACATCTTGGCAACCAGGGTCCTCGGACACGTTTGGGGTGCACGCGCGTCGGTTCTTCTCTCGGGTGACGAGGCGGTCAGGTTCCTCCTGAGGATGGACGACTTCCATTGGTATGGCATCGAAGCCTCCGGACGCCAAATCCGGGTCGTGGCCCAGATCGGACCCCTTCAGCAGGTGGTAGCGACAGCGGAAATCGACCCAGCCCCTGGACCATTTCAGCTGGAAATCGCATGCAACGACTCACCCTTGGCGGGCCAACCGGGCATAAATACTGGGCCGGACGAAGTCACATTGGGCTTTCGAGAGCACGGCGAGCTGACGACGCTCGCGCGGATGGACGGCCGGTATCTGTCCACAGAGGTCGCCGGCGGGTTCACCGGCCGCGTTGTCGGACTGGCGGCAACCCGCGGCAGCATTATCATCGAACGGTTCGAATACAACCATCACGATTAGCGCCGCTCGAGTTCGTCCATCCCTGAGAGTCTCCGGCCCCATTTAGGGCACGATTGCGCTCTCCCAGCCAGTGCGGGAGCTCCACAGTCGGGGAGGAATGCGTGCGAACCCTAAACGCAGGCTTCGACGGCTCGTCAAACAGTGGAATGTGGATGACTGCTGGTCGCATTCGTGGACTCATCGCACGAGGGATGCTGCGCGGCTGACCGCCGGCGGTTCTCCAGGATCAGTGGCAGAAGGGCCGCAGGGGAGGCAGCAACGGCGGCGGCCTGCGAGGCTTCCTCGGCCTCCCCGTATCCCCAGAGTGCGAATATTGTGGGGATTCCGTGTATAGCTGCTCCCGCGACGTCGTAGCTTCGGTCTCCGACCATTGCGGGACTGGAGATGTCTACGCCTGTGGAATGGAGCCGAAGCAGCAATTCGGCGATGACGTCTGCCTTGCTCGCTCTTCCCTCGCTATCTGACGCTCCGCATACGGTGATGAAGTGGCAATCAATTCCGAACATTCGTGCCAGTCTTTTTGCTTGATCTTCAACCTTGGATGTGGCTACGGCCATCGGAATGCCGGCCGAATGTAGGCGTTCGAGTAGATCGATGATCCCGTCGTAGGGGCTGGACTGTTCGGCGCCATGATCGGCGTACGCTTTGCGATAATGTTGGAGGGCCTTTTGGGCCGTCTTTTCGTCCAGTTGTGAGACTGTTCTGAAGGACTCGATCATGGGCGGACCAACGAATCGGCGCAGTATGTCCATGCTGGGGACCGGCGCGCCCACAGCTGCCAATGCCTGTGCAGCACTTGTTGTAACGCCCGGTGCTGAATCCAGGAGCGTGCCGTCCATGTCGAACAAGATGCAGCTAATGCCAGTGAGAGACGGCCGGGCTTGATGAAGTGTCATTTTTCGAGGCTTTCGGTCTTGAAGTTGTTTCCGTTCCGGTTGGGTCCGGGGGATTATTGCGGTGAAGGGCAGGCATGGATCGAGTGAGTCTTGATCAGATTGATCAGAGGATTCTTGCGGAGCTTACGAAGAACGCTCGCATGAGCCATGCAGAGCTGGCGACCAAAGTCCTCCTTTCGAGGAACGCTGTGCGCCAGCGGATCGAGCGGATGGAACGGCAAGGGTATATCCAGGGGTACACGATTGTTGCCGGCCCTCCGGGCCAGGGCCTGGTGTCCGCCTTCCTGATGGTTTACAGGAAGGACCGGGTGCGGGGGGCGGACGTCATCTCCGTGTTGCGGTCGATTCCCGAGGTGGTTCTGTGCGATGTCGTGAGCGGTGACTTTGATCTTCTGGTGAGGCTCGAGGCCCGGTCGCTGGAGAGGGTGCAGGAGATCTGGGAGCAGATCGCTGCTATTCCCGGAGTCACGGACACAGTGACGGCCATGACGCTTTCCAGTTTCATCAGGCGGGGCGCCGGAGGTGCCCGCGCCACGGAGTGAAAGTGATCCCGCTGATGGTGAAGTTCTCCAAGGCCCGGGCGGTGTGTGCTCCCCAATAGGCTGTGGCCGGAAAAGGAACGCTCCCGAGCGAATCCGTCTCGATGCGGGTGGCCATGGTTTTCTGTCCTCCGTGTGGAAGTTTGGGTGGTGCGCAGTTTTGTGCCGGCTGCCCGGAGGAACTGGAGGGGCGCGGGCCCTCGGCCGCGCCCCTCCAGTTCGATCAGTTCTTGATGCAGATGACTTTGGGCTGGGTCATCTCCTCATACGCGAAATGGACGCCCTCCCTGCCCATGCTCCCGTACTTAGCCCCGCCGAATGGCATGCCGTCGAACCGGTAATCAGAGGAATCATTGATCATGACGCCGCCTGCTTCGAGCTGGCGGGCCGCATCCATGGCCCTGGCCAGGGAGTCGGTGAATATGCCCGCATGAAGACTGAACTCGATGGCATTGGCGACGTCGATGGCCTCTTCGAAGGTGTTGAATTTACGAAGCATGACCACAGGGCCGAAAACCTCCTCCCTCCACAGGCTGCTGTCCGCCGGGACGGCTTCCAGGACGGTCGGCTGAAGCACATTGCCGTCCGTGACGTTGCCTGAGAGCAGGACGGCGCCGGCGTCGAGGGCCACGTCCAGTTTGGACTGGAGCTCCTGCAATGCTGTGGGGCTGATCATGGGTCCGACATCCGTCTGTTCATCCATTGGATCCCCGGCAACCAACCGCGCCGTTGCCTCCAGGAAGCGCTGGCGGAACGCGCCGTACACTGGGGCGGCTACGAGGATCCGCTGCACCCCCACGCAGTTCTGGCCGGCAGCCCAAAACGCTCCGGAGACGCAGGATTCCACGGCCTTCTCGATGTGGGCATCGTCCAGGACGATCACGGGTGCGTTTCCGCCGAGATCCATGGAAAGCTTCTTCAGGCCTGCGGTGCGGGCGATACTCTCCCCAGTGGAGAACCCCCCGGTGAAGGACACCATTCGTACGTCCCGGGACCGAATGATTTCTTCGGCCACGTCCCGGTCGCCGTGAACAATCGTGAGGGCTTCCGGCGGGAGGCCGGAGCTCACGAGGGCGTCCGTGAGCAGCTGGGCTGACAGGGGAGTCAATGCAGAGGGTTTGAGGATCACGGCGTTTCCTCCGGCGATTGCCGGGCCGATCTTGTGTGCCACCAGGTTGAGGGGGTCGTTGAAAGGAGTGATCGCGGCAATGATGCCCAGTGGTTCGCGCGAGTACCAGCCGGTGCGGTCCTCTGAGCCCTCGTACGAGTCAAAGGGTATGACTTCGCCTGCGTTCCGGCGCGCTTCGGTAGCGGAGAGGCGGAGCGTGTTGACCGCGCGCATCACTTCCTTCCGTGCCTGGCGGATCGTTTTCCCGGCCTCGGACACAATCGTTTGCGCGAACTCCTCGCTGCGCTGCTCGATCTCCGTTGCGGCGCCGTCCAGTATCTTCCCGCGGGCGTTGCGGGACAGTGCCCGTGCCTTCCGGGCGCCGACGCGGGCCGTTTCGATCACGGCTTTGCCGGCGGTGGCCTCGGTCAGCGAAACCGCGCCGACCACTCTGCCGTCGTACGGGCTCATCACGTCGCGGAACTGCGGCAGCGCCGTTTCCGTCGAGCACAGCGTTGATTCAGACATTTGCGGCTACTTCCGTCCTGGCTGCGTGCATTGCGATGATGTCAGAAAGCAGGGCGTAGGCGGTCTCCACACGGCCGGCTCCCGGTCCGGAGACGGTTACCGGGCCCAGAAGGTCGGTGTCGAAGGACACGGCATTGGTTGCGCCGGAAACGCCGGCCAGCCCATGGCCGAGGGGGAGCGCTACGGGGGAGACGCCTGCGGTCACTGACCCGTCCGGGTTCTGCCGCGCTGAACCCACGAGCTTCCAGCGGCGTCCCTCGCGGGTTGCCTTCTGGATATTCTCCGGCGTCACTGTCGAAATCCCCGCCCGCTGAACGTCCTTTAGTTCGATGCCTGCGTCGAGCAGCTCGTTGGCGAGGATCAGTACCTTGAGCTGAACGTCGTATCCCTCGATGTCTGCTGCGGGATTGGCTTCGGCGTAGCCGCGTTCCTGTGCCTCGCTGATGGCCTCTTCGAAGTCCAGTCCGGATTCCATCCGCCCGAGCACATAGTTGCTGGTGCCGTTGAGGATGCCTTCGAACCCGTTCAGCTTCAGCCCCGCGAACATTTTCTTGGCCAGGCGGATGACAGGAGTGCCGCTCATGACGGCACCCTCGAATTCGAAGTGCACGCCGTTCTGTTCGGCCAGGGCGGTCAGTTCGGCGCCGCGGAGGGCAACCGGGCCCTTGTTCGTCGTACAAACGCTCTTGCCGGATTCGAGGGCCCAGCGTACGTGCGAAACTGCTGGCTCGCCGTCGTCGGGATTCGTGAACGTGGCCTCGCAGATGATGTCGGCGGTGCAGTCACGGATAACTGATTCGTTATTGGTGTCCGCGGACCCGCCATGGGCGGCGAAGGTTTCGCTTCCACCGTCCAAATTGAGTGCGATGCCGAGGTCGATCCCCTCGGGCTGGACCAGCGAACCGAGACGCAGGTCGGTGATGGCGACGACACGCAGGCCGAAGCCCAGCTCGGAACGAAGTGAGTCACCGCGTGTTGCGACCAGTTCGGCCAGCGTCCTGTTGACGCCGCCGAAGCCGATCAGCGCAATGTCATAGGTGGTCATGGTGCTCCTTAAGTCAGATACATCGGTCCTCCAATGCTCACCGCATTCCATGTCCGTCAGCGCATGTCATTGTGACCGAACAACAGGGCGAACTGACCATCTGTACGCCGATTCGGCAGCAGCGCCTCGAAGTAACTTAGGTGCAACATAAGCATGTTGAAATGTTTTTAATGACCCAAAGGCCGTTTTCGTGTTACTTTCATCACTACCGCCACTGCACAGCCCGAGGCGCCCTGTCCCCCAAGCCGGGGCGATGTGCGCATCTTTCGCATCAGACCTATCCACTCACCGGGGAGAAACCATGGAACCCTCATCACCTGTCCAGCTAGACACACAACCCACGTTGCCCCCGTCGACCGACTCCGGGCTCCGGCGGTCCATGGGGGCACGCCATCTGGTCATGATCGCCATGGGCGGGGTGATCGGCTCAGGGCTGTTCCTGAGCTCGGGCTACACCATTTCCCAGGCCGGACCGCTCGGCGCGGTCATCGCCTATCTGATCGGCGCCTTCGTTGTGTACCTGGTTATGGCCTGCCTCGGCGAGCTTGCCATCGCGTATCCGGTCTCAGGCGCCTTCCACATTTACGCGGCGAGGTCGATCGGGCCGGCCACAGGGTTCGCCACGGCCTGGCTCTACTGGCTCTGCTGGGCAGTGGCCATCGGATCGGAGTTCACTGCCTCCGGTCTCCTCATGCAGCGCTGGTTCCCGGATGTTGACGTCTGGGTCTGGTGCGTCATCTTCGCCTCGGTCCTCTTCGGATTCAATGCAGTTTCCTCGAAGTTCTTCGGCGAGTCCGAGTTCTGGTTTGCCATCGTCAAAGTCGGCGCCATCGTGGTCCTCATCGTTCTTGGTGGCGCGGCGTTGT
Organism: Arthrobacter sp. 05T45; assembly: GCF_056395875.1. NCBI lineage: Bacteria > Bacillati > Actinomycetota > Actinomycetes > Micrococcales > Micrococcaceae > Arthrobacter > Arthrobacter sp. 05T45. Next base: position 18,238 of record NZ_JBFTKI010000040.1, on the reverse strand, counting down.
TCGGCATCCACCCGCTCAGTGAGGGAGGCAGCCACCCGTTCATGTTTGAGAATTTCAACACCTCCAGCGGCCTCTTCCCCAACGGTTTCAGCGGCGTCCTCGTCACTGCACTTGCAGTGTTCTACGCCTTCTCCGGCTCGGAACTCATCGGTGTGGCAGCGGGCGAAACAGCTGACCCCGCCACCAGCATCCCCAAAGCGATGCGCAGCACAGTGATCCGCCTGCTGATCTTCTTCGTCGGGGCAATCGCTGTCATCGCAGCTACCATCCCTTTTGATCAGGTAGGCCTGGATGAAAGCCCGTTCGTGACTGTCTTCTCATCCATAGGCATTCCTTTTGCCGCCGACATCATGAACTTCGTCATCATCACCGCCCTCCTCTCCGCCGGAAACAGCGGCCTCTTCTCCTGCGCACGGATGCTCTACTCCCTTGCCGACGAGGGGCACGCCCCCCGGGCGCTGAAGAAACTGACCCGGGGCGGTATCCCCCTAATCGCGCTTTCAGTCAGCATGCTCGGAGGCCTTGCGTCGCTCATCAGCAGCGTCGTTGCGCCCGAAACGGTCTACCTGGCTCTCGTTTCAGTGGCAGGTTTCGCCGTCGTCGGGGTCTGGATGTCCATCACCGCCTCGCACTTCTTCCACAGGAGATCCTTTGTCAAGAACGGCGGCGATGTCGCCGCCCTTGCCTACAAGGCCCCGCTGTTCCCGCTGGTGCCCATCCTGGCCTTTTCGCTCTGCCTCATTTCGCTCATCGGCATCGCCTTTGACCCGAATCAGGTGGCAGCCCTCTATTTCGGAATCTCTTTTGTTGGTGCCTGCTACGCCTTCTTCTACTTCAAATACGGGCGCAAGGCGCGCGCAGACCAGCTGTCCTGACGCCATCATCAACCATCGTCTTCTCAGCTTCGTGGCCGGGGTCCTTCTTTCCCGGCCACGAAGCTGTTCAAGGGATAAACCATGAACTCACAAGGCCTGATGCAAAACGTGCGCAGTTCGGTCCAGGACGCCGGCAGCTGGCTGGAGATTGACGCCGCCGCTTTCGAATCAAACGTCCGGACCCTCCTGTCCATGATCGATGACCGGGCGCTGTTGTGCGCAGTGGTCAAGTCCCATGCCTACGGGCACGGAGCTGACCTCTTACTCCCGTCCCTTGTTCGTCTGGGCGTTCCATTCATCGGAGTAGGAAGCAACGAGGAGGCAGCCATTGCACGCCGCTGCGGTTTTGAGGGCCGGATCCTGCGTGTCCGTGCCGCGGCGCCGCAGGAGATCAGAGCAGGCCTGCGTCACGACATCGAGGAACTTGTCGCCGACCCGCAGAGCGCGTGGGAGATACACAAGATCGCTGCCGTGGCTGGGAAGGTGGTCCGCATCCACCTCGATATCAACTCTTCCGGGATCAGCAGGCACAGCCTCGACGTCTCATCCTCGCTTGGCCGGGCATCCGCGGTAGGAATCGTGAGCCACCCGGGGCTTCAACTGGCCGGGATCATGACGCATTTTCCCAAGGACGACGACGGCCATATCGAAACGACTCTTCGGCGGTTCCAAAGCCAGGTGTTGACACTGCTTGAATTGACCCGAACTCCCCGGGAGGAAGTGCTGCTCCACTGCGCCAATTCATACGCCGCCCTGCACGTCCGCGGCTCGTGGCTGGACATGGTCCGTGCCGGGGCAGTCCTCTACGGCGATTCGGAACCTGCAACAGCGCACTTCCAACGGTGTTTGGCCTTCAAAGCCCGGATTGCGTCCATTAATAGCTATGCAGCAGGCACTAAGGTCGGCTATGGGCTCACCCACACCTTGGACCGCAACTCCAGGCTGGCTTCAGTGACAGCGGGTTACGGAGATGGCTACCGGCGGGCACTGGCCAGCCAAGGCAGCGTACTTGTCCGCGGCCGACGCGCTGCCATAGTCGACATCGTTTCGATGAATTCCATGGTTGTCGACGTCACCGACGTGGCGGGAGTTTCCCCTGGAGACGAAGTCGTGCTGTTCGGGCGGCAGGGACGGGCAGAAATCGCTCCCGCAGAACTGGAAGCAGCGAATTCAGCGATACTCGCTGACCTCTACACTGTGTGGGCGCAAGGAAACCGCGTCCTGGTCAACAATGAAGACATGTGAGAATAGGCGTAGTCATCGGGCGGAAGGAGCACGGAGCATGGATTCTTCCTCGGAAGCGTCGTCCATGGCCCAAGGACTTCGAATAGTTCGGCTGGTCGCAGACCGGGAGAAGCAGGGCAGGCGGCTTCTCGGCGTTTCCCAGCTCGCATCCGAGTTGGATATGGAACAAAGCCGCGTCTCACGGCTGACGCAGGAATTGTGTGAGCTGGGACTGCTGGAGCGCGTCGATCGCGGTCCCTTCCGAACCGGTCCACGTTTTTTCAGCCTGGCCGCAGCGCTGAATACCGGCTGGGTCCGCGAATCAAGAACCGAACTTGAGGCTTTAGTGGCTTCTTTCGGCCTTAGATCCAGAGTTTCCGTTCGTGATGGCTTCCGGGTCGTTCTCCTGCGGGCCTCCAGTAACGATGCGGTACCCGGCAGCTTCGTGAAACCCGGCATGGTGACGCCCGTGTGGTGTACCGGCTCCGGACGGGCCTTGCTGTGGGACGACCAACAGCCGGCCATTGAAGTCCTTCTCCAGGATGTCAACTTTATCGGCGTAGGCGGTCCGGGGGCGGCCCATTCGCCGCAAGAAGTCGCCGAACTGATGGACCGGGACAGGGCGCGGGGCTTCATTGTCGCGGAGGAAGAATTCGAGCACGGAATCTACGAACTGGCCGTTCCGGTCCGCAACGCTGAAGGATCGATTCTTGCCGCGCTCAGCGTCCTCGGCAGCCGGGCCGAGATCAAACCCAGCACCAATGACATTGCAAAGGCCCTTACGGCAGCAGCCGAGCGGCTGGGGTCCTTTGAGGGCCGTCCCCGGGACAACGCGGTCCGGAAGGGCCTTGCCAGCTAGAGCCGGTTCTGCGGCGCCGCGTGACCCAGCGTTGACTCAAGCCACTTTCCCCAGGACACGAGAGCCGTGGCGCATAGCTCCAGGCGCGGCTCCAAGCGTGTCTTGGCGCCGACGACCTGAAGCGCTGCCACCACATCGCCCTTGAAGTCGCGAATCGGAACGGCCAGCGAGTAAAGTCCTGGTTCGGCTTCCTCGTCGACAATGGAGTACCCCCGTGCCCGCGCCCCGCGCAGTCGTGACAGGAAGTCCTCGACGTCAAGCGGTGTATTGGGGCCATGGCGCACGAAAGGTACGCCGGAGAAAATGGTTCGGACCTCGGCGTCCGAGGCTTCCCACAGCAGGGCCTGGCCGGCATCGCTACAAAACGCCGGGTAGGGCCGGCCCAGCCACGAACCGACCATGTTGCTACTTGCCGGAACACGCTCACCGATGGTGACAGTACTGTTTCCGCTCATAACTCCAAGGAAGCATCCTTCGTTAGTTTCACCGGCCAAGCCTTCCAGAGCGGTTACGCCGTCGGTCTGCAGCCGTTGCTCTGTCAACAGCTGTGCGTCTGTCAGGAGCGACCAGTTCATTGTGTAGGACCGATGGTCTCCGCGTGCCAGAAACCCCTCCTGCTCGGCGGTCCGGAGACTGCGCGAAACCTGGCTGCGGTCCCTGCCCAGATCGGCTGCTATATCAGCGACCGTTCCGCCAGACAGGCCTTCTGCGTTGCGGGAGCCCACAGCGAGGACAGCCATGATTCCCCGGCCCATGCTGGACGTCTTAGACATGGATCCGATTCTAGTCACTGCACGAACGTGTCTTAGTGGATGGCGAAGACACGGGCTGGAAAGCCGCTGCCTTGCAGTGGCTTAGGCCAGCTTGCAATGAGGATCGCGCCGGCTTCTGGAAGTCCGTCCAGGTTCGCCATCAGCTCGATCTGCCACCGGTTCCGCGCCAGGACATAGGTCTCCAAGGTGAAATCCTGGCAGGACGTAGCCCGCCCCGGGTCTGTGTCCGTCTGCTCGTGGCCGACGGCAGTTACCGACCGCTCCTCGATCAGGAAGGAGAGGACTTCCTGCGACCAGCCAGGTGTGTGGCTGACACCCTCATCGTCCCTGTTTGCCATGGCGTCGGCGTCGGGCCAACGATGGCTCCACCCTGTCCGCAACGCCACAAAGGACCGCGGTGCGATGGCACCATTGCGGCGCTCCCATGCCTGAATGTCCCCCATCGTGGGAGTGGCGTCCGCATTTACGGTGACCCGGGCGGTGATGTCGAGGATGACCAGTGGGAGGACCATGTCCTCCACAGGAATCTGGTCCAAGGTCCGTCCCCCGCGGATGAAATGCGAGGGAGGGTCAACGTGCGTACCCCATTGGCCGATGATCGAATACCGGTGAGCGGTGAAACCGTCGCCTTTCTCCAGGTCGAAGACCGCCTCCCTGATTTCGTCGGGGAAGGCCGGGAAATGCGGCTGGCCGGGGTGGAAGGCGTGCGTCAGGTCGGTGAATGACCTGCCCGCCAGCAACGCCTGCAGACCGTCCCAAAGTCCAGCTGTGGTGGCTTCAATCATGATGCGGCCTCGCTCTCAAAGAGTGCGGGAAGGGCTGTGCTGGAGACGCTGACCGGGCCTGTCAGTTCGATGACCGGTACCTCCCAGGGATGGATATCCACGATGTGCTGCAGGAAGCGTTCCACGGCGGCGTCAGGGAGCGCCGCATCGAAATACGTCGTGAAGACAAAGGTAGGCGAAATTGTCCGCTGCCCCACCTGCCCCAACGTAGGGTTAGCGCCTTCAGTGCAGGTGAAACCCTCGAAACCCAGGCCGGATTCAAATACATGCCTGTAGTTGCCAAAATCCCCTAAGTCGGTGGATTCCGACGAAGCCTGGAGCAGGGCCGCGATGCCGGCTTCATCTTTGAACGCTTCTGCGTCCCCCGTGGCGAGCCGCGAGAAGGTTTCCGAAGCTATAGGCCAATGCACGCGCAGCTTGCGGACTGATTTCATTGCAATTTTCAAGGGAAGCCTCTTCCTGGGCAGTTCGCAAAAGGTGTCAGAATGCCATATTGGCAGAGAGTGATGTTCATTACAAGCATGAATATATGCTTATTACGCACAATTTTGAGAGGTGTTCGCGTTCACTCGGCACGTCCGCCAGACTTTGGGCGTGACTGAGCCGCGGAACACCGGTTGCTGCAAGCGGCTGCTGACCGTCATCTGCAAGCCCCGGGCTGCACTGCTCTTTTTGGCACTCCACGTTGTGCTACCTTGCATTGCCGGGCCACGAGGCGCCGCAACTGCCCCGCAGGAAAGAACAAACCGAAATGCTTGGAGCCCTGAACGATGCCCAGTACCATCCTTTCCCGCATGCTCGACGCCGGAGCGAACCTGACGGTGGACGGTGCGCTCGCCACCGAGCTTGAAGCGCACGGCTGCGATCTGGAAGACCCTTTGTGGTCGGCTAAAGTCCTTCTGGAGCAACCGGAACTGGTTAAGCGCGTACACCACGATTACTTCCGCGCCGGAGCCACTGTCGCCATCACGGCTAGCTATCAAGCCACACCCCTGGGATTCGCGCGCCGCGGCATCGGCGAGCAAGCGGCCTTGGAACGGGTGGCATTGAGTGTGCGCCTGGCCGACGAGGCACGCCGCGAGTACCTGGCGGAAAACCCGGATGCGGGCCCCCTGCTTGTTGCAGGATCGGTCGGGCCCTACGGCGCGTACCTTGCCGATGGATCGGAATACCGGGGCGACTATGTCCTCAGCCGAAACGAGTTTTTGGAGTTCCACCGGCCCCGAATCGCATCGCTGGTGGAGGCCGGAGCGGACTTTCTTGCCTGTGAGACGCTGCCTTCATTGCCGGAGGCCGAGGCCCTGTTGGCACTCATGAAAGAGTTCGACGTCGAAGCCTGGCTCTCCTTCACGCTACGGGATGGCGGCCACATCAGCGACGGTACGCCGCTGGCTCAGGCGGCAAAGCTCTTGACGGCAGAGCCGCTCGTGGCGGCTATCGGCGTGAACTGCGTGCCGCTGGAGCTGGTCTCCCCATCGCTGGAGGCCCTGGGCAGAGCCACTGATACGCCCCTGATCGCATATCCGAATTCGGGCGAAAGCTATGACGCAGTCACCAAAACGTGGGGGCCGGCCGCGGCGAGCCCGTCGGGCCCCGATAGTAAACAGCCCGCAAGCCTTGCGGAGGGAACGCCAATCTGGCGTGAACTTGGTGCCCGGCTCGTTGGCGGGTGCTGTCGAACGACTCCCCAGGATATTGCCGCCGTGACGGCGCTGTCAGAAAGTTACAAACCTGGATATCGACCGGTTGGTGCTGCTGGCGCAAGGAACTTCTGACGCGTCACGAACTTGGCCTCTACGCAGTTAACCTGAGTGGCGATGTCCCCTATTGAGTAACGATGTAACGGGATCTGTGCAGCAGCACCGATGCTTCTCCACACGGAGCACCGAAACCGCCATCCCAACTGTGTATTAACCCGCCATTCTCAGCCCACAGTCACAGATTCACACCTAGGGAAGTTCTCGCGGCGGGGGAGCGGACGGAACGTGTCGCGCTTCAGGACCGGCTTGCGGACACGTCTGACGGGCAGTTGCGCAGCGCCCGAGGCGCGCAAAGAAGGGCCGCGCCCCTGCGGTCTGGGATGTGGCTGGCGGCCGGAACGCTCTGAAACGGCGAATTTGCGGTGCGTGTACATTGTCCACACTTCCGCTTTCGGATCGAGTCGTATGTGGGTCGGATCGGGCCGGACCTCGCATGTTCCCGGGGGAGTCCAGTGTTTGTGCGGGACCGCGGCCTTCTTCCGTGGCCGTGCTGGTCCGTTGATCAGTCATACCCATCCATCCCTGGATTCGCGGTTTTCGACATGACTGCCAGAGCGTGCTCTACCACCACCCCGGCTCGTCTCTATTTCTCTGGCGTGTCGTCAGACAGTGGCATCGAGGGCGATGAGCGGCCGGGCGTGAGTGGTCGGAGGCGAGGGCGCCGGTCGCCGTCTTCGGAGATATCCGGCGTCGGACGTCCTGTGCTTTTTGATTCGTTCCGGTGCCGACCGGGTGTCTGCCTAGGGCCTCGGGGGAGCTGACCTGGTCGGACTGCCACACACGAAGTATCCGTTTTGCGTTTCGGTTGAGCTGCCTAAGCGGAACAGTTTGGCCGGCGGGGCATAAGCGAATCCGGAATCCCGGCGTCAGTAGAGGATTTTCCGGTCTGGGAGGCGGGCGAGGGTGGCGCTGAAGGAGCGGTATCCGGGACAACCGTCATTTGATTAGGTGGTTCAGGAACCCCCGTATTGGGCACCGGAATGGGCTTCGATTGCGATGTTGAGTTCTTCCAGGGTCGGGGGGTTTGCTCCCGGGCGCTGCACGGTGATGGCCGCGGCTGCAGCTGCGGTGTGTCCAAGCTGCTCCAAGACAGCTGGGGCGAAACCTTCGGTTCCTCGGGTGAGAAAACCCAGGATCAGGGCGGACATGTAGGAGTCCCCGGCGCCGATGGTGTCGGCAACTTTGGACTTCACGGCGGGAATGCTGATGTTAGCGGCGGGGGTGGTGAATTGTGAGCCGTCGGCGCCTTTGGTGATGACGGTAAGTCCGGCGCCCAGACCGAGGATGTGTGCTGCGGTTTCGTCCAGGCTTTTTTGGGGGTACAGCCAGTAGGCATCTTCGTCGCTGAGTTTGACGACGTCGGTTAGGGGCACGAGCTCTTCGAAGGTGGCCAAAGCTTCCCTGTGGCTGCCGAGCAGGGCTGGACGGATATTCGGGTCATAGGTGATCATGCAGTGTGTGCGGGCTTGTTCGAGCAGGGATTTCACGGCGCCGGCACCGGGATTAAGGAAAGTGGCGATGGATCCGGTGTGCAGGATTTTTGGGAAGTAGGCGGGGGCTGTCGGGGCAAGGTCCCAGGAGATGTCGAAGTCGTACTTAGCGGAGCCGTCGGGTCCAAGGGTTGCTGTGGCCGATGCCGTTTTGGTGAGGGATTTTGATCCGGGCAGAAGTATGACGCCTGCACTGCTGAGGTGGTTTTCGATGGAAATCCCACGCGCGTCCGGGGCGATGGCCGTGAGCAGACCTGTGGTGACGGCGAGGCGGCCAAGTCCGTAAGCGACGTTGGCCGGTGAGCCGCCGGGGTGCTCCACCGTGTCGTGCGACGTGGTGACCACGTCGATCAGCGCTTCGCCTATGACCATGACGTCGAGCGTCTGGTGAGCGTCGTTCCGGGCTGTTGTGAGGTAATCCATGGTCTGTCTCTCGTGGGATGGTGATGATGGGAACTCCCGGTATGGATCCGTCCGCGGACCTGGGGGAGGTCCGCGGACGGAGAAGGGAGCTCCGGTAGAGCGGGAGGTTACTAGCCGGCCATCAGGCGGTGGCTGCGCCGGTCATGATCGCCACTGCGTCGGTCATTGTGTGTGATTGCGGAGTGATGGTGGCAGCGCACTTGCCCAGGCGCTGGATGTGGATCCTGTCCGCTACGTCAAAGACGTGGGGCATGTTGTGGCTGATCAAGATGACCGGCAGGCCTCGGTCGCGAAGGTCCCGGACCAGCTGGAGGACCTGGTTCGATTCCCGGACGCCAAGTGCCGCCGTCGGTTCATCCAGCACAACGACCTTTGAGCCGAACGCTGCGGCGCGGGCCACGGCGACAGCCTGGCGCTGGCCGCCCGAGAGGTTCTCCACCGGCACTGTCACGTCCTGCAGGGTGGAGATGCCCAACCGGGTCAGCTCTTCCTTGGCCTTCCGGCGCATACCTTTGGTGTCAAGCATCCGGAAGACGCTCCCGAGGAGTCCCGCACGCCTTTCCTCCCGACCCAGGAACAAGTTCGAGGCGACGTCGAGGGCCGGTGAGACGGCGAGGTTCTGGTACACGGTTTCGATCCCGTGGACCCTGGCGTCCTGCGGCCGCTTGAAGTGCACGGGCTGTCCTGACATGAAGAGCTCGCCGGAGTCCGGGACTTCTGCTCCGGTGAGGCATTTGATCAGGGTTGACTTGCCTGCGCCGTTGTCGCCGATGATCGCGAGGACTTCGCCCGGGTAGAGGTCGAGACTGACCCCGTCCAGTCCCACGACACGGCCGAAAGTCTTGACGAGGTTCCGGGCCTGCAGGATGGGCTCGCGCGTGGCGACGTGGGGGGCTTCAAATTCTGTCGTGGTCATGACTTGACCTTTCGGATCCACTGATCGACGGACACAGCAACAATGATCAGGACGCCCACGGCGAGCGTCTGGTACAGCACGTCCAGCCCGGCGAGCGAGAGGCCGTTGCGGAAGACACCCACGATCAGCGCTCCAAGCAGTGAACCCCAGATGGAGCCGCGGCCGCCGAAGAGGCTGGTTCCGCCGATCACGACGGCGGTGATGGAGTCCAGGTTCAGGTCTACGCCGGCGTTGGGGCTGGCGGCGTTGGTGCGCCCGATCTGGATCCAGGCGCCGGCGGCCAGGACGGCGCCGGCGGCGAGGTAGACGCTCATGAGAACCCGGTTGACGGGGATGCCAGCCAGGCGGGCGGCTTCCTTGTCATCGCCCACGGCGTAGACATGCCGGCCCCAGGCCGTCTTGCCCAGGATGAAGGCGACCGCGACATAGAGCAGGAGCATCATGACGACGCCGGTGGAGATCCGCACGGGGCCGAGCGGGAAGGTGGTGCCGGTCCAGGTCAGCAGGGGAGGCATGGCCGAGCCGCGAACGGTCGCTCCGTTGGAGTAGAGCAGTGTCAGGGCGATGAAGATGTTCAGCGTGCCGAGGGTGACGATGAACGGCGGGAGCCGGAACCTGGTGACCAGGAATCCGTTGAGTGCTCCGGCGGCAAGTCCTACGACCAGGCCTGCGAGCAGGGCAACAGGTGCGGGCAGTCCGTTGTTGACGGCGAGCTGGGCCATGACCATGGAGGAGAGGATCATGACGGCGCCGACGGAGAGGTCGATGCCAGCGGTGAGGATGATGAGGGTCTGGGCGATGGCCAGGGTGCCGACGACGGAGACCTGCTGGGTAATCAGCGAGAGGTTTTCAACCCGCAGGAACCTGTCATTGAGGAGGCCGAACACCACCACCGCGATGAGAAGTACGATGGCGGGACTGAGGGCGGGGTAGCGGTGGAGGATATTGCGTATCCGGCTGAGCGGTGTCTGGCGGTCAAGGAATTCCTCTGCCAGGTCGGCATGCCCGGCGCTGGGCGGGCCGGCGGTCTGTTGCTGGGTCACGATTGGTCCTGATCTTCCGTGATGGTTGCTAGGGGAGGCCCTAGCTCGGGAGATGCGGGGCGGGGAGGCCGATAGCGGGCGCCGGGTCCCCGCCCCGCAGTGAAGCTGGGTGGGTTACTTTCCCCAGCAGATGTCGGAGGCTTGGGTGGTGGTGATGCTCTTCACGCCGTCGGCAGGCTTGTCTGTGACGAGCTCGACGCCGGTGTTGTAGAAGTCCAGCCCCGGTGAGTTGGCCGGCTTCTGGCCGGTCTTGGCGAGGTCAACGATGGCCTTGACGCCCAGTTCGGCCATCTTGACCGGGTACTGCTGGGCCGTGGCGCCGATGACGCCGGACTTGACGTTGTTCACGCCGGTGCAACCGCCGTCCACCGAGACGACCAGCACGTCCTTTTCCTTGCCGGCGGCCTTCAGTGCCTCGAAGGCACCCGCTGCCGCAGGTTCGTTGATGGTGTAGACGACGTTGATGTTCGGGTTCTTGGCCAGGAGGGTTTCCATGGCGGTGCGTCCGCCGTCTTCGGCGCCCTGGGAGGCCTGGCTACCGACGATCTCGTAGTCGCCGCCCTTGCCGCCGGTGTACTTGCCGGTCTTGGCTTCGTCGCCGTTCTTCTTTTTATCCGCGGTGTCGATACCGAGGCCGGTCAGGAAGCCCTGGTCCCGGTTGTAGTCAACCGAGACGACCTTGTCATCAAAGAGATCGACGAGGGCAATCGTCGCTTTTTTCCCGTCCAGCTGAGCTGCGGTCCATTTGCCGATCAGCTCCCCGGCGGCGAAGTTGTCAGTGGCGAACGTGATGTCGGCTGCGTCGGCGGGATCCGGCGGGGTGTCCAGAGCGATGACGAAGAGCCCGGCGTCCTTGGCCTTTTTCAGGGCGTCCACTACGGAGGGGCCGTTGGGGGTGATCAGGATGCCCTTGTCACCCTTGGAGATCGCGTTCTCAATGGCCTGGATCTGGGTGTCCTCGTCGCCGTCAGCCTTGCCCGCAGCGAGCTTAAGGTCCACGCCGCCGGCCTCGGCCGCCTTCTTCGCCCCGTCCTCCATGGCGACGAAGAACGGGTTGGTCGTCGTCTTCACGATCAGGGAGACACCGACCTTGTCCCCTGACGAGCTACCGGTTGATGAGATGGACGGGGAACTGCCACCACAGGCAGAAAGACTGAGCGCTCCCAGAGTCAGCACTGCTCCTGCAGCGAACAGGCGGGTGGCCGTTGAACGGGGTGCTTTGGAACTCAACATTGAATCTCCTGGTGTTTGAGGCCCTCACTGGCCTCGACAACGATGTCATGTACGATGTAATCAGCATCACACCGGAGAGTCAATAGATGCAATGAGAAGGAGCGATTTTTTTGACAACGATGTCCAATCGTGGCCAGCCGGCCCTTTCCGCCAGCCGCCCGACGATGCGCCATGTGGCTGCACTTGCCGGCGTAGGAATTAAGACCGTCTCGCGGGTGATCAATGACGAACCTGGCGTATCGGAAGCCACCCGCGACAAGGTGCTCAGCGCTTCCCGGCAACTTAACTACCAACTGGACATGGCGGCCGGCAGCCTGCGCCGCGCGGGCAGAAGGACGCTCTCGGTCGGGCTGTTGCTGCCGAGTGTTTCCAACCCGTTCAGCGGCGAGATCAACCGGGCAATAGAAGATGCTCTTGGGGCCAGGGGAATCGCGGTCTTTGCGGCGAGCCTGGACGATGACCCCCAGCGGGAGCAGGACATCGTGGCGGCATTTCTTGGGCGGCGTGTCGACGGGCTCATCCTCACGCCCATCGCCAGGAGCCAGGCGTATGTGATCCCGGAGCATTCCCGTGACCTGCCTTTGGTCTTCATCGACCGTGAACCGGTAGGAGTGGAAGCAGACGCCGTCGTGACCGACAACGCCGCAGGCTCCGCGAGGGCAGCCGCTCACCTGATCAGCCGCGGCCACACCAGGCTCGCCTATTTGGGGGACCGCACAGACATCCAGACCGCCCGGGAACGCCGGCGGGGGTTCATTGAGGAGATCGGCCGGCAGGGAATTCCCACCTCCACGATTCCCGTCCGTGAAAACCTGCACGATGAGGAATCGGCCAGATTGGCCACGTTGGAACTTCTCACCGCTGCCGAACCACCGACGGCGATCTTCTCCAGCCAGAACCTCATCACGTTCGGCGCCATGCGCGCTCTCGGAGAGCTCGGGCTGAGCAAACGCGTGGCCTTGATAGGGTTCGATGACTTCACGCTTGCCGACATGATGGATCCCGGCGTGACAGTCATCGCCCAGCACCCCGAGCGGATCGGGAAGCTGGCAGCAGAGCGGCTCCTGGCCAGGATCGATGGCGACCAGCAGCCCCCGCATACCTATGTTGTCCCTTCTGAGCTCATACAACGAGGTTCCGGTGAGCTGCGCCCTCCGGCCTGACAGGGGTGGCCTCCTGAACTATATTTCGAACCCATCGACCTGAAAGGGATCATGATGACCAAGACCCTGTATGCCGAGTTCACCGTCAAGCCCGGCAGCGAAGCCCGCGTTGCTGAAATGATGCTCGAACTGACCCGGCATGTGCGCCGTGAACCGGGCAACGAGCTGTTCCTTCCCTGCACCCGGGAAGAGAACCCCCGGGAGTACTTTGTCTTTGAGGTCTACCGCGATGAAGCCGCGTTCCAGGAACACATCGGCGCCGATTACGGCGCCAGATTCAACGAGGAACTGGCCCGCCATATCGAAGGCGACGCCTCGGAACTGACCTGGCTTCTGCCGCTGGAATAGCCCTCAGCCAAATCCAGCCGATCCACGGTCGGCGGGAGCTGCTGCGTCCAGGACCCGCGGAGACGGCTGAACGGAGCCGCCTGCCGGAAATAACCCTTCCAGCCCTGCCGCTGGGAGGGAATTTTCTGCTGCCCGCCCATCGCTTCGCCCGGCTCAGCCGCGCGGCGGGCGGCCTCATTCCCGCGCCGCCAAAACCGTTGACTTGTCTGACGGACATCACTTAGTGTCCTTCGCACTGACAACGTTGTCTACCGACGACGCGCGCAACGAAGGGCGAATCAAACGAATGAAGAACACGACCACCCGCAGGACGCATGCCGTTTCTGCACTGACGCTCGCGGGACTGACGCTGGCCGCGGCACTGGCAGGTTCCCTGCCGGCGTCGGCCGCGACGGGCCCCGGGGACGAACCCTACCGGCCGGCCATTCACTACACGCCGGCAAAGAACTGGATGAACGACCCCAACGGGCTCGTCTTCTACAAGGGCGTCTACCACATGTACTACCAGCACAACCCCTCCGGTAACACCTGGGGGAACATGTCCTGGGGCCACGCCACATCGAAGGACCTTGTTCACTGGCAGGAGCAGCCGCTGGCGATCTCCACCGATGCAGAGCAGGACATCTTCTCCGGCAGCGTCGTCGTGGACAAGAACAACACGACCGGTTTCGGTACGAAAGAGAACCCACCGCTGATCGCGATCTTCACCAGCGCCTACAAGGACGCCTCGCCCCACCGCGGCCTGCAGGCGCAGTCCCTGGCCTACAGCCTCGATGACGGCCAGACCTGGACCAAGTACTCCGGCAATCCTGTACTGAACCGAAACTCCGCCAACTTCCGTGACCCTAAGGTCTCCTGGTACAACAAACCCGGCGGCGGAGGCTACTGGCTCATGACCGCGGTCGAAGCCCAGGATCACAAGGTCGTCCTCTACAAGTCCGCCAATCTCAAGGACTGGACCGCCCTGAGTGAATTCGGACCAGCCAATGCCACCGGCGGGCAGTGGGAATGCCCCGACCTGTTTCCCCTCGCCGTGGACGGCGACCCGAAGAACGTTAAATGGGTCATGGTCGTCAACATCAACCCCGGAGGCGTGGCCGGCGGCTCCGCTGGCCAGTACTTCGTGGGCAACTTCGACGGCACCACCTTCACCTCCGAAACCACCAAACCCGTGGCCACGCCCCCTCCCGGGACGGTCCTGGCCGGATTCAACGACGGAACTTACAACGGCTGGACCGTCAACAACGAGCCAGGAAACTGGAAGAACGGCCCATTCGGCAGCACTCCGGCAAACGGAGCCCTTCCCGGCCAGAGCCCCGTGACCGGCTTTGACGGCAGTGGCCTGATCAACTCCTTCAACGACGGCGACTGGCCGCTCGGGTCCATGCAGTCACCTAACTTCACCGTGACCGACGACTACCTGAACTTCCTCGTGGGCGGTGGCAAGCACCCCCGCGTCTCCGACAAGCTGGACAACACCCCGCCCGAAGGGGAGCTCAAGTTTGACGGCTTCGAGGTTCCCGCCGGGACATCGCTGGCCGACACCGGCTGGACCGGGACCGGCGACCTCACCCCCAACTTCCAGCCCTCCACCAGCGGCGGGGACTTCTACCTCGGGGCCAAACGGATCAACACCTTCGAGACCGGCACCGCACCGGGCGATGACCGGCAGGGCACCCTGACATCACCGGAATTCCCCATCACCAAGAATTTCATGAGCATGCTGGTCGGCGGCGGCAACCGCTCCGCGGACTCCGGACAGATCCTGGCCGCCCAGTTGCTCGTCAACGGCAAGGTGGTCCGCTCCCTCGCAGGAGACAATTCCGGAATCCTGAACTGGAAAGGCTGGGATGTCGCCGAGTTCGCGGGACAGAATGCACAGTTGCGTGTAGTTGACCAGGCCACCGGCGGGTGGGGACACCTGACCCTTGACCACGTCATGCTGACTGACGGCCCGGCCGTTCCCCGGTCTGACGAGGAATCGGTAAACCTCGTGGTCAACGGACAAGTGGTCCGCACGGCCACCGGAAACGACAGTGAAAAGCTCGACTGGGCATCATGGAATGTCAAAGAATTCGTTGGCCAACAAGCACATATCAAAGTGGTCGACAATAACCGATTCGGTTGGGGCCACATTCTCGCGGACGACTTCATGCTCTCCTCGAAACCGGCACAGTCGGCCCTGGAGACCTATGACTGGCTGGACTACGGACGCGACTACTACGCCTCCGTGTCCTTCGGCAACATGCCCGATAACAAGCGGGTCATGCTCGGCTGGATGAACAACTGGGACTACGCCAATGACATCCCCACCAGCCCCTGGCGCAGCGCCATGGCACTTCCCCGCGAAGTCAACCTGACCACGACTTCTGACGGCCCTCGCCTCACCCAAAGCGCTGTCAAGCAAGTGGAACAGTTGGGCGGGAAAGTCTCCTATCAGGATAAGAAGGGCGGACCGATTCCCGCCGGGACACACCAGTTGCCGGCTTCAGCATCGGGCCAGATCCAACGAGTCGACATCACCTTCGCGCCGGGCACGGCCAAGAAATCCGGCATCACCGTGCTGGGCGATGGAGCCGCATCCACCGTCATCGGCTACGACGCCACGACCGGGAAGCTCTTCGTTGACCGCACTAACTCCGGCAACACCGCGTTCCACCCGTCCTTCGCTTCCATAGAGGACGCCCCCGTCACCCTGGACAAGAAGGGCTACGTCACCCTTCGGGTCTACCTCGACCGCTCCTCAGTAGAGGTCTTCGCCCAGGACGGTCTGCGGACCATCACCGACCAGGTATTCCCCAACGCCGGAGCCGACAAGATGGCCCTCTTTGCAGAAGGCGGTACCGCCCAACTCAAATCACTCACCGTGACACCGCTTGAAAAGGCAATGTTCCTGGCTGAAAAGAAGTGACCCCACCCGCCGCCTGACGGGCTCCCCAAGGAGCTGGAACTGAAGGGATTGCGCCCGGTATTGCACCGGGCACAATCCCTTCAGCTCGTCCATACCCCGGCGGCCGAAACATAAAGGGAATGCCCCAGAGCAGCGCGCTCATTTGGAGGAGTTCACACACGACGGGGTTGGTGAGTGCCATGGCGAGCAGGAGCAGTGCCGGGACGGAGCGACGCTTGGTGTGCTGCTGTCCGGCTTGGCGGTATATAGCGTCAACCAGTTCTTGGTGCTGCGGGTTTCGGGTCGTTGGGAAGGTGCCAGTCTTCGCCGGGGGCGTCCGGGTGTTCGCCCAGGACGTGGCGCCCGCCCAAACTGCGAGGTTGGTTGGGGGCGAGGACATGAGATTCCGGCCGTAAGGACACGGCGGACGACGGCGGGAGGTCCCGCCGTCGTCCGCAAGAGTTGCAGTCAGCGCTGTCCGGCTAGGAGGCGGGCTCCGTCTTTCCAGGGGCGAGACCGTAGAAGGGCGTGAAACGACTCCTGGCACCGGGCGAAATGTTGGAACGGACGATCGAAGCGCTCTCCAGCGCTGCCAGATGATATCTGACTGCGCCGCGCGAGGACGCGATGCCGTCGCTGATGTCAGCTACTTTGCTTGCCCCATGGCTTGCCAGGTAGTCGATGATTTTTGATCTGATCGGAGTGTTTCTCGCTCTTTTCGTCCGCTGAATGCGGTGCACGTCCATCGGGCTCTGGAGGTCAAAGTGAGCGGTCATTGGCCATGGCCTTTCATCCGGTGTGAGGGTAGGTTCGCAGGTTTGAAAATTTGGCCGAGCGGGATCCGGTCAGTGCATCGGAACACGCTCAAACTCCCTGCTGTCTTCAGTGACCTGCGCATCCTGGGAGGCTTC
Source organism: Arthrobacter sp. 05T45 (assembly GCF_056395875.1). Taxonomy (NCBI): domain Bacteria; kingdom Bacillati; phylum Actinomycetota; class Actinomycetes; order Micrococcales; family Micrococcaceae; genus Arthrobacter; species Arthrobacter sp. 05T45. Next base: position 1,545 of record NZ_JBFTKI010000040.1, on the reverse strand, counting down.
CGGGCGTGACGCTTCGAGGAGGGACGTGGACTTGTCGTGGTTCCGGCCGATGACCGCGGTGGCGATGGCATTTCCCAGGATGTTGGTGGCGGTGCGTCCCATGTCCAGGAGTTGGTCGATCACCAGCAGGACACCAATTCCGGCGGCCGGGATGCCGAAGGCAGGGACCACGGCGGCTACGACGACGAGTGACCCGCGTGGAACGCCGGCCATGCCCTTGCTGCTGAGCAGGAGCATTGCGGTCATCGCGATCTGCTGGCCAAGGTCCATGTCGATGCCGTAGGCGTTGATCAGGAAGACCGACGCGAAGGTCATGTACATCATGGAACCGTCCACGTTGAACGAGTAACCCAGGGGCAGCACGAAACCGGTGGTGCGCTTCTCGATGCCGAACTTGGTCAGGCCTTCAATGAGCTTGGGCAGGGCGGCTTCACTGCTGGAGGTGGCGAACGCGATGACCATGGGTTCGCGCACTATCCGTACCAGTCGGAAGGCGGCCCGTCCGAGGAAGGCGACGGCGACGCCGACCATGATGACCCACAGGGCCGAGAGAGACACATAGAACCCGCCGATGAACGACGCGTAGGTGGCAAACGCATCGAGACCTTGGGAGGTGAAGGCCGCTGCGATGCCGGCGAAAACGCCGACGGGTGCCGCCAGCATCACATACCCGGTGACCTTCAGCATGACGCCCATCAGTTCGTCGATGGCATCGGCTATGGAGGAGCGGCCCTTCTTCCGGAGGTTCAGCAGGGCGATGCCGAAGAGGGCGCCGAATACGAGGATCTGAAGGGGGTTGTTTTCGGTCAGTGCGGCGAAGACGCTCGTGGGGATGATGTGGGTGATGAACGCCTGGTAATCGAGGGGCTTCGTTTCCATCCCCGCGTCGCCTCCCGGCATCAGGTGGAGCCCGTCACCGACGTTGAGTACATGGGCCGTGATGAAGCCGAACGCGCCCACCAGGACGGAGGCGGTCAGGAACCAGATCATTGAGCGGCCAAAGAGCTTGCCCACCCCGGCGGATTTGGCTGCTCCTGCGATGCCGGAGACGAGGGTGGCGAAGATCAGCGGGGCAATGATCATTTTGATGAGGTTCAGGAACATGTGCGTCACGGTGTCGAGGACCGCCACGACGGATTCGCGTGTGTCCACCGGCAGCAGCCAGTGGAAGAGCAGACCGCTGAGGATTCCGAACAGGAGCGCTGCCAGGATCCACATCGTTGATTTGTTTTTCATAGTCAGTCCTTGGGTAGAGGCCGGGCTGGTGGCCCGGTGCTGGAACGGTCCTCGTCATCGAGTTCCGTTTTCTCTGTAGTCGGTCGGGATTTTGGGCACGACGGCGTGCCCCTTGCTCCCTGGTCGGGCGGGGTCGTCGGTCTGCGGAGGCTATTGGGTGAGGTTGGCCAGGCGGTGCGGGCTGAGGAGTTCGGTGAGCTGCTCGTCGGTGAGCAGGCCGTGTTCGAGGACTAGTTCCGCGACGCCCTTGCCGGTGGCGAGGGCTTCCTGGGCGATGGCCGTGGCTGTGGCGTAGCCCAGTTGCGGGTT
>NZ_JBFTKI010000039.1:0-35646 GCF_056395875.1 Arthrobacter sp. 05T45 | reverse complement strand
TCGAACTCGAACAGGGCGAACGCCTGCGCCGGCTCACCGCCCGGCACCTGAGGTTCGACAAGGACCCCGCCATCGCCGAATGGCGTGCAACCGGCAATGACGAACGCAATGCCCGCCTGGTAGCAGCAGGAAGCCAGCGGAGCACACTCTTCATCGAGCACACACCCGCGACCGTCCCGGCGCCCGGCCACGAATAAGCGGCCAGAAACCGAGCCGCCGGCTTCACGGCGCCCCGGCATTATTCCCTGCCTGGGACACAAGTGCCCGACGAGGCTCATCGTTGCTCACCTGACGTGCCTTCGTAGCCCCTTCTTAGCATCAGCTCGCCATAATCGCTGCTATCTGCGGCGTAGGCAGACTCACGGACTGCGGCAGTGACAGACTTCCGGTGTTGGGAACACATTCCTCCCGTCTTGCGAAATGCCGGCAAGCCTCAGTTCTGGGCACGGGGTTGGTGCTGGTGTTTTGGGTCTTGCTGTCAAAACCGACGGGGGATGGGACGGCTAACTGCACACGCAACATCTGCCTCGGACCCGGCCGTCCCGTCCTCTCTTGCTTAGGAGGCCGCCGCGTTGGCCGGTGGCAAATTATCCAGGCCGAGCCAGGCCAGGGCTGCGGTGACGAGGGCTTCGGTTCCGGTCTGCAGGGTCGGCTGGAGGACGGGCAGGAACATCGGCGAGTGGTTGGCCGGAACGTCCTCCAGCACCCGGCCGTCCCGTACGGCAGCCCTGTAGGTCTGCGGGTCCGTTCCGCCGATGCCCCAGTAGGTGTAGGGGATGTTGCCGGTCCGGGGAATATCGCTGAAGTCCTCGCTGGCGGTCTGGAGCTCGAGGCTGCCGGCCCGGTCGCCGAAGTAGGTGCTGAAGGCCCCGGCCACGCGTGCGGTTGTTGCCTCGTCGTTGACCGTGAGCGGAAAACTGTCGAAGGTTTCGAAGTCCGGTTCTTTGGGGGAGCCGCTCGCGGCGCACTCGGCTTGGACGGCACGTCGGACAGAGTCGAGAATCCGCTGCCGGGTGGCGTCGGTGTAGGTGCGCAGGTTCAGTTCCATGACCGCCTGGTCGGGGATGATGTTGCTCTTGGTTCCGGCGTGAAGGCTCCCGACGGTGAGGACGGCAGGTTCGGTGGGCGGGGTTTCGCGGGAAATGATTGCCTGCAGGCGAAGGACGATCATGGCGGCTAGCACGACAGGATCAATAGTGTTCTGCGGCATTGAGCCGTGGCCGCCGCGGCCGTGGACTGTGATGCGGATGCTGTCGGCGCTGGATAAGACCGGGCCGGACCGGGTGGCGACGTGGCCCGAGACTCCGGGCAGCACGTGCTGGGCGAGTGCGACGTCGGGCGGGGGGATGCGATCAAGGAGAGCGTCGTCGAGCATGCCGCGGGCTCCGTCGCCGGTTTCCTCGGCGGGCTGGAACAGGGCCACGAGTGTGCCTCGCCACTGGTCCTGGTGCTCGGCGAGCAGTCTGGAGGCGCCCAGCAGGCATGCGACGTGGATGTCGTGTCCGCAGGCGTGCATGACGGGCACACGGTCCCCGCCCTGGTCTTGGGCTGTGATCGTGCTTGCGTAGTCCGCGCCGGTCCGTTCCTGCAGGGGCAGCGCGTCCATGTCGGCCCGGAGTAAAACCGTTGGCCCGTTGCCGTTTTGCAGCACCGCAGTGACACCTGTTCCCCCGATCCCGGTCTCCGTTTGGAAGCCGTAGGAACTCATGCTGCGCGCCACATTGGCGGCGGTGCGGTGTTCCTGGTGTGAGAGCTCAGGGTTTTGGTGGAGGTCCTTGTAGAAGTCCTCCTGTTCCGGGCGGATTGACTCGTAGTGTTGCAATATCTGTTCGGTCGCGGCCACGAGGTCTCCTTTCGTCCGGCTCGAGCGTCCTGCCCTGCCCCCAACCTACGCCGGGCCGGTCCGACCTGCTAGGTCTTGCCCGGTCGCGCGTCGTGCCGGGACCGGGCAGCGTGTGGAACCCGCCACCGGAAGTGCAGGGAGAGCACCCGCAGGGTGAAGACCGCGGCCGCGACGCAGAGTTCCGTCACGGCGTTGAACAGGCTCAGCTGCCACAGGGCTGTGATCAGGGCCGCTCCCAGTAGGGCCGGGACGGCGTAGATGTCCCGGGGGTTGAAGAGCTGCGGGTCCCGGTTGGCGACGACGTCACGCAGCAACCCCCCGCCGACCCCTGTGGTGACGCCAAGCAGGGCGGCGGAAACGGGGTTCATGCCCGCGTCCAGGGCCGAGACTGCTCCGGTAGTACAGAACAGTGCCAGGCCGCCGGCGTCAAAGACCAGCAGTGTCCGCGGGAACCGCTGGACACGGCGTGCGAAAAAGTAGACCAGAAGTGCAGCGGCCACCGGCGGGACCAGATACACCGGCTGGGTGAAAGGCGTCGGGGTAACGCCGATGATCAGGTCCCGCACCACGCCGCCCCCGAGCCCGGTCAGCGACCCCAGCAAAAGCGAGCCCACTATGTCAAAGGCCCGCCGCGCGGCGAGCAGGCAGCCCGACACGGCGAAGAAGAACGTTCCTAAAAGATCTAAAACCAACGACCAGGTCACATCCGCCGCCTCTCGTGTGCCCGCAGCCACCGGCGCTTTCTTAGGGGGCGCTTTCCTCGGCGCTCTGAGCGACGGCTGCGTCTTTGGCCATCAGTCTCCTCGCTCCCGAAGCTGACCTAAAGCCGTTGGATTTCGCATGCCCGAGGACAGACCAAATTGGCGCCAACTTTACATAAAATCCGCTCTCAGCGGGCTCTTCCTGCGATCGAAGGAGCTCGGGTGCGGCTTCGTCGTGATCCGTGGAACTGGCCAATTGGGGTGTGAACAAAGTACACACTTGGGGCTTCGGACCCGGTCGTACTGGTGCCGGATCGGGCCGGACTCCGCACGTTTCCGGGAGTTCCCAGTGTTTGCAAGGGTAGGAATGCGGTTCGAGTCCCACCTCGGGCACAGCATTCCCCTTCGTCAGAGGGGTTTTTGCTTTAACGTGTGTAGATTAACCCTGCTCGGGCCCCTCTGACGCTGTTCCGTGACTGGTGCCTGGCCGCCGCGGTGGCCTACTCGGTTGAGGGGGTGGCGGGGTCAGGGCCCTGGCCGGTGGGCCCTCCGCCTGCTGGGATGTGGGGTCATCCGGGTCTCCTTTCTGGGTTGGTCTGGTGGCCGTGGTTGGCCTTGTACCTATTCATGCCGCGGGGTTCTGTTGATTACATGACCTGAAGGAAGTTTTCTTGGAGATTCTTCGACCCCCTTTGGTCCGTCGTGTCGATCTGGGAGGTGGTTGGGAGTTCGTGGCCGACCAAATCGGGTGCACTATCCACCCATGTACGCGAGTGTGCCGTGGCTCATCGGTGACTCGCTCCTTGCCGCTTTCTACTGACACGAGTTCATGCAGCCACGAGTTCTGAGTGACCTGACTTTCGGGCTGTCTTCTTGAGTCCTGCCTTACGGTCATGCGGGCAGCCGGCCACGGACTGCGTGGATGGCGAAAGACGCGTCCACAGTACGGCTGCGGGCGGGGATCGAGGCCCTTCTTGTGCGGCCGGTCTCGCTCGGACCTACATCATCGCGCTGGCTCCGCCGTCTACGACCAGGTGGGATCCCGTGACCCATTTCGCCTCTTCGGAGGCAAGGTAGAGGCCTGCATACGCGACGGCGAGTGGGTCCCCGGGTTTGCCGTCAATCGTGCGCTCGACGATCGGGGCGACCGGTGCGTTCTCGCCAAATTCCTCGAACATCGCGAGTACTGGCGGAGTCGCCATGACACCAGGACTCACGCAATTGACGCGAACGCCGACGGCGACACCCTCTGCGGCGAGCTGCCGAGTGAGAGCGATGACGGCCCCTTTCGCGGCAGCATGGGCGGCCTGCGGCAGGGCCCGGGCACCCTGGATCCCGGCGCCCGAGCCGATGTTCACAATCGCGCCCCCGACGGCGGCCAAGTGCGGCCAGACGCTTTGGCAGGCATGCCATACCAGGTCCAGCTCGTTCTGGATGGTGAACCGGTAATCCTCGTCGCGCATCTCGGCGAACGGCGCGAATTTCGGCATGCTGGCGTTGTTGTAGAGCACGTCGATGCGGCCGTGGCGTTCGATCGTGCCGCCAACCCAGCGATTGATGTTTTCCCGGTTGCCCAGGTCCATCGGTGCGCTTGATTCGATCGCGCCTCCGTCGGCCTCCACCAGGCGGACCGTCTCTGCGGCTCCGTCGGCATGGAGGTCGCAACCGACGACCGTGGCGCCCTCGCGGGCGAATAGCCGGGCGGTAACCCGGCCCATTCCGCCCCCGATGCCTGTCAACAGGACGACTTTTCCTTCCAGACGACCACCAGCCATGGTTCCTTCTCCGTTCATCTCGTCATGTGTTAGTGGGCCCATGCAACCACGGCGAGGAGGGGGCCGGAGGCGGGCGCGGGCCCATAGTGCAGTTCGTGCACACTTCTGTGCACGAACTGCACTATGGGCCCGCGGTCTCCCCACCCCACCACCAGATGGCGCAGGATGAGCAGCACGTGTTACGCACGACACACCGCATCAAAGGAGACGATGAATGATGAGTATCACCCCCGAAACGTCGACGCGCCCGCTCCCACCCGGCGTCACCGAGTTCGACCTCGAAAAGGCACTCGCGGCGTTCGCCGCTGCGATCGGCGAAGACAAGGTCGCTAGCGATGCAGCGTCCCTCGAGGACTTTCAGGATCCCTTCCAGGTTCCCGGCTCCGCCACGAATCTCCCGTCCGCAGTCGTCAGCCCAACGAGTACTGAGGACGTCCAGGCAGTCGTTCGGATCGCCAACGAGTATCGCATCCCGTTGTGGCCCATCAGCCGCGGCAAGAACAACGGCTACGGGGGAGCTGCCCCGCAGGTGCGCGGCTCCGTCATGCTGTCCTTCCGGAACATGAATCGCGTCTTGGAGATCAACGAGGAGCTCGGGTACGCCATCGTGGAGCCCGGTGTGAGCTGGTACGACCTGCACGATGCAATCAAGGCCGGAGGCCACAACCTTGTCGCCTCCATCGTGGACATCGGCTGGGGAGGTGTCGTCTCGAACACACTCGAGCACGGGCTGACCTACATGCCGTATTCGATCGACCAGGCCTCGCACTGCGGGTTCGAGGTCGTACTCCCGAACGGCGACCTCATGCGCACCGGCTCGGGCGCGATGGACAACAACCCGACCTGGCCGCTGTACAAGCGCGGCCTCGGGCCGACGTCGACTGAGATGTTCATGCAGTCCAACTACGGCATCGTCACAAAGATGGGCTATTGGCTGATGCCCAAGCCCGAGGTGTACATGCCGCTGTGGCTGCGCGTCTGGGACGAGGCGCAGATGCCCGCCGTGGTCGATGCGCTGCGCGAGCTCATGCTGGCCGGCACTATCGACATGCGCCCGCAGCTGTCGAACACGCTATGCATGGCCTCGATGCTCACCACCCGTGCCGAGTGGTACACCGGTGAGGGCCCGATGCCCGAGGAGATCATCGACAAGATCGCCAAGGAGATGGGACTGGGCCGGTGGATGATGCGCTTTGCGCTTTATGGCGACGATGCGGTGGTCGACCACAATTTCGCCAAGCTCGAGACCCGTTTCCTTCAGATCCCAAGCGTGGATCTTATGGGCCAGAAGCACGGGGCGGACGCCTGGGAGACGCTGCCCAACCCGCACGAGCGGGTGCAGATCGGGGTGCCGAGCCAGGACCTATACAAGATGGCCGGATGGTCAGGCGGCGAGGAGGGCGGCCACGTGGACTTCTCGCCGGTCATCCCGCTCACGGCCCAGCACGCGATTGCCGCGCAGAAGCTTATGGCCGAAATGTGCGCCGAGGTGGGCCTTGATTTCTTGGGTGGCATGCTCCCGATCAACGCCAGGTCGACCACGTTCATCAACGTGATCCCCTTTGACACTAAGAACCCGGAGCAGGTCGCCAAGGCGTACGCCCTTGCCAAGCGCATGGTCGCCGAGGCGGGCAAGCGAGGCTACGGCGAATACCGGGCGCACCTGTCCTTCATGGATCTGGCGGCTGACCAATTCGGCTTCAACGACCACGCGCTGCGGCGCTTCAACGAGACGATCAAGGACACCCTTGACCCGAACGGAATTATCGCCCCGGGCAAGTCGGGGATCTGGGGCACCCGCCTGCGTGAGGCAGGCTTCCCGCAGGCGTGATGGCCTATCTTCGGGGAGCCCCCGCCCTGCCCAATGGGCAGGTGCCGGGAAGACCCCGCCCTAACAATCGGGCGGGGTCTTCCCGGCAGGCTCCGGCAGATGCCTGGCATCCCGCGGGGCACAGCCGTGGACCTCGCGGAAGGCCCTGCTGAAGCTCGCCGGATGGCGGTATCCCCACCTCGTCGCGACCATCGCGATCGTCGTTTCCGGGGACCGCCGCAACTCGCCCACGGCACCCTCGAACCGGCGTTCGCGGATCCAGGACGACACCCCGGTGCCGGAGGATGCAAAGAGCTTGTGGACGTAGCGCGTAGACACGAAGTGGGCCTGCGCGATCCGCTCGGGCCCGAGTTCCGGGTCGTGCAGGTGGTCCATCACATACCGCTGCATCTGAGCGAGCAGTGCCTCAGGGCCGGAGCGCGGACCGGAAATCTCCTGCGCGCCGTACATGCTGCGAAGCAAGGGCAGCAGCATCTGTGCAGCGCCTTCCCCGTCAGGGCTCGTGAGTCCGCCGCCGCTCGTTGTGGTTCGTGCCAGCTGCGCGAGGAACGGGGTTGCCGGCCCAGTGAGCCGTCCCTGGCCCGAATCCACCCGCGTCGCGGAACGCCGGGCGATGCCCTCGGCCTGCGCCCCTATGAACCATTTGGGAATGCTGAATACGAGCACCTCGAAACCGTCGCGGCCCTCAAAAGTGGAAGGCCGCGACGTATCGTGGCACGCAATGTCACCGGGGCGGAGAACACAGCTGCGATCGTCCTGTTCGATATAGATCGTGCCTCTGGTCATCAAATACAGCAAGATGCACTCCGGATCGGCGGCGGCGATCATCTGCTGCGTGCGGGCCACCCGGTGCGCAAGTCCTTGGATGGACTGGACCCCGACCGGCCCGACCTGGCCAATGGCCAAGCGGGCCTCGAAGGAGGGCGCCCCGACCGATTCAACGTGCATCGGGAAGAAGCGCTCGGCGATTCCTGCAGACCAGTAGTCCCGCCGCTCGGCCGGAGGAACCGACCGGGTATCCAGTACGGAAGTCATCGGTCCACCTCGGATGAAGTTCCGTGATAGATCTGCGGTGCAGGCAAGCACATGCCGAGTAGGGAAGGTCTGGCGTTGCCGTCGGAAGATGCAGTCACGGCACCTCCTTAGAAGATTCGATCCGTTTCGTACCGAGTGTAAGGCGGGTCACAATTCAAAACAAAGATGCCACGTCACCTCTTCAACGACTCGCTTCAGAATGCCCCAAGGTCCTGCGCCCGAACCGGAAACGTTGGTGATCCAACTTTTCGGTGCCCGAAGATTTTTTGCCGTGCTGCTTGGGTCGTCAAAATTTTCACGTAAACAGGCTGACGCTTCTCGCTGGGCCATCGAAGGTACCTTGCGATGCCCGCTCGTTGAAGCACCAAAGTGGGATCGTGTACGTTTCGTATTGGATGATTATGCACGTATGGTTGACCCATGGCAATCAGAAGTGAAGAAAGTCGTCGGGCCATTTTGGAAGCAACCATGAAGTTGCTCGAAGATTCGGGGCCTACGGGATTTACGGTGCAAAAGCTCTCGATCGAGCGCATTGCCCGTGAGGCTGGCGTCAGCAAGACTACTATCTACAGGTGGTGGTCGAGCAAGGTTGCCGTGGTGATCGATACATTCCTGGACAACCATGTAGCGCGTACTCCAGTGCGCCAGGATGTCCCTGCGATCGACGCGCTTCGTGAGCACATGGCCTCACTTGCGGAGGTCTACGCGGGCAATGAGGGTCGGCTCGTGGCGCAACTCATCGGTGAGTGCCAGGGCGACGAGGCAGCGATGGCTGAATTCAAGAAACATTTCTGGACCCCGCGCGCGCTGGTTGTTACGTCCCTGGTTGAGCAGGCCATAAGCGAGGGGTCGATGCGCAAGGATCTCGACGCCCCGGTCGTCACGGAACTGCTCTATGCACCCGTGTACTTCCGCCTGTTGTTCCAATCGGGCCCCCTTGACGCCAAGGCCACCGATGCCATCTTGCAGACGGCACTGGAAGGGCTTGCTGCAGGGTAGCGGTCCAAAGTATTACTTATGTTCGCTTCCGGGCCCATCACACGCAGGCCCGGAAGGGCCCTGTGGCTAAAAGGATTGACCAGGCAGCCTTTTGGGGCCGCAGGGGGCATTGGAATGAGGCTGCACCCCTGCCCGGCTTTGCTGGGAAGCAGTATTCCAGCCTTGGCCGGGGCGCAACTCCGGCCCCAGTTTGGGTGACACGCACCCCTATTGGGACGCAAGAGGCCTTCGGCGGCTGAGCCGGTGAACGGCCACGCCTCCAGCGGTGGCCCGCCCCTGTCCGCGTCCATTACCTTCGCGACGCGTCTGGCGCACTGCGCCTCCCGCAATCCTCTTTAATTCCGCGACTCCAGCGATGTCGGCATAATCTCGAAAAATCCCAGAGCCTTGTGCAATACGATACGGTTCGTATATATTCGGAAAAGTATCGGATGCAAGAACTTGGGCCCGTGCCCGTTGTGCACGCGGACAATGCGTCCCGGTCCAAATCGTCTTTCCGGGCCCTTGAGGCCGGCCGGTCGTTCTGGCGGGCCACAATGAAAGGAAACATCATCGTGAACACCGCCATCGCGCCGAATGACGCGGTCGTCGTCGCCTACCGCAGGACACCGATCGGCCGGGCCCGCAAGGGATCGCTGGCCGGTGAGCGACCCGAAGACTTTGCACTGGCAGCCATCCGGGGAGCGCTCTCGGCGGTTCCGCAGCTGGACTCCGCCGAGTTCGCGGACGCCTACGTGGGTTGTGCGGTACCGCAGGGCGCGCAGGGCGACAACATTGGACGCCGTATCATGGTGCTCGCAGGATTGGACAGCGTCCCGGCGGTCACCGTGAACCGCTTCTGCGCCTCCTCGTTGCAGGCCACCGCGATGGCGGCCCAGGCCGTGCGGGCGGGCGACGGGGACGCGTTCCTGGTGGCGGGCGTCGAATCGACCACCTCGACACCGCCCGTGGTTGAATCACCCCACCCCGCCTTCGCGGACGCGGCGCGGCGTGCCGATGGCATCTTCGAATCCGGCCAGCCGTGGGTCGACCCCCGGGCTCGCGGGCAGCTGCCCGATGTGTATCTCTCCATGGGCAAGACCGCCGAGTTCGTGGCCCGCCAAACCGGCACCACTCGCTCCGACCAGGACGAATGGGCTCTGGAGTCCCAGCGCCGGGCGCAACGGGCGATCGAGTCCGGGTACTTCGCGCGCGAGATCGCGCCGGTGACCACGGCAGCCGGCACGGTGGTGCGCGCCGATGACGGCCCGCGCCCGGGCACCACCCTGGAGGCCCTTTCCGGCCTCAAACCGGTGTTCCACGAATCCGGAACCGTCACCGCGGGCAACGCCAGCCCGCTCAACGACGGCGCGTCGGCGATGGTGGTGATGAGCGCCCGGCGCGCGGGTGAACTCGGCCTGAAGCCGCTGGCCCGCATCCTGGGCAGTGCCGCAAGCGGCCTCTCGCCCGAAATCATGGGACTGGGTCCGGTGGTCGCATCCCGCCGCCTGCTGGATCGTTTGGGCCTGTCGATCGGTGACATCGACATCGTCGAGCTGAACGAGGCCTTCGCCGCCCAAGTGGTTCCCGTTGTGCGGCAGTTGGGCGCCGACCCTGAGCGGGTCAACCCGTTTGGCGGGGCGATCGCCCTTGGCCACCCCTTCGGTGCGACCGGCGCCCGGCTGGTCGGAACGCTCATCAACGGACTGCAAACCAAGGATGGATCGCTCGGCCTGGTCACGCTCTGCGTGGGCGGCGGCCAAGGCATGGCGATGGTAGTGGAAAGGCTGTCGTGAACCAGCCACGTCTCATTGCCGACCCGGCTCGCTCGATGCTGGCCGCCGACCGGAGCCTGGAAGGGCTCGGCATCCAGGTGCTGCGCGCCAGCGAGGGCCGTGCCACGGCTGTCCTCCGGGTCACGCCCGAGATGGCCAACGGGCACGGGATTGCCCACGGTGGATTAGTCTTCGCGCTGGCGGACACCGCGTTCGCCATGGCCGCCAACACGTTCGGCGCCGGAATCGCGACCGCCGAGGCTTCCATCTCCTACATTTCCCCGGCCCGCATCGCCGACGAGCTGGTCGCCTCCGGTCAAGTGACGTTTCACGAGGGCCGCCGGATGATTGTGGATGTCGTGGTGCGGGCGGGGGAGCGGACAGTGGCCATCTACCGCGGAACGGGACGCGCCCTGCGCCCGTCGGACTGAGCTTTCTGAAAAAGCTGCCGTTACATAGGTCAACATGCGTGTGCGCCCGGACTCCAAGGTGGAGTCCGGGCGCACACGCATTTATGCCAAGATTGCCGCGCCGGACCCCCGTCATGGATGGAAGTCCGGCGCCGCCATGGGTCAGTTCTTCGAGCCCTTCGAGCCGGCGGTCGCCAGTTTGTCGGCGATGCCCATGAGGACCGGTGACCCGGTCGCGGCAATCAGCAGGCCCTGGATCGGACGCTGAAGCTTTACCCAGACGGGTTCCGTGGCCCCCGCGAGGACCGCTTCGCGTCCCATGGCCGGGTTCTTGTGGCACCGGACCGGCACGTTGAAGATCAGGCGGCGCAGGCATGAGTTGTCGTGGTCGCACCACACAATCTCATCCTGTCGTCCTTGGAGAACCTTGTTGGGGAATTCCGGATCGGCCAGCATCTGCCGGGCCAGCATGATTCCGTCCGCGAACCCGGCGGTGATGGCGTCTGCGCACTGTTGCGGGTCGTAGGTGCTGCTGAGGAGCAACGGGACCTCGGGCATGGCGGCGCGGAATGCCTGCGGCTCTCCGTGCTGCAGGATTGCGCCCGAAAAGGAGGTGACGTTATTGTCCATCGACTCGTAGTTCGCATCGCTCAGGGCGATATAGCCAACCCCTTCCTTCTCAATGATCGCTGCGACTTCCGCGAACCCTTCGGGCCCCTGACCATCGGGAAGGTGGTCGTTGGTGCTCATTCTGAGGCCCACGGGATAGTCGGGGCCGACTTCAGCCCGGATCGCCCGAACTGTGTCAGCCAGGATGCGGGCGCGGTTTTCGGCACTGCCTCCGTATTCGTCAGTTCTCCAGTTGGTGCGCGGTGAGAGGAAGGAGGAATAGAGGTAGCGCATGTGCGCACCCAGTTCGATGCCGTCGAAGCCGGCCGCTTTGGCGCGCCGCACCGCGGCGACGGCCTGTTCCTGGACCTCGTGGATTTCTTCCGTGGTGATCTCCTGGGGCGTCGGGTTCGTCCGGCCTCCGGGAATGTAGAAGCCGTGCGGCAGACGGGGTGCGGCCATGCGGACGGGCTTCGGGCTCGCGGCCCGCGTGGGCCGGCCCTCGCCCGGCACGCCCATGGCGCCGAAACTGGGGAAGATCTGGGCGAAGATGGGTACATCGTGCTCGTGCACGGCATCGACCATGCGCCGCAGGCCCGGAATGAATTCGTCGCGGTCGAAGCGCATCAGGGGCTGGAACGGTGCCTCCTGGCTCCCGCGCTCGGTGGCTACGCCGCCACCGATGATCAGCAGCCCTGCGCCACCGCGTGCCCGCGTGGTGAGGAACGCGATTGTCTGATCGCTGGGATGGCCGTCCCTCGTAGGCTGGAGGACGGCCATGGGGCTAAGCACATAGCGGTTCTTGATTGTCAGGCCGTCGATTTTCCAGGGGCTGGAAAGCACTTTGGCGACGGTTGCTGTCTCGGTGGACATTTATTCTCCTTGGTTTTCAGTTGGACCAGGATGAAATGCTTCATCCAAAATAGGTAGTCGATTCGGCTCGTTTTATGTCTTGACCGCGCGTCGCAATGGAACGCCGAAAGTAGCGGAAACCGGACCCGGCCTCAGAACCTGTCGCGGACGTGGCGTCCACGACCGTAGAGCGAGACCACGGCAAGGATGATCACGCCGAAGACGATGCGGCTCTGGGCTTCGGTCAGGCCATTGCTCACGATGATTGTGGACAAAAGGGAGAGAATGAGTGCACCCAGCAGCGTCCGGGTGTAGCTGCCGCGAATCGAGCCGAAGATCGAGCCGCCGACGAGGACCGCGGCCAGGCCAGAGAACAGATAGGGTTCCCCGATGGTTTGCGACCAGCCCGAGCCGAAGGATGCAATGAAAATGCCGGCAACCCCGGCCAGGGCACCGGAGGCTGCGAAGACCATGGTCCACACAGCAGCTGTCCGGATCCTTGCCAATCGCGCGGCCCGAAAATTGATTCCTGTCGCGTAGAAGCGACGCCCCGTTGCGGTGCGATTGAGGAAAAGCCACATTCCCGCCCCGCAGAGAAGCACGATCAGGATGATCGGGGGGAACGGCAGGCCAAGGGTGGTCCCCCTTAGGCTGGCCAAGGAACGGAACGCATTCGGCGGCGCGGAGGAATAGTCGCCGTCGGCGAGGAACAGCGTCGCGCCCGTGATGGCCGCGCCAGTGCCCAGCGTGACGACCAGTGGCTGGACCGCGAAGCGGTGACAGATACAGCCGATCAGGCCACCGATGCCGCCGCAGACCACGACTGTGACCAGCAGGGCTACGACCGCAGGGACCCCGAGCTTGCCCGCGACGTTCGCCGCCATGAAGGCACCGAAAAGGATGTAACCCGGCGCCGCCAGGTCAAGCCCGCCCAGGATCACCACAAGCGTCTGGCCCATGCTTGCCAGGGCCAGCAGGGACGTGATGACCAGCACTGAGGTGATGGACCTGGGGTTTGCAATGGCCGGTATGGTGATCACGAGCCAAGCCGCCAGGGCCAGCACGACAAGGACCTGCAGGGCCGGTACTTCGAAGACCCAGGCCCTGAACCTGGTCCAGGCTTTGGCCTGGGCCGTTGGCGCGTGGGGTGTTTCTGCGGGGGACAGGATGTCACGAGTCATGATGCGTTCCTCTTCAAACGGGGGGCCAGCAGCGTCGCGCCCAGCACGACGCCAACGACGAGGACGGCGCCGTAGGCAAATTGGATGAGGCTGGGTGCCACGCCCGAGGCCGTGAGCAACTGCTGCAGCAGATAAATGGAGACCGCCCCGAAGAGGGCACCCAACAGCCCGCCGCGGCCGCCGGCCAGGCTCGTCCCGCCCAGCACGGCTGCGGCGAGCCCCAGCAGGGCATAGGTGGAGGCGAGCGACGACTGCGATGACTGCACGATTGCCGTCAGAGCGATTCCCGCTATTCCGGCGAACAGGCCGCCGAGGGTGTAGGCCAGGATCCGGATTGCCTTGATGTTCACGCCGGAACCGTAGGCTGAAACATCACTCTCGCCGGTCGCGAGGAGATTGCTGACGAAGGCCGTGCGGCGCAGGGCGAACCAGATCAGCCCGGCGACGCCGATGGTCAGGAGAGCGCCCGGGACGATGCCGATGCCCCTGGCGAAGACCTCCGTCCAATTATTCGGGGCGGCCACCGGATTCTGGGCGATGGTCAGCGACAGGCCAACGAGCAGGAACAGCATCCCGGTGGTTGCGACCACCGGATGCAGGCGCACGACGGCGACCAGGATTCCGTTCAGGGCTCCGATTCCGGCGGCCACCGCCAGGATGATGGGTGCCGCGAGATGCCAGTTGCCCAGCCCCGCGGGAATGAGGATGGCGACGAACAGGCAGTTGATGAAGGTGGCCAGGGGACCGACCGAAATGTCAATGCCACCGGCGAGGATCGAGGGCGTGGAGGCGAATCCCACCAGCACGAACGGCGCCAGCGTGGCTAGGGTGCCGGGCAGGCGCTCGAGGGTGAGGAAGGACGGTGAGACGAATAGGTTCAGCACCAGCAGCACCAGTGCGAGCAGCAAGGCAAAGGCGAAGGGCCAGCGTTGGAACAGGGTCAGGACGCGGTTCATGTGAGGACCTCTGATTTCTGGCCGAAGTATGCGGCGACGATGGATTCGGTGGACAGCTGTGTGTGGGGGATCTGGGAAAATACCGCTTGGTCGCGGAAGACCAGGACGCGGTCCGCGAGGTCCACGAGCTCGTCGACCTCGCTGGAGAGGATCACGATGCTCATGCCTTCGGCACTGAGCCGGTGCAGGATTGCGTAGATCTCCCGCTTGGTCCCGATGTCAACGCCTCGGGTGGGGTCATTGAGCAGCAGGACCTTGGGGTCGGTGGCAAGCCAGCGGGCCAGCAGCACCTTCTGCTGGTTGCCGCCGGACAGGGTGGAGATGGCATCGTGGGCGGCACCGAAGCGCAGGGACAGTAAGTCGGCAAAGGCCTCGAACCGGCGGGCAGTGCTGCGTGTGTCCAGCAAGCCGCCGCGCCGGTCCTTGGCCAGGGTCGGGAGCGCGAAGTTTTCGCGGATCGACATGGACCCGAACAGCGACTCTCCGCGACGTTCGCGCGGTAGGTAGGCCACCCCCAGGACATCCCCGTTGCGCTCGGTAAGCTCTGCGGCGCCCCCGGGGAGGAGGCGCACGACGCTGCCGGGGCCGCCCGCCACACCGGCCAGGCGCTTGATGAACTGGTCCTGGCCGTGGCCCTCGAGCCCCGCGAGGCCCACGATCTCGCCAGCGCGCAGCTCGAAGTCGATGGGTGCCGAGGTCGGTGCCAGGCGGACGGCCGTTCCTTGAAGGACGGTGTCCCCGGGAACATGCGGTTGCCGCCGGGTGTCGTCATGGCCGGAGCTTCCGGTCATGTCCGTGATCAAGCGGTTGATGGATAGATCCGATCTCTCAACGGTGGAGACGCTGCGCCCGGACCGCAGGACGGTGACCCGGTCCGAGATCTCCGCGACCTCGTCCATGCGGTGCGAGATGAACAGGATGGCAGTGCCCTCGGCCGCGAGCCGGCGCATCTCGACGAAGAGCCGGTCGCGGGAGCTGACGTCCAGGGAGGCCGTCGACTCGTCGAGGATGAGCACCTTGGGGTTGCGCACGAGTGCGCGGGCAATGCAGAGGGACTGCCGCTCGGAGAGCGAGAGCTTGCCCGCGGGAAGATCCAGCGGAATCTCGCCTGCGATGCGTTTCAGGACGTCTTGGGCTATTGCTCGCTGCTCGGCGAGGCCCAGCCGGCGACGAAACACTCCGTGGGACCCGAGCCAGACGTTCTCGAGGACCGATTGGCTCCCCGCGGTGAGGACTTCCTGGAATACCGTCGCAATCCCCAGGTCCATGGCAGCTCGGGGCGATCGGCTGGTTACGGGGACGCCGTTCAATGTGACGGTGCCGGAATCGGGGCGGTGGACGCCTCCCATGATCTTGACGAGAGTGCTCTTCCCGGAGCCGTTTTCGCCCAGGAGCGTGTGGATTTCGCCCGGTCGGAGGTGGAGGTCGCCGTCGATGAGGGCGCGGGTGGCACCGAAGCGTTTGCTCACCCCGGCGAGCACCAGGCCGGATGGTTGGTTGTTCACGGCGAATCCCCTTTGAGTGGCCGATAAATGTGTCACAGGTCATATTCGAAACTAGACGAATCGTACCGCATCTGCCTACTCTGATGCCATACGATACGAATCGTTTTATACGGCAGGAGATAAACCATGAAGAAGACAACCTTTTTCCCCCGCTTCTCGACGGTCGGCGCCGCGATCCTGGGGGCCGGCGCCCTCGTTCTGACGGGCTGTTCGGCATCGGCGCCAGCGGCCCCGGGCTCCTCCGGAGGGAACACGCCCGGGCCGGCCGAGTCGGCGGCCGCCGGGACCTGCGGGTCGCTGCCGACGGATACGGTGAACGATCCGAACGGCCTGCTGGCCGGTTTCCCCAAGGAGATCGCCGCGGGCTACAACCTCTACCCCTACGAGATCCGCAAATCGGCATGGGCCGGCTACCAGCCGAAGAAGACTGACGGTTTCACGGCCGCGATCGTGGGCATGCCACCGGCCAGCCCCTTCATTGCCTCCATGTCGGCGGCGATCCGCACGAGCCTGAAGGCAAGTGGCGTCAAGATCGTAGGCGAATTCGCCCCGGATGACCCGTCGAATGTGCCCCTGCAGCTCCAGCAGTTCAATGAGGCGCTCTCGCTCAAGCCGGACGTGATCATCTACACGCCCATCGCACCGGAGCCCTCCGTTGGCCTGGCCAAGGCCGCATATGACGCCGGCATCCCGCTAGTTGCCGCTCAGGTGCCGATCGATTCCGAGTACGCCGTCAGCGTGACGAGGAACACCCCGCTCGCGATCGCCCAGGTTACCGCCGGCACGCTGAGGTCAATCGGGGGCAAGGGCAACGTCCTGCGCGTCGATGGCATCCCGGGTATCCCTGTCTCGACCTTCGCGAACCTGGGCATCGATGCCGTCCTGAAAAACTGCCCGGAGATCAAGGTAGCCGGGTCGGTCACCGGCTTCTTCCAGCCGGCAACGGCCCAGGCGGAGGTCCAGAAGTTCCTTGCGACCAACCCTGCAGGGGTTGACGCAGTTCTCCAGGCCGGAACGATGGGCGTAGGCATCCGCAACGCCTTTGAGGAATCGGGCATGGACGTGCCGCCGATCGCGGACGACGGATCGAGCCGCGGGTTCTCCTCCTGGGCGCTGGCAAAGCAGGACTACCCGTTTTTCGGCACCACGACCCCGTCTGTGCGCACCGGTGAGGCAGTGGCGGACGTGGCGCTGCGCATCCTGAAGGGCGACGGGCCGAAGATCAACCAGATCGTTGAACCCTCGGTGATCGTCTCCCGAGACAACCTCGCCAAGCTCGCGGATCCCTCGTGGGACCACAATGACCTAACCGATCTTGCCGGCGCCCCGGAGGACTACCTGCCCACCGATCGCCTCAATAAGTTCTTCGCAAACCCCAGCGCCTAACTCCTATCGGGGGCCACTCCCACACCCCCGGCCTTGACTCGGGATTGAGGGCCTCTTCCACGGGTTGGATGTCGAATCGACACTCAACCCTGGAAGGGGCCCTTGCGTGTCCCAAACATGCGATTGCGTAGCCACTTCGGCGCGTCGCTGTCGTGGCACCAACCTCGTTTCGGGTGCTGCATCTTCTGCGGCACCGTCTGCCACACGCAAAGAAGCCCCGTGGACCACTGAACCAGCCAGCCGGTTCAGTGGTCCAAGGGGCTTTCCAATGCCGGCACTCCGCCGGACGGCCGCTTAGGGGCTGACGCGTCCGCGCAAGAATTCCGAGTCCGGGGAATCGGTGACGGGCAGTCCCGAGGCTTCCAGGCTTGCGCGCAGCTGCTTCATGAAGCGGTCGGGAAGTCTGACTGCCGGCGGGCGCAGGGCGCCGCCGTTGAAGCCGGAGAGCCACTCCTGGTACTTCCACTGGGTGCGGTTGATGGAGCTGGTGCCCGGGGTGGAAGTGGACGATACAGCCATATTGGCGGCCCGGGCCGGCTGGACCTCCCAGTAGCGCTTCATAGCTTCTTCCCATTTGCCGGTGCGCGCCAGTTCGAAGGCCTTGGGGTAGTAGTCTCCCATCCAGTTCGTGTTCGCGGTGCCGGAGAACTGGACGTCCAAGACCGACATGAGGGGGATTATTTCGGCCTCGATGGGGCAGGAGATCACTACTTCATCGCGGAAGTGGTGGTACATCTCCATGACTCCGGGGATGCCCGGGTAGCCCTGTTCGGCCTTGATGGCGACGATGCTCGGCATCGCGTCGAGGACGCGGCGCACGAAGTCCACGCTCATGCCTGCGGGGTGGATGCGCTCGAAGCCCCAGGCGGGGAGCGGGAACAGCATGGTGGCCAGATCGGTTTCGTCGGTGAAACGCTTGGTGTAGTCGAACACCTCGTCGTACGAGGTCGGCCAGAACGATGAAGGGTAGGCCAGCAGCGCGCGGTCGGCGCCGGCCTTGGTAGCCAGGTTTGCTGCATGGATGTTTTCTTCCAGGGTGCCGAAGATTGCGTGGAAGAAGAGGGCGAAGTCCGGGCCGGCTGCTTCGCGGGCGATGGCTGTGATTCGGGCGTTCTCCTCCGGGGTGATATTCGCTTCGGCGATCAGCAGGGAACCCTTGTAGCCACGTTCCTTGAGCAGGAGGATGTCGTGGCGGATCGCGTTTTCGTTGATGGCAGAGAAGTCCGGGGTGAAGGACGGGTGCGTCACCGCGACGGTGCCGACGAAGTTCTCCCGGGCCCAGGAGCGGGCTTCGGATTTGGTGTATTCCACCATGTTGTTCTCCTTTATTGTCAGTGGGGTCTATTTGCGGCTGGTGACGATGCCGATGGGCAGGACGGTGCCGATGCCCTCGGCGCGGGCGCGGTTAACGAGCATCTCGGCAACAACGATGTCCTGCAGGCCGGAACCGGTCGACTTGTAGATACGGATCCCGTGCTCCGCGTCGATGGCGGTTTCGCCGGTCAGGACGGCATTGAGTGTGACAATGAGCGAATCGACATCGACGCCGTGTGCCCGGGCCGCGATCATGTCCCCGCTGCCGTGCACGACCTCGTCACGGGTGTCCACCACGACGACCGCGGCGCGGGCGATCAGCTCCGCGGGCAGCTCGCGTTGTGCGGGAGTCGTGGAACCGATCGAGACCACCGCGCCGTTCGGGCCGACCCATTCGGCCAGCAGCGTAGGGGACTCGTCGCGGGAGCGTGCCGCGCACAGGATGAGATCCGCGCCTTCCGCGGCCTCGCGGGCCGAGCCGACAGCTCGTGCGGGTGCGCCGAACGTGCCGTCGAACTCGCGTGCAAAGGCCTCGCGGTTGGCAGGGGTCGGACTGAACACACGGATGTCGGCGAACTCAAGCAGGTGGGAAAAGGCTGTCAGGTGGGAACGCGCCTCAAAGCCGGAGCCGATCACACCGACGATCAGCGGCCGCTGCGGCACGATCGTGGAGGTGCCCACGGCAGTGGTCGCTGCGGTGCGCAGGCCGGTGACGCGATTTCCGTCCACGAGAGCCACCAGATCCGCGGTGTCCTTGTCGAAGAGTGAAATCAGATAGCTGACGCGCAGGCCGTCCGCGAAGGACCCGGCGATTGACTTTGCGCCGAACAGTTGGCCGTTGGGCGGCACCGAGGGCATGATCCGCAACCATTCGCGAGGTGTCTGGGCGAAGATCCTTCCCGGTGTGCCGCCCTCGTCGTCGGGGGCCTTGTAGGCGGTGCGGATGGCTTCGATCGCCCCGGCCCAGTCCGAAAGGCTGGCGACGTCGGCGTCGGTGAGAAAGAGCGGAAGATTGTTCGGTAACTCGCCATTGGTGCTCACGGGGGCACTCCTTGGATGTCGGGCAGCCGGTCCACGGGCTGCGGGCGTGGGTGGATTTACTGAGTAGACCCAAATAGTATCCGATACGAATCGTATCCTATATAGTCGTGACAGAGAACACGTCTCCAGGAAAGGATCCCAACCATGGCAATCGCAACCGTCAACCCGACCACCGGTTCGACCGAAATGATCATTGAGCCGCACTCGGCCGAGGAAGTTCAGGATCGCATCGCGGAAGCCGCCGAAGCGGCGCGGCTCCTGCGCGGCAGCACGTTCGCCCAGCGTGGGCAGTGGATGCTCGCCGCGGCGGACATCTTGGAGGGTCAGGCGGAGGGCCTGGGCGAATTGATCACCGTCGAGATGGGCAAGCCGATTGCGCAATCGATTGCCGAGGTGCACAAGTGCGTCAAGGCCATGCGTTTCTACGCCGAGCATGCCGGGGAATTCCTGGCCGATGCCCCGCTGGCGGACCCGTCAACTGTCGGCGCAACCCGCGCGTGGACTCGCTACGAACCGCTGGGCACCGTCCTGGCGGTCATGCCCTGGAACTACCCCCTCTGGCAGGTCATCCGGTTTGCGGCCCCGGCGCTTATGGCGGGCAACTCCGGCCTGCTCAAGCATGCCTCGAACGTGCCCCAGGCGGCGCTCTTCCTTGACACGCTCTTTGAGCGGGCAGGGTTCCCGCGCGGCTCCTTCCGCACTCTGCTGATCGGCGGCTCCGAGGTGGCCGGCGTCCTGGCCGATGCGAGGGTCAAGGCGGTCACCTTGACGGGTTCCGAGCCGGCGGGGCGCTCCGTTGCCTCCATTGCCGGGGACCATGTGAAGAAGGCCGTGCTGGAGCTCGGTGGGTCGGACCCTTTCATTGTCATGCCCTCGGCGGACGTCTCGGCCGCGGCGGCGACCGCCGTGCGTGCGCGGATCAGCAACAACGGCCAGTCCTGTATTGCCGGCAAGCGCTTCATCGTGCACACCGAGGTCTATGACGCGTTCGCCGCCGAATTCGTGAAGCTGATGTCGGAGCTTGTCGTCGGGGACCCGCTGGATCCCGCGACCCAGGTAGGGCCCTTGGCCACCCTGTCAGGGCGCGATGAGCTGGCCGGGCTCGTTGAGGACGCCCGCGCCCTGGGTGCCCAGGTGCTGACCGGCGGGGTGACTCCCGGGGGCCCCGGCTTCTTTTACGCCCCCACGGTGCTCGCCGGGCTCAGCGACGGGATGCGGATCATCCAGGAGGAGACCTTTGGGCCCGTCGCCTCGCTCTATCGTGCGGCGGACCGCGAGGACGCCCTGCGGATCGCCAATCAGACCACCTTCGGGCTTTCCAGCGCGGTCTGGACCAGCGACGCCCAGGAAGAGGAATGGTTCACGGCCAATCTTGACGCCGGCGCGGTGTTCGTCAACGGCATGACCGTCTCGCACCAGGAGCTTCCGTTCGGCGGGATCAAGCGCTCCGGGTTCGGGCGTGAGCTCGCCGCGGACGGCATCCGGGAGTTCTGCAACCTCAAGACCGTCTGGAAGGCCTGAGTCGCAAGGCTAGACGCGCATTCAAGCCCACCCGTGCCCTTGTGCGGCTAAGTGATGCATGTTACTTTTTATTCGAAACGATACGTACTGAACTTGAAGGAGCAAGATGGCTAACGTCAACGTCGACGTGGTAGTGATCGGGGGAGGGCCTGTAGGAGTCACTGCGCTGGCCTTGCTGGGGCGCGCAGGTCTGACCGCCATCGGGGTGGAGCGTGATGTCCAGGTTTGGCCAACTGCCCGCGCCGTGCACTTTGATGGTGAAACCTTCCGCACCCTCCAATCGCTGGGAGTCGCCGAGCGCTTTGCCGAGGTAACTTTGCCGATGTCCTCCTTCCACATCGAGAACGAGGAGCGGGAAGTCCTGGTGTCCTTGCCCACGGGTCAGTTTGGCACCCAGGGTTGGCACGACGATCTCACCTTTCACCAACCGGACATCGAGGTCCTGCTGCGGGATGTCGTGGAAGAACTTCCCGGCGTCGAGCTCCGCCGAGGCACCAGCGTGCTCTCCGTGCGCAATGAGGGACCGGGCGTCGAGGTGGCGGTGCGTGGCTCCGACGGCGCGGAATCCTTAATTCGCGCCCGCTGGGCCATCGCAGCGGACGGGGCACGTTCACCAAGCCGCCAGGCGCTGGGCATCGAGTGCGAAAAGCTGGGCGAGGATGCACAGTGGCTTGTCGCGGACGGCATTTTGGAAGAGGGCCCCGGCCTGTCTTCCGACATGATCTTCCTGGGTCATCACACAAGGCCCGCCCTGTGGATCCGCCTCCCCGGCAAACGGGTGCGGATGGAGTTCATGTTGATGCCGGGGGACGACCCCGAGGAAATTGCCACCCCTGCGGGTGTGGAAAAGATCAGCCACGGCGTGCTGCCGACAGACAGATTCACTGCAGACCGGCTCGCTATTTATACCTTCCGTGGCCGCATCGCACGGCAGTGGCGCGCCGGGAACATCTTCCTGGCGGGGGACGCAGCCCACCAGGCGCCACCGCTTTTTGGTCAGGGCCTATGCGCCGGAATACGCGACGTGGCCAACCTGGTGTGGAAGCTCGATGCCGTCAAGCGCGGTGCGGCCGACGACAGCCTCCTTGACACCTACGAGAGTGAACGCATGCCGCATGCACGGTTCTGGGTCGAGCAGGCAACCCGGGCGGCGGGCTTCATGCAAACCACCGACGCCGACACCGCGAAGCAGCGTGACGCCTTCATCCGCGCAAACCCCGCCGCATCCGCACCGATCTCACCCGCGCTGGGCCCTGGCCTGCACGACGGCGGCACCGACGAACGCGCCGGCCGGCTCGGCATGCAGCCGATCCTCGCCGACGGGGTGCGCCTGGATGACATGGTGGGAAGCCGTTTCCTGGTGGCAACAACCCGCGAGCTCTATGCCGCGGTCCCGGCCCCACTGCGGGAACTACTTGAGGAACATGCCGACGTCGTGGTCCTGTTCGATCCGGCCAAGGTCGGCCAGATCCTTGCCGCCGCCGGCGCCCAGGCGGTCGTCGTTCGCCCGGACCGCTACATCCTGGGCCTCGGCGACACCCCCGAGGCCCTGGAGCGCCTCATCCGCAGCATTCCGCAGGCCGGCCACAACGTGCCGGCACGCATCTAAACCCACATCCGCGTCAAACGGACAGAACACAGGAGACCATCATGGCATTCAGCCCCATCACACACCTGAGGCACTTCGACATCGCGGTGCCCGACTACCAGAAGCAGGTTGAGTTCTACAAGAACCACTGGGGCCTCACCGAAATGGAGAACGACGGCGGCGTGACCTACTTCGCCGCCGAGGGATCCCCGGAACAGTATTCGGTCCGCGTGCGCGAGGCCGAGGAGAAGCGCCTTGACATGGTCGCGTTCGGCGCGGCGGACAAGGCCTCGGTGGACCAGCTCGCCTCGGACCTCATTGCCAAGGGCGTGAAGCTCATTGGCGAACCCGATGACGTCAAGACCCTCGGTGGGGGATACGGCTTCCGCTTCTTCGACTTGGAGGGACGCACCATCGAGGTCTCCTCCGATGTTGAGGTGCGCAAGCACCGCAAGATCGAGGAACGCGAGGCGATCCCGGTGCGGCTCTCCCACGTGGTGCTCAACTCCCCGGAACCGGAAAAGATGCGCGCCTGGTATGAACAGCATCTGGGCTTCCGTCTCTCCGACACCCTGAACCACCCGCACATGGGCGACCTCTTCTACTTCATGCGCTGCAATGCACAACACCACTCCATAGCGATCTCCCGCGGTCCGCATGCCTCGCTGCAGCACGCGTCCTTCGAGCTGCGCGGCATCGACGAGTACATGCGCGGAAGCGGCAAGCTGCTGCGGTCCGGGTTCAAGAAAATCTGGGGCCCTGGCCGCCACAAGGCCGGGGACAACACCTTCACCTACTTCCACGATCCCAACGGGAACACCATGGAATACACCACCGAGCTGGATTCGGTGGATGAGGATACCTGGCATCCAAGCATCTTTGACACGCGCGACCCCGAGACCTCCGACCAATGGGGAACCGGCGGCGACATGGACGAATTCATCGCCCGCGAAATGTTCAACGACCGCGACAAGGGCCTGTACGTGGCCCCACCGGTATAGCGGCAGCAGACAATGACTAATGGAGGATTCATGGAAGAGGCACGCGTGAACGGATTCATGCTGGGCACTTTCGAGGACGGCGGGGAGGAGTTTCCCGGTGTGGTCTTCGGCGACGACGTCGTTGACCTGCGCACAGTGGTGCCGGGAATCGGGCGGATCGGGGACCTGTTCGCTGACTGGGATGCGCACCTGGACGCCCTCGAGGCCATCGCCCCGGCAGCGGCGGGCGCACGCCCGCTCGACGGGCTGCGGGTGCTGCCGCCGGTGCAGCCGGTGGGCACCATCATCGCCGCGGGGGCGAACTACCGTGAGCACGTCCTGCAGATGAGTGTGGCCCACAAGCTCGGCAAGGAAGGCGCCGATGCGGCGCAACTGGCCGCCGACGCCGCAGCCGAAATCGACGAGCGCGGCCGGACGGGCGACCCCTACGTCTGGACCGGGATCCCCTCGGCGGTCTGCGGCGCCTACGATGACGTGAAGTTGCCGGATGTCGGCGGAAACGTCGACTGGGAACTGGAGCTTGGCGTGGTCATCGGCCGCAGGGCGCACCGGGTCGCGGCCGAAGACGCTTTCGACTACGTGGCCGGGTATACGATCGTCAACGACATCACGGCGCGCACGCTCGTACCGCGCAACGACATCGCGATGATGGGCACCGACTGGTTCCGTGCCAAGAACCAGCCGACGTTCTTCCCCACCGGCCCCTACGTGGTGCCGAAGCGGTTCGTCCCGGATCCTGCGAAGCTCCGCATCCGCTTGAGCCTCAACGGCACGTTGATGCAGGATGCCTTGGCCGATGACCTGCTCTTCGACATCCCGAGCCTGATCGCCTACGCCTCCTCGGTGGCCGTGCTGCTGCCCGGCGATGTCCTCATCACCGGTTCGCCTGCGGGCAACGGTTCGCATTGGGGCCGTTACCTGAGGGACGGCGACGTGATGGAGGCGGAAATCTCTGGTCTCGGCATCCAGCGTTCAACGGTCCGTGGGCCTAGCGGGCAGTTGCCTCCCTGGTATGTGGATCGCCCGGACGCGGTCGCCGCGGCCGGCGGGGCCGCCCCGTGATCCTGCGTCAAAGCCACTTCGTTCCGCCGGTGTCCTATCTGCTGGCGGCCGAGCTGGGATTTCTGCGCGGTGTTGAGGTGCTGCCCACCCGGACGCCCTCGAGCGCGGAGCAGCTGCGGGCCCTGCTTGCCGGGGAGCAGGACATGGTGGTCACGGCTATCGACAACCTGTTCGAATGGACCCGGGCCGGCGCCGACGTGCGCCTGGTTGCCCAGGTCGAGCAGACCACGCAGCTGGGCATCCATGCAGGCGGTGACGTGGAATCCCTCGCGGACCTGGCCGGGTGCCGGTTCGCCGTGGACGCCCCCGACAACGGTTTCGCGCTCATCGCCAAGCACCTGCTACGGGACGCCGGCGTCGAGGTCGACTACGTGGTGGTGGGCGGCGTTCGCGAACGCTTGGACGCGCTGCTCGGCGGCCAAGTGGACGCGACCCTGCTCGGGCCGCCGTTCGACAAACTGGCCGAAAAGGCCTGGATGCGGCGCGTGGTGGACGTCAATGCCCTGCTGCCGGAACTGCCGGGCCAAGGCCTGGTGGTCCGCGCCGAGCTTCTCGCTTCCGCAGAGCTGGAACGCTACCTGGGCGCTTTGGTGCGCGGGGTGGCGGCCGGAGAGTCGATGACCGACGCGGAGGGAATCGAGTTGCTTGAACGCTGCGGCTACCAGGCGGCGGCCACGGCGGCCTGGGGCGCGCGCGCCCGCACGCTTGCGGTGGATCAGCGCGGACTTGGACTGCTGACCGGGATCCGTCGAAGCCTGGGCATGCTTCCGCCGGACATCGGGCTGGAGGAGCTCTGCGACGGCGAACCACTCCTGAGGGCCACCCGGGCCGCCACGGTCGGTAACTGAGCGTCACCCCCACGAACTTGTCTATTGCAACCCCACCAACCCAATGCGATACTGTACGTATCGTATGTTTGATGTCCAAAGGAGCAACCATGAAACTGGGACGTATAGCAGTGCCCACGCCCGACGGCGAGCAGATTCGACTCGTCGCGGCCCAGCCGGAGCAGGGCCGGGTTATTGACCTTGCCCGCGCCTATGCCTTGACGCTGCAGCGCAAGGCTGCCGAGCCCGAGCGCGCCCGGGCTCTCGCCCTGGCGGTGCTTCCCGGAAGCCTGGCGGCGGGAATCGGCGGAGGCGCCGTATTCCTGGACGCCGCACACGCTGCGCTTGCCGCGGCCGACGACGCTTCGCTTGCCATCGATGAGGTCTCGTGGCGGGCGGCGGTCGACGCCCCGGTCATTCGCGACGGGCTGACCTTCGAGCAGCACATCCAGAACTTCCACCGCATTGTCGCCAAGGCACAGCCGGCAAGGTCGATCTACGAGCGTCCGGGGTATTTCAAGGGCACTACGGCCATGTCCTATGGCCACAACCAGGTTCTGCCCTACCCCGACTTCACCGAAGCCCTCGACTGGGAACTCGAGGTCGGCTACGTCGTGGGCAAGTCCGGAAGCGACCTGACCCCGGACACGGCGCTGGACCACCTCTTTGGCATCACCGTCTTCAACGACTTCAGCGCACGCGATATCCAAGGCGCGGAAATGGCGATCGGCATGGGCCCGCAGAAGTGCAAGGACTTCGGCTACGGCATTGGCCCCTGGGTCACCACCATGGACGAAATCGATTCCATCGAGGGACTGCGCGGCCAGGTCCGCGTCAACGGGGAGGTGCTCTCCGACACCAAGGTCGAGGACTTTGTCTACACCCCCGCAGAGCTGCTGGCCTACGTCTCGATCTCCGACCGCCTGCAGCCGGGCGACATCATTGGATCGGGCACGATGGGCTTCGGCGCCGGCGTTGAAATCGGAAAGTTCCTGAAGCCCGGCGACGTCATTGAACTCGAGCTCGAAGGCGTCGGCACGTTGCGCACACCGATCTCCACCGAACGCCAGAAGGCTCCCTGGTGGCCCGAGCCGCGCACCTACCCGCACGAAGAATGGGTGGTCTGATGACCCGCCCCCCAGTACGCCGCATCGTCACCGGGCACGACGACCAGGGACGCGCCATCATCCTCTCGGACGGTGCCGCGCCCAACCACTGGTCCTCGGAAGTGATTCCGGGATTCGGTGCCACCGTGCCCTGGCTGACCGCGGCCGGACGCATCGACCACGTCACCGACGCGGACCCGGCCGCGGCCGACGCCGAGATTCCCAGCTTCCCCGCTGCCGGCGAGACGATCCTGCGCATTGCAGACTTCCCGCCGGACGCCGTCTATCCGGACGAGGCGGGTTCGGTGATCTTTAGCGAGCTCGACGGGCACGACGAGGCCGAAGCAGGCGCCGAGCACAGCGGCTCCAAGCACTTCTGGTTCCATCGCACCGACTCGCTGGACTACGCTGTCGTGCTCGAGGGCGAGATCACGCTGCTGGTCGACGAGGGTGAGGCAACCATGCGCGCCGGCGACGTGGCCGTGCAACGCGCCACCAGCCACGCGTGGTCCAATCGCACCGACCGCACGGCCCGGGTCCTTTTTGTGTTGATCGGAACCGAGCCCCTCACAGCATCCCAGATCGCCGAGCGACGCAGGGAAGCTTCCCGGCCCTTGGAGAGCGCATGATCCTCAACGCCCACGCCGCAGACGGCGAAGTGATCTGGGAGCCCGACCTCGAACGCAGCGCGGAGACCGGCATCGGGCAATTCGCCGCCTTCCTGGGCCGGCAAGGCATTGATGTCAGTGCAGGCTACGACGAGCTCTGGCAGTGGTCGGTGGATGAGCCGGAACAGTTCTGGGAACTCTTTGCCCGGTTTGCGGGAGTCGAGTTCGGCGGTACGGCAGGACCGGTCTGCACCACTGACGCCATGCCGCACACGCGGTGGTTTCCGGGACGCACTCTCAATTTCGCCCGGCACCTGCTGCAGGGCCACGAAGGAATTGCGCTGGTGGGCATCGCCGAGGACGGGACGCGCGAAGAGGTCACCTGGGACGCGCTGAGGCGCGAGGTGGCATCCCTCGCCGCGCACCTTCGGGACCGCGGGGTGGGCCACGGGGACCGGGTCGTCGGAATCCTTCCGAATGTTGCCGAAGCCGTCGTCGGGCTGCTCGCCACTGCCACTATCGGTGCTATTTGGTCCGTCTGCGCCCCTGAGTTCGGCCCGGGTGCGATCGTTTCGCGGTTCGCCCAGCTCGGTCCAAAGGTCGTCATCGCCGCCCCGGGCTACATGCTTGGCGGGAAGGACCGGGACCGCCGCGCGGAGCTGGGGGAGATCTTCGCCCAGCTCCCCACCCTCGAGTACGTGATCTGGGTGGGACGGCATACCTCCGTCCCGAGTGTCCCAACCAGGGCCCCGGCCGTGGACTGGGCACAGGCCGTGGCCGAATGGGCGGAGCTCGTCTTTGACGACGTCGAGTTCAGCCACCCCCTGTGGGTCCTATTCTCCTCCGGGACAACGGGCATTCCCAAGGGCATTGTGCATGGCCACGGCGGGGCGCTGCTTGAGGAAATGAAGATGCTCCTCATCCACTCCGACCTGGGGCCCGGGGACCGCTATCTCAATGTGGCCTCGACGAGCTGGGTGCTGTGGAATGCACTCGTCTCCGCACTGGGCGTGGGGGCGACGGCGGTACTCGTCGACGGAAACCCCACCTTCCCGTCCATCGACAGGGTGTGGCAGATTGCCGCTGCCGAGCAGGTCGCGGTCCTAGGTGTCGGTGCTGGATTTGTCCATTCCTGCGCGAAGGCCGCACTGCTACCGATGCGCGACCACGACCTGGGTGCCCTGAAATCCCTTCAGGTCACTGGATCGCCGCTTTCGGCCGACGGTTATCGCTGGGTTTACGGCAATGTGGGTGACATCTGGTTGAGTTCGATGAGTGGTGGCACCGACATCGCCTCCATCTTCGTGGGAGGATCTCCGACACTGCCGGTCCATGTCGGTTACATCCAGGCTCCGGCCCTCGGAGTGCGCGTGGAGTCGTGGGATGAAGCCGGCAATCCCACCCGGGGAAAGGGCGAACTGGTGGTGACCAAGGCAATGCCCTCGATGCCGCTGAGTTTCTGGGGAGACGACGGCAGCCGGTACCACGAGAGCTACTTCGCGATGTATCCGGGGGTGTGGCGGCACGGGGACTACATCGAGTTCACGCACCGGGGCATCCTCATCCACGGCCGTTCCGACTCGACCCTCAACCGCAACGGGCTGCGGCTCGGTTCGGCAGACATCTACACGGTGGTCGAATCGCTGCCGGAAGTCGCCGAGGCGCTGGTGGTCGGTGCCGAACTGGGCACTGACTACTACATGCCGCTGTTCGTCCATTTGGCCGACGGCGCCAACCCGGACGTGACCCAAGAGGCGATCACAAGATCAATCCGTGAGAACCTCTCCGTCCGATACCTGCCCGACGAGATTGTCTTCATGTCCGGAATTCCGCATACCCGCACAGGAAAGAAGCTGGAAGTCCCCATCAAGCGGCTTCTTCAAGGAGCGCGGTTGGAAACGGTCGCGGATCTCGGGTCGGTGGATGATCCCGTGCTGTTGGAAGAATATGCCCGGTTTGCCCTTGAACGGCAGACGATATCACCGTAGGCGGCGCCGCTACCGGCTTCCGACAGGTTCGGCCCGCCGTAATGGGTGATGGGCGCCGGGACGTATCGAGGATAAAACATCCAGCGACTCAACGGCTGGCTAAATACGGCTCACCCCGTCAAAGGAGAGACATTGGGAACCATGCCAACAGCAACACCTGTCAGTCAAAAAACCGCGGGCGCCATCGGCCACAGCTTCACTCTGATCCGGGGCGAGGTTGGAGAGACGGCAGACTGCATCAATGAACAGGAACTTGCTCACCTGGCCACCCATCTCACCACCGTTAACCGGGTGTTCGTCGCAGGGGCAGGCCGCAGTGGACTGGTTCTCAGGATGGCCGCTATGCGCCTGATGCATCTCGGCCTCACGGTCCACATCGCAGGGGACACCACCACTCCTGCAATCCGCGCCGGGGATCTGCTGGTGGTGGCCTCTGGATCCGGAACAACCTCAAGCGTGGTGAAGGCGGCAGAAACTGCGGCAAAGGCCGGTGCAAAGGTGGCCGCATTCACTGCCAACACAAACTCCCCACTGGCTGCAGTATCCGACATGCTCGTGGTAATCCCGGCCCCGCAGAAAAGCGACCACCAATCGGGTGCGTCCCGGCAATATTCCGGAAGCCTCTTCGAACAGGTGCCATTCCTCGCCACCGAAGCGGTGTTCCAAGCCCTCTGGGAGGAAACCAGCATTTCTTCCGAACAGCTCTGGACCCGGCACGCCAATCTCGAATAGCAGGACTCAGGATGGCGACGACGGAGGCGACGACTGATGCAGCGGAAACACCCGTCAACAACTCACCCCTGAATTCCTTTTGCCCAACATTTCCTAAAGAAAGAGCCGATCATGAAACTCCAAGTTGCAATGGACCTCCTCACCGTCGAAGACGCCCTCGAATTGGCCGCCAAAGTAGCCGAATACGTGGACATCATCGAACTCGGAACACCCCTGATAAAGGCTGCAGGCCTCTCCGCTGTCACCGCCATCAAGAATGCCCACCCCGACAAGATCGTTTTCGCTGACATGAAGACCATGGACGCCGGAGAATTGGAGGCTGACATCGCCTTCAAAGCCGGCGCCGACCTGGTATCAGTCTTGGGCAGTGCAGACGACTCGACCATCGCCGGCGCCGTGAAAGCCGCCCGCGCGCACGGCAAAGGCATCGTTGTGGACCTCATTGGGGTATCCAATAAAGTCTCCCGCGCCAAGGAAGCGCGTGCCCTTGGCGCCAAGTTCGTGGAATTCCACGCCGGCCTTGATGAGCAGTCACAGCCCGGCTATGACCTCAAGGGGCTACTGGCCGCCGGCGAAGAAGCGCGCATCCCCTTCTCAGTAGCCGGAGGAGTAAACCTCTCGACGATCAACGCTGTCCAGCGGGCAGGGGCGGACGTGGCCGTAGCGGGCGGCTCAATCTACGGAGCCGCGGATCCCAGCCTGGCCGCCAAAGAACTGAAGGCCGCCATCATCTGACGCTTCTTTTCCATCACCTGCGGCGGCCGCACGTGCAAAACGTGCGGCCGCCGCATCCAACCCACTCACAAGGAACCGGAGGGACAAAAAGTGAGTATGCGATGAATGCTGGAGTCACGCTTCAGCCACGGCCCACCCAGCGGCCCATCCACCAATGGGAATACCTGAGCCCAGGCGACGGCGTCGAGGTGTGTCTGGGGGATCTCCAGTACGCCGGATGGGTAGACGCGGTCGGAGATCGCGGGCATCTGATTTGGGTGATCGAGAACGGAACGGCTGACCGCAGGCTGTTCCTGCGCGGGGATGGCGTCACACTATGTCCCATCTGACGTTACTCCCCAACCCGACTCCGACCAGATCCGCGGTACACGATCAAAGCCCTTCTCTCCCGGAATATTCGGAAGGGTGGCGCGAGGTGTCCACTGCTGACCCAAATCTTGTCGACAAGTTACTGAACGAGGCTGAGTCGTCGCTCGTCGAAGTGGCTCTGAGCCGCCGGCCCGCCGGCATTTTGGTCACCCGCCATCACGCAGGCCGGTACGTCCTAGAACTCAGTGAAGAAGTGCCGTTCGGGGAATCCCGGGAGCGGTCCGCCTGGTAAGAGAGCGTTCCTGCTTCCGGAACTACGTGGTCATTATCCAGGCGTCCACTCGAGAGTCAGCACGCAACGCACCCTGAAACCGTCCAGGAATGGGGCGGGCGCCGACCCTCGGTCTTGAGTCTTCTTGCGCCCGGCGGTCGCTATTCGGGTTCAATGGCGTCCAGGACCTCGACTGCATATTGGATGACAGCCAGTGCCCGGGCAGTCAGCATCGTTTCTTTTGGCCAGACCGCAACGACGGAGGTCTGGCCGGCGCGGGGGCGAAGGTGCCGGGTCACGAGTCCCTTGCCCTCGCTGGAAACCGGGATTTGATTGGGCCGCGACATCAAGAGGCTGTAGCCGAGCCCCCGCCCGACCATCGCCCGGACAAGATCGATTTGCGGGACTACTGCACCCACGTTTGGCTTGAGCCCACGCTGAGCGAACATCAACTGCGTATATTCCGTGCTGGGGGCCGTGTTGAGCATGATGAGTGGCTTGGTCGCCAGATCAGCGAGATCCACGTCGTCTTCTTCAGCAAGTGAATCGTTGGCCCCCAGAACGGCCATGACTTCGGTCTTGTAGATGACCCTGCGCTCCACGTCCGCTGGCAAGCTAATGTCGTAGACGATGGCCGTGTCCAGGGTTCCATCTTCAAGTGCCGGCAACAGGTCGGCGTGGTCTCCTACCGTGATGCTGATTTCGACTTTGGGGTGCAGGCTTGCCATGCCTTCAAGCACGGCGGGAAGGACGTTGCTTGCCAGGCCCGTATAGCAGCCCAGCGACATCGGCCCCTTCAGCTCGCCGCGGATCTCACCCAATCCGTCTGCCAGTGCGCTGGCCTCGCGAAGCAGTTCCCCGGCCCGCTTCGCGAAGTGGCGCCCGGTCGGCGTCAGGTGCATGCCCCGGGCCTTCCTCCGGATGCACAGTTGTTCCCCCAACGCTGCCTCCAGCTCGCTGATGGCATGCGAGAGCGCTGATTCGGAGATGTGGAGCTGTTGCGCCGCGGATCCCAGGGTGGTGTGTTCCGGCAGTGCGGCGAAGAGTTCGAGCTGACGAAACGTGAATTTCGGCACGAATATCACTTCTCCTAAAGAATCGAAATACTTCTACTGATATTCGCAGTTTACTAGAGAAAGATTGCCTGTGACACTGATTACACAAGGAAGTGCCAGTAGGACCGGCTACACAACGACGTGCCAGTAGGAGTAAGACAACAATGACGACACAAGCCGCACAGTGCCCCTACCACGGGAACTCGGAGACCCGAAGCGATGACGCGGCCTCGGTGCCCGGCTGCAGCGATCAAGCTCGCACCACCGCTTCGCAGGACGCCGCCGACTACGTCGTGGCTGACTGGGTTGACGTGGCCGAACTTGCATCGGATCCCTACCCGACCTATGCCCGGCTGCGGGCAGAGTCGCCGGTCGCCTGGGTTCCGCAGGTTAACAAGTTCCTCGTCACCAACTACGCCGGCTGCCACACGGTGGAACAGGATCAGGAGATCTTCACCGCCAACGTTTCCGGCGCCACGATGACCCGGGCCATCGGTGCCCAGCCGATGCTGCGCAAGGATGATCCGGAGCATTCAGTAGACCGGGCACCGGTAAATCCTGTGCTTCGTCCCAAGTCCATCAAGGAAGTCTGGGGCCCGGTCTTTGAGCGCAACGCCG
Source organism: Arthrobacter sp. 05T45 (assembly GCF_056395875.1). Taxonomy (NCBI): domain Bacteria; kingdom Bacillati; phylum Actinomycetota; class Actinomycetes; order Micrococcales; family Micrococcaceae; genus Arthrobacter; species Arthrobacter sp. 05T45. The sequence goes on along the minus strand of NZ_JBFTKI010000039.1, from coordinate 3,033 downwards.
AAACCTACCTTGAGAATGTCGCCGAGCTTGGCCCAGAGGAGGCGGACCTGAACCGGGACTATGCCGCCCCTGTGGCCTCGCAGAACCTCATCGACCTGCTGGGGCTGAAGGACGTATCAGTGGAGCAGGTCCGCCGCTGGTCCCACGACTTCATCGCGGGCATGGGCAACGTCCTGGACGATCAGTCGATCTGGGACCGGTGTGACGCTTCGACCGCGGAGGCCGATGCTTTACTCAAGGAACTGATCCCCTACTACCGGCAGAATCCGGATGCCTCGATGGTGTCCGCGTTCGCAAACAGCGGGCTGCCAACATCCAACGTTGCAGCGAATGTCAAGCTGACCATCTCCGGCGGATTGAACGAGCCCCAACACATGGTCACCAACATGGTCTGGGTCCTCAGCAGCCACCACGAACAGCGGGCGCAGGTCCTCGCCGACCCCTCGTTGTGGGCGTCCGTGTTTGACGAAGCCGTCAGGTGGCAATCACCGATCGGCATGTACCCGCGCCAAACGACCCGGGAAACCGTCCTCGAAGGGGTCCGGATCCCCGCCGGCGCCGGGATCGGCGTGGTCGTTGCATCCGCCAACCACGACGCCGCCCACTTCGGCGCCTCTGCAGCAGACTTTGATATCCACCGGCCAAAGCGCCCCCACCTCGCTTTCGGCAGCGGCGTCCACCTCTGCGCCGGGCACTGGGCCGCAAAGACCTCCATCGGTCAGATTGCCGTACCGATGGCCTACAAGCGCTTCCCAGGGCTTCGTGTAGACGAGCGGCGGAATGAGAGCTGGGACGGCTGGGTCTTCCGCGGCCTGACCAGCCTTCCCGTCACCTGGAACTAAGAGCACCCCCGAATACAAGGAGCAACGATGCCCACCGTCACCTACACCCAGCCAAACGGCACCCAGCAAACCCTCCAGGTCGAGGAAGGCACAACACTGATGCGCGCCGCCGTCAGCAACGGCATTGACGGCATCATCGGCGAATGCGGAGGGCAGGCCATGTGCGCCACATGCCACGTCTACGTGCGGCCGGAATATGCCGAGGCGTTGCCCGAGATCAGCGACGACGAAGACGAAATGCTCGACTGCACCACCGCGGAGCGGATGGACAGCTCACGGCTGGGCTGCCAGATCAAAATCGACGCAGAACTCACAGGGATTGTCGTCGACATCCCTGCCGGCCAACTCTAGAAGCGGGGCAATGACATGAGCGTTGTCATCATTGGCGGCGGACAGGCCGGCCTACAGGTCGCCGATACATTGCGGACCGAGGGGTACGGGGGCGAGATCCATGTGATCGCCGAGGAATCCGGACTGCCCTATCAGCGCCCGCCGCTGTCCAAGGACTACCTGGCCCCGGGCCAGGAGCCAGCTCCCTTGCCGCTGCGCGGAGCTTCCTTTTTCGTGGACAAGAACGTCACACTCCATGAAGGCGCCCAGGCACTCGCTATCGACCGGGCGGAACGGAAGGTCAAGCTCACCAAAGGTTCACTCGATTACGACCACCTCGTTTTCGCGACCGGTGCCCGAAACAGGATGCTGAGCTGCCCGGGCGCATCCCTGTCCGGCATCCATGGACTGAAAACCCTGACAGATGCAGAAGCGCTGCACACGGCGCTGCCCACCGCCCGCAATATCGTCATCATCGGTGCCGGATTCATCGGACTGGAATTCGCCGCCGCCGCCCTGGCCCACGGATGCGGCGTGACCGTACTGGAATTCGCGCCTCGCCCGATGGGACGTGCACTGACCCCCGTCATGGGTGAGTGGTTCGCAGCCGCCCACCGTTCACAAGGCGTCGACCTGCGCCTCGGCGAAGGCATTGACCGCTTCGAGCCCGGCGCGGATGGCCGCGTCGGAGCCGCAGTGTCCACCACAGGGGCTTCCTATCCTGCTGATCTGGTCCTCGTGGGCATCGGCGTTCAGCCCAACGACACCCTGGCCTCGGACGCCGGCCTCGAAACCAGCAACGGCATCGTTGTCGATGAAACGCTGCGCACAGCTGACCCTGCCGTTCTGGCGGTCGGCGACTGCGCCAGTTTCCCCAGCGCACACGCCCAGGTCCGTCTGCGTCTGGAGTCGGTCCAGAATGCCACCGATCAGGCCCGTCATGCCGCCCGCACGGTCCTAGGGGCTAACCACCCGTACACGGAGCTGCCTTGGTTCTGGTCCACACAGGGCCCATACCGGCTGCAGATGGCTGGGATCGCACGACCCGATGACGACACGCTGGTCCTGGGTGATCAGGCGGCAGCTAAGTTCTCCGTCCTCTGCTTCAGGGACGGCGTCCTCACGGCTGTGGAATCGGTCAACGCGCCCGCGGACCATATGGCCGCCCGCAAACTACTCGCCGCCGGCACGGGCATCACCCGCGACCGGGCAGAAACCGAGGGGTTCACCCTGAAGGCTGTCGCAAGCACCCAGTTAGTCCCAGTAGTCGCCTGACAGGGATTACCCGTCTCCGCCCCGACAAATCCCCCCGTGATCATGGTGATGATCCCGATTTCAAGGGAGAAGAATTTTGTCAGCACAAAGAAGTGCCGCGCCCCTGTGATGTGGGCGCCGCTCGTGGCCGAAATGAGTTGAACTGGCTGTTTTCGGGGGTGTGTACATTGTGCACATTTTGGGTGTCGGATCGGGCCGTACCGGGGTCGGATCGGGCCGGATTCGGCATGTTTCCGGGGGAGTCCAGTGTTCGCAAGGGCTGGAAGGCAGTTCGAGTCCCACCTCGGGCACGTGTTTTCCCTGTGCAGGGGCTTGTTGGGCCTCTGAATGTGTACAAATCTCCTTTCTGGGCCCCCTGCGGGGGCCCATTTTTGTTGATGCCCGTTGCGGTCTGGCGGCTCCTCCTCTTGCCTTGGACAGCGGTGTTGCTGCTTACTCCTTCATGGCCGGGAGCGCTTGGAACTGCATGACCTGCTGCGACTTCGGGATCAAAAACTCTATGGTCATCCCTGTCGGCAGCCAGAACTCCTGGGAAATTTTCGTTGTGTCCTCGGCAATGTTCTCGAGCAGCGGGCAGGAGCCGGGC
>NZ_JBFTKI010000038.1:0-37678 GCF_056395875.1 Arthrobacter sp. 05T45 | reverse complement strand
CGCGCGGCGGGAATCGGGCGCAAGAGCCTGTACCGGTACTTCTCCAGCAAGGCCGAGCTCGTCTGGGGCGGCATGGAACCGGTGGTCGAGGCCTCGGGCCTGGTACTGGATTCGGCCCGCGTTGAAGGTCCCGACGGCGACATCCTGGCGGGGCTGCGCTACGCGGCGGTCGCCGGCGTTGCTGTCCTGACCGACCTGGCGGTCACGCGCGGCCGGCTGCGGCTGATCGCCGAGCACCCCGAGCTGGCCAGCCGGAGCTACGAGTCCCTGGCGCCGCAGCGCGAGCGGACCCGGGCGTACCTGGTGTCAGCCGGCGTCCCCGAGGACGTTGCGGGGTATCTGTGCGCCGCGTTGATCGGCGCGACGTTCGAGGCCTGGATGCAGTGGGCCGCCGGGACGGATCCGGATCCGGCGCCCTATTTGGTGGCGGCGGTGGGGGTGCTGCGGGTGGCGGAGGCTTAGGTCGTCGGACCACACAACCTACTGGCCGCGGGGCCCGGGCCCGGGCCGGGCGAGGACTGCACATTCGCGCGCCTGCCTGCACCTGCGCGGCATGCAGGTCGCCAAATCCGATGGCTGGCTCCGCGGCAGACAACTCAAGCTGGCCAAGTGCCAGGTAGCCCATCTGATGCCCCTCACGAAGGGGCGCCGATACATGCCCGCCGAGACCGCGGAACTGTTTGGTGCTCGAGCCAGGCAACCGGACACGAAATCTGCAATTGCATTGGGTCTCATGAACCGGACAAAGGTAAGTCATCAGTTCACCGCCCTTTGGGAGGCGCCCCTATTAGTGGTCCCGGTACAGCTTTTTGCGGGCTTGGCCACGCTCAGAGGCCGTGGCGCGGCGAGCAGCGGGCGCGTCAAATTTATGGACATCGACCGTGATCCATGCCCTGCCTGCGGGCCCGTGGTAGTCGTTCCAGGGAAATGATCGGCGGCGGCCAGCTTCGCGCGCCAGGAAGTTTACAAGGTTGAAGAACCAATGCCCTAGGACTCCCTTCTCACCTGGAATCAGCGCTTTGCCGTAGGCGGGGTTAATAAGTCCGCGGTCAAGAACCACAACGCGATCGAGGCACGGAACCGGCATGCCGACCTGAGTACACGTGTCCCGCACTCGTTTGAGTTCCTTCTTCTCCCAATCCGACTTTCCGAGATTCGATTCATAGGCGAAAACCGATGTTAAAATGCGGGGTAGGTCAGGATCGGTTACGTTGCCGTTTGTTCCATTCACAACCCCGTACGGCGCGTCCCATGGCCTCAGAGTATGGAGCGCCTTGATCCCTCCGATGGACTTCTTGATCTCGTCCAGCGTGAGAAGAGACTTGACCTCCACTGCGGCAAGAAGCGCCTCAGCTGGAAGAATTACGTTTCGCCCGTGAGTCAGCGGCGCCGTCACGCTCCGATCGTAGATAAGGATGTCCGTCTGACCAGACTGCGTCCCATTCGTGTCGACCACCTCACCGCTTGCTACGGCGTAACGGCTAGGTAGGCGCTGACCGAGAAAATGCGCAAGGGCGTCCTCCCTGGGATCCCCGATGTCCCCCCTCTGCGCATAAAGGCGTGAATCCTGAAAGGAGACCCACAAACTGTCTTCAGCCGTTCGCAGAGTGTGCTGAAATTTTTCGCTTCCAGTGCCTTTTATCGCCATTGGATGATCATGCACGATTTCGTAGCTCCAGAGGGCGAAGGCCGCGGCAGGCGAGTCGCGGACAGCTTTGCCGGTCCGGTTCCGGCATCTACGGAGCGGCTCCGCACGTAGCTGCCCGGCATCAGTACGCCGGCCTAAGCTGCCCCCTTCATGTGGCAGGCCAGTTCTGGTCGGTGCCGTGCTGCATACTGAATTGAGCGGCTTTCGCGCTGATTCTTGTGTCGCTTCAATTGGGGTATGGTTGCAGTCGACGCAATACGGTCGACTTGGTGAGTGATAGAGCGGAGAGTGTTAGGACTTTGATCGAGCAGACCCGTCGGCGGCACAACGAGTTGAAGTCCGCTATGCGGGACTACCTTAGGTTCGCCGTCAACAAAACCGCATCGATCCGCGAAATCCGCGACGGTACGGCACCGACCGTTGGCGAGGCGCCTCAATCTTCCTACCGCAGCGCGCTTCAGGACGAGCGGTATTTCATTCGCGTCAGCCGAGGAGTTTTCCGCTTGAAAGATGAAAATGACCGCTGACACTAAAACTGAAGTTCAAAAATTCGTGGTTGGTTTGGCAGCCCGCCTCGGTGCTGAAAGATGGGGTGGACCCCTCTCCGCTGAAGAGCAGGAACTTCTTGCTTCGCAGGCAGATGCTTTGGCCATATCTGACAAGGACGTGGAGGGAGCTCGGCAGAGCATTCTCTCGGGGGGCGATCCTCTTGGCGAGCTTTTCTATGAATTGCGGAGTGCGGATGAACGACGCTCAGCTGGCGCTATTTACACTCCAAAAGCCATCGTGGAACCAATGGTCGATTGGACGATGGAACAGGACGTCGAGCGCGTCGTTGATGCTGGTTCGGGCTCAGGACGCTACACGGCCGCAGTTCTGCGGAGAGATCCTTCAATGAGTATTGTTGCCGTGGACCTCGACCCCTTGGCGACTCTGATGACAAGAGCTGCAGCCGCTGTCTGTGGTGGAGCTTCAGTTCAAGTTAAGCATGCTGACTACACGCAGATACAGCTGCCGGAAATTAACGGCAAGACCGCCTTCCTCGGCAACCCTCCCTATCTTCGCCACCACAACATCGCCCCCGAGAACAAGGCCTGGGCACAGAGAGTCGCAGGGAGTTCAGGGCAAAAGATCAGCGGGCTTGCTGGGCTGCACGCCTACTTCTACTTGGCAACGAGCGCGCTTGGACGACCAGGGGACGTCGGTTGCTTCGTCACGTCTGCCGAATGGCTCGACGTGAATTACGGATCAATCATTCGCAACTTGCTCACCGAGATTTTGGGTGGTGAAGAGATACACGTGGTCGAACCCAAAGCGGCTCCATTTGACGGAACGGCGACCACCGCAGCGGTTGTTCAGTTCCGCATCGGGAACCCGACACAGTCCATAGGGTTTCGGTCCGTCCCACACCTAAAGGACCTCGACCCACTTCGTAGGAGCGCCAGCCCGGTTGCCAGAGCACGACTTGTTGAAGCGCCGCGCTGGTCGGTCTTTGTCCGAACGAGAACGAAGGTACCAGCCGGTTACATCGAACTGGGAGAAATTGCGCGAGTGCACCGTGGGCAGGTGACTGGCGCCAACGCAACTTGGGTTGCTGGCCAAGAAGTTGACCTCCCCGACTCTGTACTTTTCCCATCCGTGACCAAAGCCCGAGAACTCTTCGCCGCCGGCTCTGTGCTGGCCACGACCGATCAGCTGAGAAAGGTCATTGATCTTCCACATGACCTGGATGAGCTTGATCAGGCGGACAGGCGCAAGATAAACAGGTTCTTGAAGATAGCCAAACAGAACGCAGTCCATGAGGGTTACGTCGCGAAGAATCGTAAGACCTGGTGGTCGGTCGGATTGAAATCGCCCGCACCTATCCTTGCCACCTACATGGCACGTCGGCCTCCCGCCTTCGTAAGAAACGAAGTAGCAGCTCGACACATCAATATTGCGCACGGGATATATCCTCGCCAACCGATGAGCGAAGAAGAACTCGGAGCCCTCGCGAGATATCTAAGCACCTCGGTGGCAATGGGACAGGGCCGAACCTACGCTGGAGGCCTGACAAAATTCGAACCCAAAGAAATGGAGCGGCTTACTATTCCAGACCTCGGTAGTCTTATGCATTATGACGCATCAAAATCCAGCCCGATGGGCACTTGATCGGCTTCGTGCCGATGCCGACGTAGCTGTCGAGCAGTTCCGCGATGGTAGAGCTACCGAACCCTTGGAGCTCTACTTGGAGATATATGCAGACTCACTCGTCCATGTCGAGAATGCGCTCGAAGCAACCCTCGATCTTAAGCTCATGGCCGGCGATGCTTCGCCCATACTCTCGGAGAAGCGCTATCGAGATGTCGTCCGGTACTTAGCTGCGCCCCCTATCTCGGACGATGACCTCAAGAATTTGGCCGGAAAGGACGTGTTCAGAAGAGCGCTTAAGGGCGAACAGGATTCAGTCCAACGAGTACTGGACACGCTCTGGCCAACTCTGGACCGGATGAGGTTTCCTTGGGTTGCAGAGGATCGCGAACCCACTGAGATCGAGCGCCATACGGCGGTCGTGGCTACCACCGCTATTATTGCGACCCAGAAGACCCAAACCGCTCGTCGAAACTCAGCCAAGATATTGCAGGAAACCCGCGTTAAGAATGCACTTCGAGAAATCGGCTTCGTGGAGGTCGCCGCCCGAACGATATCCACGCCTAGCAGGGCCCCCAAGCCCGGGGAGTTCTGCGGGGAATCCAGTTTCGTCGGGAAGAAAGCCGACGTGATCGTCGGACTCTGGGACGAACGCGTGATGCCCATTGAGTGCAAGACGAGCAACTCGGCGGTGAACTCCTACAAGCGGGTGAACCACGAAGCTGGCGGAAAGGCCACTCACTGGATTACGAAGTTTGGAGAAGCCCTAGTCGTTCCCGCTGTAACCATCGCAGGAGTCTTCAATCCCAAGAATCTCCTTGACGCCCAATCCGCTGGTCTCACCATTTGGTGGTCCCATGACCTTGGTGAGATGACCGCCTGGATTGATTCCACCCGTGGCTGAGAGCGCAAAGATGACCCAGCACTGCCAGGAGCAACGACGTCGCCCGCAAACTGACCGGTCAGAAGACGAACGTCTGCACTCCAACAACTAAGATGACGAGGCACACATTCGTCACCACAGAGAGCCCGCGATGATTCCGGAAAGTAACGTCGACAAGACAACGTACACGATTGGGGACTTCCTACAGTGGCAACGCCATGGTGCCCTCGTGCTGAATCCCAACTTCCAGCGGCGGTCTGTGTGGAATATTCGTGCCAAGGGCCTCCTGATCGATTCGATCCTGAGAGGGTACCCGATTCCACTCATCTTTTTGACGAATCGGATCAATCTTGAAGACTCCAGCACGATCCGCGACGTCGTGGACGGTCAGCAGCGGCTACGAACCGTACTGAGCTACCTGGACCCGTCCTGCCTTCCTGACTACAACGATGCCGATAAGTTCACCGTCGCTAAAAAGGACAACCCCGAATATGGTGGGAAAACCTTTGCGGAGCTCGATCAAGAAACTCGACAACGCATACTCCAGACTCCTCTGTCGGTGAATGTGCTGCCGGCGTCAATGAGCAACGTTGAAGTCTTGGAGATCTTTCGCCGCATGAATACGACCGGAATGAAGCTGAACAAACAAGAGCTTCGTAACGCGAAATTCTTCGGCGCCTTCAAAGACTTGAGCTACGACCTTGCTTATGCACAGTATCAGCGCTGGATTAAGTGGGGAGTCTTCACACTTCAGGAGACCTCTCAAATGCTCGAAGTCGAGCAAACGTCCGATCTGTTGGGCCTCCTGCTTGAGGGTGTGAGAGGAAGGTCTTACTCCGACATCGATCGTTTGTACGCCGAATACGACGACCAGGTTCCCCATGAGGACGACCTGACACACAGCTTCTCTGGCGTCATGGACTACCTCGAAGAGGTGTATGGGGACGACTCCGATCGACCTGTTCCCAAACGTTTCCGGTCGACCACATGGCTGTACGCCGCTTTCGCCGTAGTGTCTGGGGCCGATGTCCAGGACCTCGCCGGACGCCGGCGTGATGTTGATCGCTCCGCCCAAGAGGACTCAGTTGCCCTCGGGAATGCACGCCCAACGCCATCGCAAGTCCGGGATGCGTTCCACCGAGCAGAGAGGCAACTGAAGGATAAAGGACGGGAAGACGAGCTAAGCGCCCTTCGAAGCGCAACATCCCACAAGGCAAACCGCGAGCTCCGCATCCGCTTTCTGCGCGACCTCATCGCCAACGACTGAGTAGCGGAATGTCAGGTACGGATTTGCGGGACTCTTTCCTGCACGAAATCAAGGAACTACAGAGCGTACTGAAAGATGCAAATGCTGCACGCCGCAAGAGTCAGCTGAGCCAATCGACGCTCGACTCCGTCGTTGAGCTCGTTCATCTGCGCATCGTCGCATTGTTCGAGACTTTCGTTGAAGACCTCCTGCACGAATGCCTGCAGGGTACATCAGCAATCCAGGGGGTCCTTCCGAAGGTGACAGCTGACGACCCGAATCTTTTGCGGGACCTAGTGGCACCAGACGGCAAATTCATTGCACTTTCAAGGTTCCAGGAGCTGTCCAAAAAGGCATCATCTCTTATGGACGGAAGTCCCTTCTCACGACTCGATTACAGATCCGAAGACAGGATGCTGCTCAGTGAGTGGATCGTGGTGCGGAACGCAATTGCGCATTCCAGTGGCCCCGCGCATCAAAATTTCGTTGCGTTGGCCACCAAGAAGAGGTATCCATCGCGAAGACCTGCCGACTACTTGACCTCAATCCTGGGCCAGGAACAGGAAGGCGAAATCGCGCTTGCTCGCATCCGCGCACTGGCTACGGCGCTAACCTGCCACACTGAAACAGAAGCCGACACACACCTACTTCCCGAACGTGATTTCAAACCGACGGACTCTCCTAGAGCCGGAGCATACTCGTGCAAGGCATGTGGAAATTCGCGTAGCGTCGCCGAAGGAACGAAGCTCGGGTCCTGCATGAACTGCGACCAACCGCAACGTTGTGACTCCTGCAGCCACAAACATGCCAGCAACACTCTATGGAGGCGCAAGATTTAGCGCCAAGGGTAAATCCGCTGTTGGCTGACGGTGATGGACCCGCACGGCGCCTTCGTCGATCGTCCGACAAAGCGTAGGCTGACTTGCGGGACGTCGATTCTTAAGTTTTACGATGAACTCACCCAGGCCGGGCACGCCATCGAAAGCCTGGCTGCAGCCAACACCGCCTCGATTCCGGTCAAATGGTGGAAAGCGATTACCGTTTCCTATGTTCTGCTCCGGCGCCGGCTGCACATCGTGCCTCTCACCGACACTCGTGTGCACGAGTTCTACGGCGCGAAGACCCGGCTCCCCATGCGAAAAGGACGCACGGGACACACCGATTGGCTGAAGGAGTTGGCCATGCCGAGGTCGGCGCTCGGCCACTGTCACTCCTCGGTCTGGCTGACGTTCTAATTTGGACTCTCTGAACAGAGACAGCAATCGAAAGCGCCATCTGTTAAGTCACACCACCACGACAACTCTTCCTGTCGCACCATGGATCGTCCCGTCCTGTGGCCCAATGGACCAGCTTCCCCTAAACCTCCGCCACCGGCGCCGCGAACTGCGCCGCGTACAGCGCGGCATATGCCCCGCCCGCGGCCAGCAACTGAGCATGGCTCCCCTGCTCCACGATCTGCCCGGCCTCCATCACCAGGATGAGGTCGGCGTCGCGGATGGTGGAGAGGCGGTGCGCAATCACGAAGCTCGTCCGGTCGGACCGCAGCGCGCTCATGGCCTTCTGCACCAGCACCTCGGTGCGGGTGTCCACCGAGCTCGTGGCCTCGTCCAGGATCAGCACAGACGGGCGGGCCAGGAACGCCCGGGCAATCGTCAGCAGCTGTTTCTCGCCTGCCGAGACGTTGCCGCCCTCGTCGTCGAGCACGGTGTCGTAGCCTTCCGGCAGGGACCGGACGAACCGGTCCACGTACGTCGCCTTCGCGGCCTCCAGGATCTCGTCCTCCGAGGCGCCGGGCCGGCCGTAGGCGATGTTGTCCCGGATGGTCCCGCCGAACAGCCACGTATCCTGCAGCACCATGCCCATCCGCGAGCGCAGCCCGTCGCGCGTCATCGCGGTGACGTCCACGCCGTCGAGCGTAATCCGCCCGGCGTCGAGCTCGTAGAAACGCATCATCAGGTTCACCAGGGTGGTCTTGCCCGCACCGGTCGGGCCCACAATGGCCACGGTCTGGCCCGGCTCGGCCACGAGACTCAGGTCAGTGATCAGCGGCTTGTCCGGCGAGTAGGCGAAGGAGACGTCCTCGAACACCAGCCGGCCGCGGCCGCCGTTCGGCGCGACAGCCGGGACAGGATCCGGGCCCTGTTCCTCGGTGTCCAGCAGCTCAAAGACCCGCTCGGCCGACGCCACCCCGGACTGCAGCAGGTTCGCCATGGAGCCCAGCTGGGCCAGTGGCTGGGTGAACTGCCGTGAGTACTGGATGAACGCCTGCACGTCGCCCAGCTGCATCGCCCCGGAGGCCACCTGCAGGCCGCCCACCACGGCGATCCCCACGTAGACCAGGTTCCCGATGAACGTCATGGCCGGCATGATCAGGCCGGAAATGAACTGCGCGCCGAAGCTCGCCTGGTACAGCTCCACGTTCTTCTGCCGGAACCGCTCCTCCACCTCGCGCTGCCGGCCGAACACCTTCACCAGCGCGTGCCCGGTGTACGTTTCCTCGATCTGCCCGTTCAGCTCGCCGGTGTGCCGCCACTGGGCCACAAACAGCTTCTGGGAGCGCTTGGCGATCACCGCCGTCGTCACCAGGGTCAGCGGAATCGTCACCAGAGCAATGAGCGCCAGCGTGGGCGAGAGCAGGATCATCATCACCAGCACCCCGGCCACGGTCAGCACCGAGGTCACGGCCTGGCTGATGGACTGCTGCAGGCTTTGGGAGATGTTGTCGACGTCGTTGGTCACCCGGCTGAGCAGCTCGCCGCGTTGCACGGAGTCGAAGTAGCGCAGCGGCAGCCGGTTGATCTTCGCCTCGATCCGCTCGCGCAGCCGGAAGACGGTGCGCTGGACGACGCCGTTGAGGATGTACGCCTGCATCCAGCCGAACGCCGAGGCCAGGACATACAGCACCAGCGCCCACAGCAGCACGGTGGCCAGAGCGGTGAAGTCGATCCCGGTGCCGGGCGTGAGCGTCATGGCGCTGAGCATGTCCGCCTGCTGGGTCTGCCCGGCGGCGCGCAGCTGGGCGATCACCTGGGCCTGGGTCTCTCCGGCGGGCAACTGCTTGGACACGACGCCGGCGAAGATCAGGTTGGTGCCCTCGCCCAGGAGCCGGGGCCCGATCACCGAGAACGTCACGCCGACGACGGCGAGCACCAGGACCAGGACCAGCCACAGCCGTTCGGGCCGCAGCTCGCCCAGCAGCCGCCGGGCGGACGGGCCGAAGTTCATCGCCTTCTCCGCCGGGATGTTCATCCCGGCAAACGGGCCGCCGCGGCCGGGTCCGCCCGCCGGGCGGGGAATGCGCATGGGGGTCTGCGCGGCGGGAGCAGCTGGTGCCACCCCCGAACCGGGAGCCGCGGGAGCGCCGGCGGGCGCGGGCGCGGGGGCCGGCGTCGGCGCCTTGTCGGTGCGGCTCATGCTGCCTCCTCCGCTGCGAGCTGGGAGTTCACAATCTCCTGGTACGTCTCCGAGGTCGCCAGCAGTTCCTCGTGCGTGCCGTGCGCGACGATCCTGCCGCGCTCGAGCACCAGGATCCGGTCCGCGTCCACAATGCTGGAGACCCGCTGGGCGATGATCACCATGGTGGCCCCGGCGGTGTGCTGCTTGAGTGCCTGCCGCAGCCGGGCGTCCGTGGCGGTATCCAGCGAGGAGAAGGAGTCGTCAAAGATGTACAGCTCGGGCTGTTTCACCAGCGCCCGGGCGATCGCGAGCCGCTGCCGCTGGCCGCCGGAGACGTTGGTGCCGCCCTGCGAGATCGGCGCATCCAGCCCGCCCTCCAGCTCCTCCACAAAATCCTGCGCCTGCGCAATCCTCAGGGCCCGCCAGAGCTCGTCCTCGGTGGCATCGGGCTTGCCGTAGAGCAGGTTGCTGCGCACCGTGCCGGAGAACAGGTAGGGCTTTTGCGGGACCAGGCCGATGTGCCCCCACAGCAGGTCCGGGTGGAGCTCGCGGACGTCCACGCCGTCAATCCGGACCGAGCCGGAGGTCGCGTCGAACAGCCGCGGCATCAGGTTCACCAGGGTGGTCTTGCCGGAGCCGGTGCTGCCGATGATCGCCGTCGTCTGCCCCGCCCGGGCGGTGAAGTTAACGTCCTGGAGCACCGGCTGCTCGGCGCCCGGGTAGGCGAATCCGACGTCGCGCATCTCCAGCTCGCCACGGGCTGCCCGCCCGGCCGCGCGCGAAACCGGGCGCAGCGGCGGCCGGACGCTGGATTCGGTCCCGAGGACCTCGCCGATCCGGTCCCCGGACACGGCGGCGCGCGGGATCATGATCGCCATGAACGTGGCCATCATGACCGACATCAGGATCTGCATCAGGTAGCTGAGGAACGCGATCATGGTCCCCACCTGCATGGAGCCGTCCTCGATCCGGAACGCGCCGAACCAGATCACGGCCGTGCTGGAGACGTTCAGCACCAGCATCACGGTGGGAAACGCGAGCGCCATGAGCCGGCCGGCGCGCAGCGCGGTGTCCGTGACGTCCTCGTTGGCGCGGGCAAACCGGGCCGTCTCCACGTCCTCCCGGACGAAGGCCCGCACCACCCGGATGCCGGTGAGCTGTTCGCGCAGCACCCGGTTAACGGTGTCGATCCGGGCCTGCATCACCCGGAACAGCGGCACCATCCGGATGATGATCGAACCCACCGCGGCCAGCAGCACGGGGACGCTGACGGCGATCAGCCAGGACAGCTGCAGGTCCTGCCGGATGGCCATGATCACCCCGCCGATGCAGAGCATGGGCGCCGTGACCATGAGTGTGGCGGACATCAGGACCAGCTGCTGGACCTGCTGGACGTCGTTGGTGGAGCGGGTGATGAGGCTGGGCGGGCCGAACCGGGTGACTTCCTGCTCGGAGAACGCGGCGACCCGGCTGAAGATGGCGCCCCGGACGTCCCGGCCCAGTGCCATCGCGGCCTTCGCCCCGAAGTACACGGCCACGACGGTGCAGATGACCTGCAGCAGGGTAACCGCCAGCATGAGCCCGCCGATGCGCAGGATGTACTCGGTGTCGCCCTTCGCCACGCCCTGATCGATGATGTCCGCGTTCAGGGTGGGCAGGTACAGCGAGGCAATGGAAGCCGCCAGCTGGAAGACGACGACGGCGAGCAGCAGCCGCCGCTGCGGCCTCAGGTATTCGACGAGCAGTTTCCAGAGCATCCGGTCTCCACTTCACGCGTCACAGACTGTCTCACACAGAACGATGTGAGGGTCAGTTTACGTCCCGAACCCGGGAGTGGGCCGGGTTCCTCTGAGGGCGAATCGGGGGCGGGCCTGCGGCGATGCCTGAGGGGCAGTTGTCCGAGGTGGTGGCTTCGAAGACGATATTGGCTACGCGCAGAAGTCAGCGATCTGAGCGTTCCGTGCACCCACGAACTCGAGGCTGGCTTGCCGGTAGAGCAGATACTCATCGAGGGTCTTTGGTATGGCACGAGTCGTGAAATCGGCGAACGGCAGGAAGAACCGGACGCTGGCGTAGTCCTCCGTTACCAGGTCCTGGAGCAGAAAGAAGTCCACGTAGCCACGGAAGTCGCCAAACAAGCCGAAGAACTCGGGGTATAGCTCCAAGGTGTCGGCCAGCGGGCTGGACTGGCGGAGATAGTGACGCCGGATGCACTCGAGAGTCAGGTCAAACCGGTCGGCGATGCGGGGGTGAGTGCCTCGGCGCTGATTGATCGTCTGCTTGTTGTTGACCCTGTTGCCCGGGAAAACGATCATCCCGCCGATGGTGTAGCCCTGCCGGCTAAAGGCTTCCTGCTCTGCCTCCGGAATGTGCGCCATGATCGAAGCGGCCCTTGGGTGCCGGCAGAAGGTCCGAATGATCGCGTCACTCGACAGAAAGAATCGGCCCAAGTCGGACTCGTGATAGAGGTATCGGTTGGGGTTGTTTACGTCCAGGTCGAACAGCGCACCATTCGGCACGGGCCTGCCCCAGAGCCTCCGATGGGTACTGCGGAGGGCTGGGCTAAACCTATCCGGATCTTTGCCTGCGGGCGTGTCGGAACGGAAGTCGAAGGTTACGTCGATCTCTTTCGGATCGCCCACGTCAGCCGGGCCGTCCTGGAAGACGGGCGGCTGTCGCGCACTACGGCACGAGGCTGCAATCTTCGCCGCCCACTCAAAGGCCGCCTCGTACGAGGGCAGCTCCAGCACCACGATGCTTCCATGGAACTGCGCAGTCTGCGGGTAAGTACCCGCGCGGACGCTCCCGTCGGCGTCGTCCATGACGGGCGGAAGGCTCTCATCGATGCCGCCGCCGGACACCCAGACGCCCGCGTCCTTCGCCTCCTGGACAACCGCGTGCGCCGCCTCCGTTGCGGCCCGCAACTCTTCCTCGGGGACAACCCTGGCGGCACTCGGAAACGAGATCTGATACTTGGTCATTCGGGTGGACTCCCTCTTCGCAGCACGGCTGTCGCGTTCATCCTCGCCGATGCCACCGCGCCGCACAAGACTGCAGGTCGGAGCAACCCGACCGTGGCTCATCCGCTTTGCCTGCTTGCCCGGCCGGCCTGCTTGCCGGGCCTGCGGCCCGGGTGTAGCTTGATGCGGATGCTGCGCATTGGCTCAATCGTCATCCGGGTGGACAACCTCGAACGCCAGATGAGTTTCTGGCAGGCCGCCCTGGGCTACGAGCCCCGGTACGCGCCCGACGGCGACTTCGTGATCCTCCAGCCGCCGGGCGGCGTGGGCACGTGCATCTCCCTGGACCGGGTCTCCGCGGCCGTCCAGATCCCGCCGCGCCTGCACCTGGACCTCTACACGGACACCCAGGACGCCGAGGTGCAGCGCCTCCTGGGCCTGGGCGCCACCCGGATCGAATGGAGCAAGCGGCCCGCGGACGCCGACTACGTGATCCTGGCCGATCCGGAGGGCAACAGGTTCTGCGTGGTGGACACCGCCGGAAGCCGTTGAAACCTGTTGCTTCGCGAGGGAACGGTGTGCCAGCCTCGAAGT
Organism: Arthrobacter sp. 05T45; assembly: GCF_056395875.1. NCBI lineage: Bacteria > Bacillati > Actinomycetota > Actinomycetes > Micrococcales > Micrococcaceae > Arthrobacter > Arthrobacter sp. 05T45. The sequence continues at coordinate 24,821 of NZ_JBFTKI010000038.1, read as the reverse complement.
GATCCCGTCGCCGCGGCGACGACGGGCGACGGAGAAGGAGCACGGCATGGGACTCATCCATATCGATCTGTTCACCACCCTCGACGGCGTTGCGCAGGCGCCCGGCGGCCCGGACGAGGACCCTGCCGACGGTTTCGCGTTTGGCGGCTGGCAGGCGCCCCTCATCGACGAGGTGGTCGGCGGGCAGGTCACCTCCGGGATGACGGGGATGGAAGCGCTGCTGCTCGGGCGCCGGACCTACGACATTTTCGCCGGATACTGGCCGCACGCCAACGGTGAGATCGCGCGGCTGTTCAACCGCATCCCGAAATATGTGGCCTCGCGCGGGACGCCGGCCCTCGAGTGGGCCGACTCCACGCTCCTCGGTCCTGATATCGTCGCCGCCGTGCGCGAACTGCGCGACCGGCACGAGAACATCCACGTGATCGGCAGCCTCGACTTCGTGCAGACCCTGTTCGCCGAGCGGCTCTTCGACCGACTCACGCTCTGGGTGTATCCGATCCTTCTCGGCGGCGGAAAGAAGGTCTTCGCGGACGGGGTGGTTCCGACGAACCTCAGGCTCATCGAGCCGGTCGTCGCCTCACCGAAGGGCGCGGTGCTGCAGCGCTACGCGCTCGCCGACGGCACCCCTGGCGTCGGCGACATGTCGGCCGTAACCCAGGAGGGCTAAAGCGACACGCCCCAGCCGTTGCCCGCGCCCAACTAGCCGTTCAGCACCACGTTCGCCGGCGGCTCGCCCGCCAGCATGATCTCGATCTGCCGCTGCAGCAGCCGACCCATCCGCGGGCGCATCGCCGAGCTCGCGCCGCCCACGTGCGGGCTGATGATGACGCCCGGGGTCCGCCAGAGCGGGTGGTCCTGCGGCAGGGGTTCGGGATCAGTGACGTCCAGCGCGGCGCGGATCCGGCCGGAAGCGGTGTGCCGGACCAGGGCCTCCGTGTCCGCCACCGGGCCGCGGGCCACGTTCACCACCAGGGCGCCGTCCGGCATGGCCGCGAGGAAGGCGTCATCAATCAGGTGCCGGGTGGAGTCGCTGAGCGGAACCCCCACCACCACGATGTCGTGCTCCGGCAGGAGCGTGTGCAGCTCGGCGATGCCGTGGATCCGGCCGCGGCCATCGGTCCGTTCGGTGCTGGCCACCCGGGTCACGGTGGTCTCGAACGGAAGCAGCCGGTCTTCGATCGCCTTGCCCACCCCGCCGTAGCCAACGATCAGGACGCGGCGGTCGGCCAGGCTGGCCGTGGGCCGGGCGTCCCACCGTCCTTCCTGCTGGTTCTGGATCAGGCGGGGCAGTTCGCGCTGGCTGGCGAGGATCAGGGCGAGCGCCAGCTCCGCGGTGGAGGTCTCGTGCACGCCGGACGCGTTGGCGAAGACCCGCCCGGCCGGCAGGAACTCCGCCACGCCGTCGTACCCGATCGACTGGCTCTGCACCAGGGCCGTGTCCACCGCTGCCAGGCTCCGCAAGACCTCCGGGCCGCCCATGTACGGCGGGACCACGATGTCGATCCGCGGCAGGGGCGGCTCATCGGCGAGGTCCCACTCCAGGACGGTGACGTCCGGGTGCGGCTGAAGATACTCACGCAGCGCGGCGTCCGGCAGGCTGACAGTAATATTCCGGGTCATGAATGCCAGCGTAGTGGACCCGCATCTGGGATTTTTGTCCCACTTGGGCCGCGCCCCGCGCGCTCCGTGGACTTCGCCCCCGGCCCGGCCTAACGTCGGAGGCACCACCCAGTCGAGTCCGGAAAGGCCCACGTACATGACGAATCCGGGCCCCCGGCCGGCCGCTCCCACCCACCGCAGGAACGTGGTGCTCGTCTGGGCCGCCGCCGTGCTGGTGCTGGCCGCCGTCGTGGTCCTCGGCGCGATCCGCACCGCACCCGGCAGTGATTCCCACACCCGTGACTTCCTGACCCGCGACTTCCTGACCGGTGACGTCCTGACCGTCGCCTGGCAGCAGGAGCCGGGCCCGGCGGAGACCGCACCGGCAGCCCCGGCGGCCGCCGCCGTCGACCTTCCCGCCGAGATGCAGCGGATCATCGGCGCGCACCCCGATCACCGGATCGGCGTCGCCGTGCTGGACACCCGCGACGGCCAGCTGCAGAGCTACGGCGACGTGGCACCCTACACGGCGGCGAGCACCGCGAAGGTCCTGACGGCCGCCGCCTACTACCATCTTGTGGAAACCGGCGATAAGTCACTCGATGCTCCCCTGGGCGCGTTCAATGCCGCGTTCCAGCTCAAAGCCATGATCAACACCAGCAGCGACGACTCATGGCTCCTGCTGATGCGGGACATCGGCTACCCCAACCTCACCGCCTACGCCGCCACCCTCGGCATCACCTACGATCCCGAACAAAACCTGCTGGCACCGACGGACATGGCGCGGCTCCTGGCGCAGCTCACCACGGGCAAGCTGCTCAACGCCGGTCACACCGCGGAGCTGCTCGGCTACATGCAGCAGACCAATGACGAGGACCTCATCCCGACCGCCGTCGCGCCCGGCATCACGGTCCACCACAAGTACGGCGTGGTGCAGGGCTACGTCCACGACGCCGCCCTGCTCAGCGCCGCCGACCGCTCCTACGCGGTGGTCATCTACACGTGGGGCCCGGACGACGCCGACAGTGCGGACCGCCTGGACCTCATCCACGACCTGACTCGCCAGCTCACAGGCGCGCTTTTTGGGCAATAGCGGGCCGGCAGGGGCCTGCTCCTGCGAGTGAGCTGTTAACAGGCTGAAAATCAACCGATCAGAGGTGGCGCAGGCTCCATTACGGGGGCAGGATGAAAGAAGCGGGAATAGTCTCAGCCGCAGCTGCCCGATGGAACCCCACGCCGTGGGGCCGTCCTCTGGAGGAGCACCAGATGTCCATTCCTTCTGAATCAAGAACGTTCAGTCGCCCCGACGCAGGGGCCTCTTGTCCAGCGCGCGGTCCAGCACGTCCCGCCGCGCCGCCCTGACGGGTCCGCACCAGCTCAACCGCCGGCCCCACACAACGGGGCACGGGTCCGGCCCGCACTCCGGGCTGATCGAGGCTGCTGGGGCCCCGGAATTCCTCCCAGTCACATGTAGGAGACGCCGCAGTATTGGAGCAGGCCTAGGATCCCGCGAAGAGGACCGTGCAGATGCGCGGCTAGGGGAGCCTTCCGGAGCCGGGCTGTCCAGGGAGTCACCTTGACCCGCATCCTCATTGCAGAAGACGAAGAACGCATCTCCCGCTTCATCGAAAAGGGCCTGCGCGCGGCTGGCTACGTGCCCACGGTGGTCGCCGACGGCGTCACGGCCGTGGACTACGCCTCCAGCGGCGAATTTGATCTCCTGCTCCTCGACATCGGACTCCCCCGCCTGGACGGGTACGCCGTCCTCGCGGCGTTGCGCCGCGGCCAGGTGGGCATCCCGGTCATCTTCCTCACGGCCCGCGGATCATCCAGCGACACCGTCGCAGCGCTGGAGGGCGGCGCCGACGACTACATCGTCAAGCCTTTCCACTTCGAGGAACTCGTGGCCCGCATCAAGGCCCGGATCCGCAAGTCGGACACCGGCGATGTGCTGGCGGGAAGCGTCATGCGCTACGGGCACCTGGAGCTGAACCTGCTCACCCACTCGGTCAGCGTCGACGGCAGGATGGTGGAGCTCTCCGCCCGCGAATTCGCGTTGGTGGAAATGTTCCTGCTCCACCCCGGGCAGGTCCTGAGCCGGCAGCAACTGCTCAGCCATGTCTGGGGCTACGACTTCGACGGCACGTCCAACGTGGTGGATGTGTACGTGCGCCAGTTGCGGATGAAACTCGGCGCGGACCGGATCCTCACCACCCGCGGCGCCGGGTACCGCCTCAGCTAGGCACAGCAAGCTGATCCGCGCAGGAAGGGAACAGAGTGGCCACCTTGGATGAACATCCCAGTGAAGACGGCCAGGCCGCGCCGGCGGGTGCCTTCCCTGAGGCGGAAACCCAGGACCCGTCCGGCTGGGGCGCAAAGATCCACTCGGTGCGTTTCCGGGTGGTGGCCGCCATGCTGGGCATGATGCTCGCCGGGGTGGTCACAGCCGGGATGGTCACGTTCGTGGTCCAGTTCCAGGACTCTGATGCCAGGACCGACCAGGCGGTTCTCGACAAGGCGAATGCCGTGGTCAAGGTCGTCCAGACAAAGAAGAAAACGTCCGGTGACTACGCCAACAGGACGTACGTCAGCGCCCTTCACGAGGCCGCGGAGGATATCGAGCCGCGCAGCAACGAGGTCATGGCAGGGATAGTGGATGGGCATGTGGCATGGACCGTTGAAGGTAACGGAGACAGCAACCTCCTGAACAACAGCATGTTGGCCGATGCTGCCCAGCTCAGCAACCCGGCCGGCGCGTCCTTCGGCGAGCTGAACTCGGACGGCCGTCCACTCAGGACAGTCGTGGTGCCTATGAAGGGCGCCCCCGGGACATTCTTCCTGGTCGGCCGGGACGCCGGCGATCAACGCGAGCACAACGCCAGCTCGGTCCGGACGTATTCGCTGGTGGCCCTCGGCATGCTCCTGGCCGCCGCGGTGATCGGCAGCGTGGTTGCCGGCCGGCTGCTCGATCCGCTCCGCCGTATGCGCGAGACGTCCCGGGCGGTGGGCCCGGAGGACCTCACGCAAAGGGTGACGGTGCGCAAGGGCGAGGACGACGTCACCCTGCTTGCCAAGACCTTCAACACCATGCTGGAAAGACTCGATGAGGGCGCCCAGCAACAGCAGCAGTTCCTGGACGACGCCGGCCATGAACTGCGGACCCCGCTGACCATTCTCCGCGGGCACCTCGAGCTCGTGACGGTCGATGACCCGGACGATGTTATAGCCACCAGGGACGTGTTGCTGGACGAGGTGGACCGGATGCAGCGCCTGGTGGACGACCTCCTGCTGCTCGCCAACTCCGGCGAGATCGGCTTCATCCAGCGTGAACCCGTCCGGGTCCCGGAGCTCCTGGATCAGGTCATGGAGAAGGTGCACGTCCTGGCCGACCGGCACTGGCAGATCGATGAAAGAGCTGACTACGTGGTGGAGGCGGATCCGCAGCGCCTCACCCAGGCACTGGTCCAGCTCGCCGCGAACGCCGTCAAGTACACCGGGCCGTCCTCCACAATAGCGCTCGGCTCCCGGATTGAGCGCCCGACGGCGAACGACGGCACCTCGCTGCCCCCGCAGGACACCCTCGTGCTGTGGGTGCGCGATGACGGGATCGGCATCGCCGCCGAGGACCAGCAACGGATCTTCGAGCGGTTCGGCCGGGCGCACACGGGCCGCGGCGTGGAGGGCTCGGGACTGGGCCTTGCCATTGTCGCGGCCATCGCCCAGGCACACGGGGGCGTGGCCACGGTGGAATCCGAATACGGCCACGGGGCCACGTTCCTGATCCGGATCCCCCTGCAGTCCTCCGGGGTCCGAGTCTGACCTGGTCCGCGTCTGATCGAGCCCGCACCTGATGGTGCCCGCATCTGACCTTGCCGGCTCCCGGCCGTGCCCGTGCCTAAGCGCGGCGCCTGCAAACGCGGGCCCTTGGATGAGGAATCCTTAATCTTCCCCTCATCCCACCCTCACTCTCGGGGCGCACGCTGATGCTTAACATCAGACAGCACCTGCCCGGACACAGTCGCGATCGCGACCGTGTCCGGGGGCACCGGGGGCGGGGGAGGATTGTTGTGGAGCCACTGCGGATAGTGCTGTACTCACATGATTCAGTGGGCCTGGGACATGTGCGTCGGAATCTGGCACTGGCCCACGCGCTGAACAATCAGCTTCCCGGGCTGATCGGCCGCCCCGTCACCGGAATCCTCATCACCGGCACAGCCCTCGCACCGGCGTTCCGGTTGCCCGAGGGGTGGGACTGGGTGCTCCTTCCCGGTGTGGCGAAGGGTTCCGCGGGCTACCTGCCGCGGAACCTGACCTTGCCCATGGGGGAGCTCGTGCCATTGCGGGCCAGGCTGCTGCAGGCAACACTCGCCGGCTTTTCCCCCCACCTCGTGGTGGTGGACCGGCACGCCACGGGCGTTCATGGCGAACTCGAAACAGCCTTGCGCCACGCCCGCACCGCCGGGCCCGTGCGCGTGGTGCTGGGCCTCCGCGAGGTCCTTGACTCGCCCGCCGCGGCCCTCGCCGAATGGGCCAGGGTGGGCGGTCCCCGCGTGGTGAAGGACCTGTTCGATGCCATCTGGGTCTACGGCGATCCCGCAGTCCACGACCCCGTAGCCGCCGGCGAAATACCGTTCGCCCTCCGAAAGCTCATCCGGTACACGGGCTACCTCGCCGTGGGGCGCCCTTCGGCCTCCGGCACCAGCTGCATGCCCGGGCAGTACTGCATGACGACGGTCGGCGGCGGCTCGGACGGCTATGCCCTGGCCCGCGTCGCCGTCGCCACGCCGGTCCCGGACGGGCTGGGACACCTCGTGGTCGCCGGGCCGCAGATGCCCGCCGAGCAGCTCAACGACCTCCGGCAGCGGGCCCGCCCCGGCGTCAAAGTGGTCGCCGCAGTCGATGACATCGTGTTCCACATCCGGCACGCCGGAGCCGTCGTGGCCATGGGCGGCTACAACACGGTGTGCGAAATCATGAGCACGCCTGTCCCCGCCCTGATCGTGCCCCGCACGCAGTCGCGCGCCGAGCAGCGGATCCGGGCCGAGTCCCTCGCCGCGGCCGGGTACCTGGAGCAACACGAGATTGGCACGCTGACGCCGGAGATCCTGGCGGCCTGGCTGGCCGCCCGGATCGGCACCACCGTGGACCGCCGTCGTGCGGTGCTGGACGGCCTGATCCGGGTTCCGCAGCTGGCCGCCGAGCTGCTGCGGCCGCTGGCCACTACCGAGCTGACCCAAGCGGATCGGGACGGTGCCGATCAAGTCGCCGCCGAACGGGCCAGTGCCGAACAATTCAGCGCGGACGAAAGCGATGCCGCAGCGAGCGTGAAAGGTGCCAGCCGTGTCGCCGTTTGAACCCGGGACGGCGTACGTCCTGAAGATGTACCCGCGGTTCTCCGAAACGTTCATCGTTTCGGAGATCCTGGCCCGCGAGGCCGCCGGGGACCGGATCGAAATCTTCTCGCTCCGTCCCACCGACGACCCCCGGTTCCACCCCGAGCTCGCCCGGGTCCAGGCACCGGTGACGTACATTGACCGCCCCATCAAGACTGTGGCCCTGTGGGAGAGCCTCCGGATGGCCGACGCGGCCGGGCTCACAGCCGCCGTCGGCCGGAATTTGGGCGAACTCGCCGCCGCCTCGGCAGACGACGCCGTGCAGGCCATCAATCTGGCCACCGCGCTGCAGAACCGCAACATCCGGCACATGCACGTCCACTTCGCCTCGGGATCAACCACCGTGGCCCGGCTGACGTCCCTCATCACCGGCATCCCGTTCTCGTTCACCGCGCACGCGGTGGATATCTTCCATGAATCGGTCCAGGACGAGGACCTGCGGCTCAAGCTCGAGCAGGCCCACCACGCCGTGACCATCAGCCAGTACAACATGCGCTACCTGCGCCGCCGCTTCCCGTCCTCGACGGCCCGGCTCCATCTGGTGCGCAACGGCCTGGAGCTGGAGCGCTTCCCGTACCGGGAGCCCCGGACGCTCGAAGCCACCCTCCGGATCGCCGCCGTCGGGCGCCTGGTGGAGAAAAAAGGCTTCCAGTATCTGTTGCCCGCGGCCGCCGAACTGCTGGACCAAGGGGTCAAACTGGACCTCCGGATCGCCGGGACCGGGCTCATGGCCGAGGAACTGGAGGCCGGCATCGGCCAGCTCCGGCTCGGCGCCCATGTCCGCCTCCTCGGCCCGCAGACCCAGGACCAGGTCCACGAGCTGCTCCACTCCTCCGATGTCTTCGTGGCGCCCTGCGTGGTCGGCGCCGACGGCAACGCGGACGGCATGCCTACGGTCCTGCTCGAGGCCATGGCCACGGGCGTCCCCTGCGTCAGCACGTCCGTCACCGGGATCCCCGAAGTAGTCCGGAACGGCTCCACCGGGGTCCTGGTCCGGCCGGGCAACCCGCACGCCCTGGCCCGCGGCATCTGCCAGCTCGGCTCCCCGGCCACGGACAGGCTTGCCATGTCCCGCAACGCCCGCGCCCTGATCGAGGAGGACTACGACGTCCACCGCCAGGCCGAGCTCCTGAGGTCCCTCTCCCGTTCTGAAAGGAGAGTCGCATGACCCGCGTGGCCTATCTCTGCGCCGACCCCGGCGTTCCTGTCTTCGGCACCAAGGGCTCCTCCGTCCATGTCCAGGAAATCGTCCGGGCGTGGCGCGGCACCGGCGCCGCCGTCACCGTCTACTGCACCCTGCTCGGCACCGAGCGGCCCAGCGATCTTGCCGATCTCGACGTCGTCGAAGTCAAACCGGAATCGGTCCCCGCCTCCGCGCGGGAACGGGCGGTCCAGGACGCCGCGCTGGGCCTGGCGGACGAGGTCCTGCGCAACGGCTGCGGGCTGTTCTACGAGCGCTATTCGCTGTTCAGCCCGGCGCTGTCCGTGGTGGCCCGCATCCTGGACGTGCCGTCCGTACTGGAGGTCAATGCTCCGCTGATCGAGGAGCAGCAGCGGTACCGCCAGCTGCTCGACGTGAAGAAGGCTGAGACGGTGTTCCGCCGCAACGCCGCGACGGCCGACGTCGTGGCCTGCGTCTCGGATCCCGTGGTCCGCTGGGTGCGGGCGCGGGTGCCGACCGCCAGGACCGTGCTGGCGCCGAACGGAGTGAACGTCGAACGGATCACGGCCCGCCGCCCCGGCCGCCGGAATCCGGACCACCTCACCGTCGGGTTCGTCGGAACCTTGAAGCCCTGGCACGGTGTCCCCGGCCTGCTGCACGGTGTCGCCCTGGCCAACCAGCAGACCGCCGACCCGGGCCTGCGCTGGCAGCTCCATGTGGTGGGTGACGGCCCCGGCCGGCAGGACCTCGAACGCCTCGCCGAATCCCTCGGCGTGCCGACGGTTTTCTCGGGCCCCGTCGCGCCGGCTGCGGTGCCCGGCCTCCTGGCAGAATTCGACGCCGCCGCCGCACCCTATCCCCCGGACGGACCTGGCCAGGACGATTACTTCTCGCCGCTGAAGGTTTTTGAGTACATGGCGGCCGGGTTGCCTGTGATCGCGAGCGCCGTGGGCCAGATCCCGTCCATCATCCAGGACGGCCGCACCGGGATCCTCGTCCCGCCCGGGGACCCCGCCGCGCTCGCGGACGCCCTCCTCCGGCTCGGCCAAGACCCGAATTTGCGGGAAAGGCTGGGGCTCGAGGCCCGCAACGACGCCGTGCAGCGGTTCAGCTGGAGCGGGGTGCTGTCCCGGATCACCGGGGCGCTGCCGCCTGCACGCAGACTGGCCAGGCAATGACCACCACTGCCAGGCATTCGCACCCCCGCAGCTGGCGGACCTTGTGGCGACGGACCCGCACCAGCGCACCGGCTGAACTCTCACCGCTGCGGCGGACCTTGCGGTGCGTCCGCCCGCATTTGCGCGGGCACAGGCTGCTCATCACTTGGGGATTCATTGCTATGGCCGTGGAAATCCTCTTCCGGCTTCTTGAGCCGTGGCCGGTGAAAATCGTCCTGGACTCCGTCTCACACTCACTCGGCGCCAATCTGCGCAGGTCCCCGCTCAGCGTGGAGGCGAGCGCGGAGGTGTTGCTCCTCTGCGCCGGCGCGGTGGTTGTCATCTGCCTGATCCGGGCCGTGGCCGGCTACGTGTCCGCGATTTCGTTTGCCCTGGTGGGTACCCGGATTTCCTCCGAATTGCGCGCCCGAACCTTCCGCCACCTCCAGGGCCTGTCGATGCGCCACCACAGCCGCGCCTCCACCGGCGACACTGTCCAGCGGCTCGTCGGAGACGTGTCCCGGCTGCAGGATGTGGCCGTCACTGCGGGGCTCCCCCTCATCGGCAATTTCGTGTCGCTGATAGCAATGATGTTCATTATGCTTTGGCTCGATCCTTTGATCGCACTGGTGACGTTCCTGTCCATCGGGATATTCGTTTTGGTGTCCCGCAAGAACTCGGGATCGATTACTACCGCGGCCCGCAAGTCACGCAAGGGTGAAAGCGCCCTGGCCACCACCGCCGCCCAGACGTTGGGCGCAATGCGCGAAGTCCAGGCGTATGGACTCGAAGACACCCTCAGCTCGGGCTTCAGTAAGAGCAACCAGTCGGCACTTGGCTCCGGCGTGGTCACGCTGCGGCTGGCCGCCAGCCTGCAACGGAAGACCGACGTCCTGACGGGAATCGCGACGGCGGTGGTCCTGGCTGCCGGCGGATGGAGGGTGATGCAGCACGTGATGACCCCTGGTGATCTGGTCGTCTTCCTCACTTACCTGAAAACCGGGCTGAGGCCACTAAAGGATGTGGCCAGGTACACGAGCCGCATCGCCCGCGCGACGGCCTCCGGGGAACGGGTTGCGGACCTGCTTGAGGCCCAGAGTGACGTGCCCGAGTCACCGCACGCCGTCGCCCTCAGGAACCCGCACCCGGACATTGTGTTCTATGACGTCTGGGCCGGCCATTTCGAGGAAACCGCGGTACTCAAGGGAATCACCCTGACCATACCGGCAGGTCAACACTGCGCCGTTCTGGGGCCCTCCGGGGCCGGAAAGTCCACACTGGCAAGCATGATCCTTCGGATGGTGGACCCGTGGAAGGGGAGTGTCAGCCTCGGCGGCGAGGACCTGCGGGACCTCAAGATCGCTTCCGTCCGCGCCCACGTCTCCATCCTGCTCCAGGACTCCGTGCTGTTCGGAACCTCCGTCCGGGAGAACATAAGGTTCGGCCGCCTCGATGCCACCGATGAGGAGATCGAAGCTGTGGCGGCCCTCGCCCAGGCCGACGGTTTCATCCGCGCGCTGCCCCAGGGCTACGAAACCGTCCTTGGCGAGGCGGCCAACAATCTTTCCGGGGGCCAGCGTCAACGGCTGGCCGTCGCCCGTGCCATGCTCCGCAAGGCCCCGATCGTGATCCTGGACGAGGCGACCGCCGGGCTCGATCCGGCATCCCGGGATTCGGTCCTCAGCGCCCTGGACACACTCACCGAGGGCCGGACCTCCATCACGATCACCCACGACGTCAACTCGGCCCAATCGTGCGACCGGGTGATCTGGCTCGAAGACGGCCAAATCCTGGAAGACGGGCCGCCGCAGTCATTGCTGGCCGATCCGGATTCCCGCTTTGCCGGCTGGGTCCACAGGCAGCAGACCCCCGAGCCGGGTGAACTGTTCAAGGTGCCGACATGAGCACCCCGCAGGGACTAAGGCTGCAGGAAGAGTGGCTGCAGGCGCAGCGGCGCGACGCCGACCGTGCCCTGGCGGCCCGGGACCCCCGGATCCCTGGCCTGAACTGGGTGCTCGACGACGAGCTGCTCTCAGAGCTCCTGGGCGAAAGCGTCCGGATCATCAGGACCCGCTACAAACCGCACACCTCCGCCCTCGTCGCCTTCCGCCGGGCCGGCAGCGGCAGCTACGGCAGCGGCGCCGGCAGCTACGGCTGGGCATTGACCACAACACCGGAGCACGTCGGGAAACTGCAGCAGCGGGCAGACAGCTCGCAAAAGCGCGACGGCGGCATCCGGCTTGTCCAGCCCGACCGTCCGCACGGTGACGTCGTCGTGGCTGTCGGCCCCATCGAAGAGGACTGGCCGCTGCGCCCCAACCTGCGGTGGCTCCGGGACCACGGACTCGGACGGCTCGGAGCGCTCCCCGCGGCAGGGCGCTTCCTGGACCCCCCGGTCAGCGTGCTGAGATACAACCCGGAGCGCAGGCTCGTTGTCAGGATCCCATCGGCGACACTGCCCGTCGTCGTCAAGACCGCCGTCCAAGCTGACGAAGCTGCCGAAGGCCTCCGCCTGCGGCAGCGGCTTCAGAGCCACGGCATCCCGGTCCTGCCCGAACTCGCCGACCCGGAATGCGCCGCGCACGGCATCAGCGCCTCCCCGGACTGGGGCCACGGAGACCTGGGCGGCGTCGACAACGATCCGGCCGCCTACCGGGCCGGCCAAGCCCTGGCGGCGATCCATGGAATGGACGCGGGAACCGGAGCGGACCCGATGGCGGACATGGAGGACCTTGTAAGCCAGCTCATGGCCACGCGGTCCATGATCACTTGCCTGCTCCCCGGGCTCGAGGCTCCGGTGGACGCGCTCACCGGCCGGCTCCTGGCAGCTGTCGGCGCCGCCGGCCCCCGAAGGCAACAGCCGGTGATGGTCCATGGTGACTTTTCGGCGGACCAAGTACTGGTGGACGGCCCGGCCATCCGCATCATCGATTTCGACCGCGTGACAACCTCCGACCCGGCGAGGGACCTTGGGTCCTTTGCCGCGGTGGAGGACATCGCAGACCCCGCCGGCGTCGGGCCCGTCGCCGGCGGCCGCAAGACGGCCCAGCTGATCGACGGTTACCGCGAGGCCGGCGGGCACGTATCGCAGGCCAGGGTGGAGACCTGGGCGGCCTTCCGGTTGTTCCTGAACAGCGTCGACCCGTTCAGGAACCGGGCCAGCGACTGGCCGGCCGACACGAGCTGGCATATCCGCCGGGCCCTGGAGTTGATCGCATGAGCTGGCACCCACCGCTTTGGAAATACACCGACGACGCCGGCACCCCGTGGCGCGTCCACAACGCGTGGCCCGATAAAGAACCCGGAGAATACCTGCTTGAGGTCGTGACTGCGGAACGGCCCGGCGTTCGGGGAGCACATCTGAGCCATGGCCACTTTGAGATCCTGCCGGAGGACGATCCCGAACTGCCGGCCCTTCGGACCGAAAGACAGCGCGGGGAAATCATTTCCCACTGGCCCTACACGCGGGCGATCATCCGGGCGGAGGGATGCTACATCAAGGTCTTCCGGCCCGGCAGGGCCGCGGTCCCGGCCGAACGGTACGCCCAGATGGACCTCCTGCTGGACGCCGGCGCCTTTACGGCGCCCGAGGTGCTTCAGAGCTCCCCGGACACCCTCGTTTTGAGCGCCCTCTCCGGACCGACGCTCGGCGAAATCGGCGAGGACTACGTCACGATCGGCGACAAGGAGTTTGCCGGCGCATGGGAAGAATGGTCCAGCGCCTGGCTCGCCCAGCTGAGCGCGGCGTCTGACGTCAGCAGACGAACCGTTCTGGGCGCCCTGCCGGTCCATTCACCGGAGGTGGAAGCGAGGGGCGTGGCCCGTTGGTTGAAACTATGGCTGCGCCACACAGAGAATGTTCCGGAATTGTCCACCCAACGCGGCACCTTGATCGCCATGGCAGATTACGTCACGGCGAACCTGCTCGGCTCGGTACCGGACGCGCTGGTATGGGCCCACGGAGACCTGCATGACCGGCAGATCATCGCTGGCGACGGCCGGTCCCCGTTCGGACTGCTGGACTTCGACGATACTGCCCGGGCCGAGGCCGCCCGCGACCTCGCCTACCTGGATTTCCATCTGGAGCGGCGCATGTGGCGCAGTAACCTGACGCCGGCGCGATACCTTAAGGCCCACACAAAGGTGCTGGCCGTGGCCGAGCAATTGCAGGTCAGTCCGGATCGGTTCGATGCCTACTCGGACGCACGCTGGCTGCGACTGGCCTGTTCTTCGCTCCCTTCGGGCTCATCGCTGGCGACCCGCGTTCTCGAGGACCGGGTAAGGCATCGTCAGTCCTTCGGATCCACCGTCCTGGCCAGCAGCCGGCCCCTCGGATCCCGGAGCTGATCCACATGGGCTGGCACCCGCCCGTCCCGGCCGCCATCCTGGATGCTGACAACACCGAATGGCAGGTCATCCGCTCCTGGCCCGACGACTCCGCGGAGGACTACGTCCTGGAGTTGGGGGTTCCCGGCCGGGCAGGGGTCCGGGCAGCCCACCTCCGGGCGGGCCAGCTGGAGCTCCTGCGGGACGGCCGCGACCGGCGTCTCCCCGCCCTGAAGCGCGCGTCGCCGCTGGGGGTGGTGGTGGTGCACCGGGCCTATAAGCGTGCCGTGGTCAGAGCCGGGGAGCACCACCTCAAGCTCTTCCGGGCCCGCCAGTCCGACGAAGCGGTGGGCAGGCACGAACGGATGAACGAGCTCCTCGGCACAGGGGACTTCCTCACACCGGAAATTGTTTCCTCCACCCCTGGCTGCCTCACCCTCATGACGCTGCCCGGCCGTTCCCTGTTCGAGCTGGGAATCGACCCCGCGGTCAGCGATGTGGTCTTTGAAAATGCCTGGCAAAAATGGTCCCGGGCCTGGGTCCGGCAGCATTCCCTGGCCTTGGCGCCCGCGCACCGCCCCACTCTCGAGGCGCTCCCTGTCCGGACGGCCGCCGTCGAACTGGCGAGACTGCAACACACGGTGCACCTGTGGCTGGTGCACGCCGGGGACATTCCGGCGGCGCAAGCGGAGCGCGCGGCCGTCCGCGGGGCCGCGGGGCAGGCCGCCCAAAAGCTGCTCCGGACCGATCCGGATCCGCTGGTTTGGTCGCACGGGGACCTTCACGACAAGCAGATCTTCACCCTGGATCCCGGCGCTCCCCTGGGCCTGCTGGACTTCGATGAAGCCTGCCGCGCCGAGGCCGCCGCCGACCTCGGCAACATCGCCGTGCACCTTCAGCTGCGCCTGCACCAACACCGCCTGACCGCCGAAAGGTACCAAACCGCCCGCCGCCACGTCATCGCAACGGCCGAGGAACTGCATGTCACCCCGGCGCGCTTCGACGCCTACGCCGCCGCGACCCGCCTGCGGCTCGGCTGCCTGTATTCCTTCCGGCCGCAGTGGGCCGACCTGGCGGAGGACTTCCTCGTTCCGGATGGTGAACAGGCCCTGGCGGCGGGAGTTCCGGCCGCTAAAGTGGAGCCCACGTACTGACTGCACACCAGATCGAAACCACCCCACACCGAACCACCCCACACCGAACCACCGAACCACCGCGCATTGCGCCGAACCGGGAGGACCGCTGGCATGGCTTACATCAAGGTTGGAACCGAAAACAGCACAGACGTTGAGCTCTACTACGAGGACCACGGATCCGGGCAGGCCGTGGTCCTTATCCATGGCTACCCGCTGGACGGCTCGTCGTGGGAAAAGCAGACCGCGGCGCTGCTCGGCGCGGGCTACCGTGTGATCACCTACGACCGGCGCGGCTTCGGACAGTCCAGCAAACCCACCGAGGGCTACGACTACGACACGTTCGCGGCGGACCTCAACACCCTCCTGACCACCCTCGACCTGAACGACGCCGTGCTGGTGGGCTTCTCCATGGGCACCGGCGAAGTGGGCCGCTACCTCGGAACCTACGGGTCCGCCCGGGTCTCGAAAGCGGTGTTCCTGGCCTCGCTGGAGCCGTACGTGCTGCAGGCCGAGGACAACCCCGACGGTGTCCCGCAGTCGGTGTTCGACGGGCTGATGGAGGCCGTGACGGCGGACCGGTACGCCTTCTTCACGGAATTCTTCAAGAACTTCTACAACAGCGACACTTTCCTGGGCACTCCCCGGCTCAGCCAGGAGGTCCTGAACGCGGGCTGGAACCTCGCCACCGGGGGTGGGCCCACGGCGTCGTCGGCGGCGCAGCCAACCTGGCTCACGGACTTCCGAGCCGACATCCCCAAGATCGATGTCCCGGCCCTCATTGTGCACGGCACGGCGGACAACATCCTGCCGATCGACGTCGCCGGCCGCCAGTTCGCCAAGGCGCTGCCGAGTGCCGAGTACGTGGAGATCGACGGCGCCCCGCACGGCATGCTGTGGACCCACGCCGCGGAGATCAACGAGGTTCTGCTGCGGTTCCTGGCGAGCTGACCGGGGCCGCCGCGGAGCCGCCCCTGGTTGACACAGCTCAGACGGGTACGGTTCAATCTTTTGCATATGCTGAAATAACAGTTCCACGATACGAATATTTTGTCCGTATAGCCCTACACCGTGGATGCCAGCATTGACACAAAGGATCTGGCACATGCTGTTGGACGACTTTAATGCCGCCGGACGCGCGGAGGCCGCCGCCGCCCTGCGCCCCTGCCTGGACATCGAGCGATGGATTGAGGAGATCGTCGGCTTGAGGCCCTTCGACAGTACGGAAATCCTCCTCCAAACCGCCGGCCGTGCGGCGGAACCGTTCACCGAGGCGGAGGTGGAAGCCGCGCTGGCCCACCATCCCCGCATCGGCGAACGGGCCGCAGGAAACGGCGTTGAGGCCCGGCTCTCCCAATCGGAGCAGGCGAGCCTGGGCGCTCCGGATCCGGCCGTCGCCGCAGCCATCGCCGCAGGGAACCGGAGCTATGAAGAGAAATTCGGCCAGGTCTTCCTGATCCGCGCGGCCGGCCGCAGCCGCGAGGAGATCCTGGCGGCCCTCAACGCCCGGCTCGCCCACACTCCCGAAGAAGAACAAGTGGTCATCGGCCAGCAGTTGCGCGAAATCGCGGTACTCCGACTCGAAGGACTGATAGGCGCATGAGCACTTCCCACGTCACTACCCACGTTCTGGACACGGGTTCCGGCAAGCCCGCCGCAGGCGTCGCAGTCACCTTGGACATGCTCGACGGCGAACGCTGGGTCAGGATCGCGGCCGGCGCCACTGACGATGACGGCCGCGTCAAGTCGCTCGGCCCCGACAGCCTGGGCTCCGGCACCTACCGCCTGGGCTTCGACACCGGAGCCTATTACGCGGCCGCCGGGACCGAGACCTTCTTTCCCGAAGTCACACTGACCTTTGCGGTGTCCGAAGCGCAGGCCCACTACCACGTCCCGCTTCTGCTGAGCCCCTTCGCCTACTCCACCTACCGGGGCAGCTAAGCCCGGAGCAGCCAAGACCGGCTGCCAGCACCACGTCACACCCCTACCGGCCCCGGCACCGCTCCGGGAACAGGCCTCCCTGCCTGGTGGCCGGCGCAGCCATGTTCCGGCGCAGCCATGTTCCGGCGCAGCCCGCCCGGCCCCCAGGGCCAGTCACAAACGACATTTTCGCGGCGAACCGGCCCAGCCGGCCCATGACCCTTGACAGTGGCCCACGTCACTCCTAATCTGAATTTTGGGATCCCAAATCGGGATCCCAAAACAAGAAAGCTTGCCGGGCCCCGCCCTCCCAGATTCTGCACCTGATCCGAACCTGATGTCAGCGCTGACATCAGCCCTATCAACCGCTGCGATCGACACAGGGCCCGCGCACAGGACGCCCCACGCTCCGGCATCCTGACCCTCAAACAAATCCCCCATCACCTGCCGGCATGTTTACTCTCTATCAAGGAGAAGTTGTGTCTCTTCCAAATACCGAAACAGCAGTACAGCCCGATGACCTCACAAGCTCCAAGGACGGCGTGCAACGGCGCACGAATGTCCGATGGAAAATGTTCCTCCTCCTGCTGGTCCTCGTGTCCGTGAACTACATCGACCGGGGATCCATCTCTGTTGCCCTGCCCATCATCCAGAAGGAATTCAACATGGCCCCGGAGCTCGTGGGCCTCCTGCTCTCGGCCTTCTTCTGGACCTACGCCCTCATGCAGATCCCGGTCGGCTGGCTGATCGACAAGTTCGGCCCCCGCAAGGTGATGACCGCGTCCTGCGTCGGCTGGGGCGCCGCAACGGCGGCCTCCGGCCTGGCCGGAGGCTTTGTCAGCATGTTCATCGCCCGCCTGGGCATCGGCGTCACCGAGGCCGGGGTCATGCCGGCCGGCGGAAAACTGAATGCCATCTGGATGCACAAATCGGAACGCGGCCGCGGCGCCACCATCCTTGACGCCGGAGCCCCTTTGGGCGCCGGGCTCGGCGGCATCCTCATCGCAGGCCTGATCGCCTCGACGGGCAGCTGGCGGAGCTCCTTCATCATCGCCGGCGCCGCCACCGTCCTCATGGGCCTCGCCGTCTGGTGGTACGTCCGGGACAACCCCCGCCAGCACCGCGGAGTCAACGACGCCGAGGCCGAGTACATCGAGGCCTCCCACGCCGCCGAGGACGCCGAAGCCGAGCTCGACGGCAGCAAGGGCAAGCGCGCCCTGCTCCCCTACCTGAAGTTCCGTTCCTTCTGGGCCATGTGCTTCGGCTGGCTGGGCTTCAACGGCGTCTTCTACGGCCTGCTCACCTGGGGCCCGCTCTACCTGGCCCAGGCCAAGGGCTTTGACCTGAAGACCATCGGCTGGTCCACGTTCGTGATCTTCGGCGCCGGTTTCGTCGGCGAAATCCTCGGCGGCACCATCGCCGACAAATGGCGGGCATCTGGCGCCTCGGCCAACCGCGTCATGCGCACCCTCCTGGGCACCTCCAGCGTCGTAGTGATCGGCGGCCTTGTCGGTGTCACCGTCGTTGCCGACCCGACGACGGCGGTAGTCCTGCTCTCCGTCGTCATGTTCTTCCTTCGCTGGGTGGGCCTCTTCTGGAGCATCCCCTCGATCCTGGGTGGCCGGACCAACGCCGGCGTCCTGGGCGGCGCGATGAACTTCAGCGGCAACATCTCCGGCTTCGTCACCCCGATCGCGGTCGGCCTGATCGTCGGTGCCACCGGCTCATACACCTGGGCGCTGCTGTACTTCGTGGGATCCGCGATCATCATGGGCGCATCCGTGCTGACCCTGAACTACAACAAGCGGCTCCCTGTCTAAGCTAGGCCACGAAACACCAGTTCCCGAAGCCGGGAACGCAGTGCCATAAAGAACCCGAAATGGAGCACCATGCTTACCGCAGAAGAAACCCAGGACAAGGAACGCCCCCTCCGGGAGGCTGTCCGGGACACCCTCCGCAACAGGATCTTTGAAGGGCACTACGTTCCCGGCACCAGGCTGGTGGAGCGCGACCTCGCCGCCGAATTCAACGTCTCCCGCCTCCCGGTCCGCGAGGCGCTGCGAATGCTGCGCCAGGAAGGCCTGGTCAGCGACCGCGGCGCTCGCGGGGCCGAAGTCAGCTCGCTCAGCCCCAAAGACGTGGAGGATCTCTTCGACGTCCGCCAGTCGCTCGAAGTGCTGGCCTGCAGGCTGGCCGCGGCCCGCGCCACACCGGAGGACCTCAGTGCGCTGGAAGCCTTGTTGGACGTGGCCGAGCTCTCTCTAGCCAAGGGCGCCATTATGGACGCCCACCGGGCCAACAGCGAATTCCACGATGCCATCACCCGGATCGCCAACAACGGCTTCCTCAAATCGGCGCTCGAACCCCTCCAGGGCCGGATGCACTGGCTGTTCCGGCATGTGAGCGACCTCCCCGAACTCATCGAAGAACATCGGGCGCTCTACACCGCGATCGCCAGCGGTGACCCTGACCGGGCGGCTGCCCAGTCGGCGTCGCACATCGACAAATACCGGGAACAGTTTCCGGAGAATTTCCGCCGGACGGAACCCGACCTTCATCGGAAGAAGTAATGAAACTCCTTGTCATCAACCCCAACATCAGCAACGATGTCACTTCGCTGATCGAATCCGAAGCCCGGCGTTCAGCCTCGCCCGGAACCGAACTGGTAGTCCGGACCGCCGGCCACGGCGTCGAATACATCGAAACCCGCTTTGAATCGCTGATCGCCGCCGGTGCCGTCGCCGAAATCATCGCAGAGTACACTCGCGACGGCGCCAGCGTCGACGGCGTGGTGGTCGCCGCATTCGGCGACCCAGGGATGCCGGCGCTGAAGGAACTCGCCGACGTCCCCGTCATCGGAATTACCGAGGCGGCACTTTGCGCCGCCGCCCTGCAGGGGCACCGGTTCTCGATCATCGCCATCTCGGACCGCATCCGGCCCTGGTATCTGGACTGCGTTGAACGGTTCGGGCTCGCCGGCCGGCTGGCCTCGATCCGCTCCATCAACGAGAGCCTCAACGGCATCGGTTCCGTGCAGCAGGACTTCAAGGAGACCCTGCTGGCGCTCAGCCGCCAGGCCGTCGCCGAGGACGGGGCCGACGTCGTGATCCTCGCCGGCGCGCCGCTCGCCGGACTTGCCCGCGAGCTTGCAGGCCAGATCCCCGTCCCCGTGGTGGACGGCATTTCCGCTGGCATCCAGATGGCCCAGTCCGTAATCAACCTCCAGTCCGGTCCGCACCGGGCCGGCGCCTTCGCGCCGCCACCGGTCAAGGCCCGCAAGGGGCTTTCGAAAAACCTCGATGCCGCCCTCACGACGGCGCAGCACGCCACCCGGCTGCCCGCACCGTCCCACTAATTTTCTTTCTCGAAGGAGGACAACGATGTCCCACACCCCAGACCTTGTCATTGCCAACGGCACCGTGGTCAACAGTTTCGGCCGCCAGAATGTGCACGTCGTGGTGCACGGCAGGACGATCGTCCAGCTCGTGGACGCTTCTGAGCCGGTCCCCGCTGCCGCCAGGACCATCGACGCCGCCGGCCAGCTGGTGATTCCGGGTGGCGTGGACGGCCACTGCCATGTCGCCCAGGTAACCGGACGGTTCCGTACCCTGGACGACTACCGGACAACATCCACCGCTGCCCTCTGGGGCGGCACCACCACCATTATCGACTTCGGCATCCCCCGCGACGCCCGCGAGACCCCGCTGGCCGCGGTGTTGCACAAGAAGGAACTGGCACGCGAGTCCCGCTGCGACGTCGCCCTGCACGGCTCGGTGGTCCAGTGGGACGAGACTGTGCCGTGGCAGCTCGAACAGCTCGCCGCCGAAGGTGTCCGTTCGGTCAAGATGTACACCACGAACCGGGGCACCACCATGGCCGACGGGGACACCATCCTGAAGGTCATGCGCGAGATGGTCCGGCTCGACGGCCTTACCTACATCCACGCCGAACACGATCCCATCATTGCCGACTGCACCCAGCAGCATGCGGACGACGGCCGCATCGGCATCGAACACCTGCACCGGACCCGGCCCGAACTCGCGGAGGAGATCTCGGTCAAGGAGACCCTGGCGATGGCCGAGTACACCAACGCTCCCGTCTACTTTGTGCACCAGTCCACGCCGGGGGCCGTAGACCTCGTCGCCGGGGCCCGCAGCCACGGAATGGACGCCTTCTCGGAAACGTGCCCGCACTACCTCACCCTGGACGACACCGTCTACGGCACCTCCTTCCCCGAGTGGTACGCCTGCTGCCCGCCGATGCGCAGCCCCGAGACCGTCGCCGCGCTGCGGGACCGGCTTGCCGCCGGAGCCATCCACACGGTGGCCTCGGACCACTCCTGCTACGACCTCACGCAAAAACGCGAGCGATCCGATGACATCCGCGCCATGCCGCACGGCCTGCCGGGAGTGGAAACCCGCATGCCTGTCACCTTCACCGCCATGATGGACGCCACCGGCGGGGCAGCCCGGGTGGAGGATTTCGTGGAAGTGTTCGCCGCCGGTCCGGCCCGGATCAACGCCCTGCCGGGCAAGGGAACGATCGCAGCAGGGTACGACGCCGACCTCGTCGTCTTCGATCCCGCACAGGAACTCACCGTTGACGGCGCTGCCCTGCACATGGGAACGGATTTCTCGCCGTTCGACGGCAGGACGCTCACCGGCTGGCCCGCCGTCGTGGTGTCCGCCGGACGCGTCGTGCTGGACGCCGGCGGCTTCCATGACCCCGGCCCCGTGGGCCAGTTTGTGGCCCGAAACGGTTTCCGCGAGCACCAGGCGGCCGCGGCCACCGCCCCCGTCAGCGCCACCCCCGCCGCTGTCTACCCCGCCGCCCGCTAGGAGCACCCATGCCTTCCGCAACCCGCCCCACCCGTATCGGCATGATCGTGCCGTCCTCCAACACCTGCCTCGAGCCGCAAAGCTACCGGATCCTCGGCGACCGCGACGACGTGACAATCCACTTCGCCAGGATCCAGGTCACGCGGATCGCCCTCGACGATTCCTCCGACCGGCAATTTGATGCCCCGGCAATGCGGGCTGCCGCCGAGATCCTGGCGACCGCCGACGTCGACGTCATCGCGTGGAACGGCACTTCAGGATCGTGGCTCGGCGCCGATCACGACCGCGAACTCGTCAAGGGAATACAGGACGCCACCGGCATTCCCGCCACCACCTCCACACTGGCGTACATGGAGGCCTTCCGGTCCTTCGGCACCGAGCGGATCGGGCTGTTCACCCCGTACACGGAGGACGTCAACGAACGGATCGTGGCGTCCGACGAACGGGACGGGATCAAAACACTTGACCACCGTTTCCTCGGCCTGAGCGACAACGAATCATTCGCCCGGGTCTCCGACGCCGAGATGCGGCCCGGATCCCTGGAACTCGCGGCACAGAACCCGGACGCGCTCGTGTACCTCTGCACCAATCTCTACGGTGCCAACATCGCGGAGGAAATCGAGGCGGCCATGGGCGTTCCCGTGCTCGATTCGGTGGCCGTGACCCTGTGGCACTGCCTCAAAATGGCCGGCGCCCCGCTGCTCTCCCCGCGGTGGGGCAGGCTGCTCACCTCAGCCTGACCGCCAAGGCAACGCGGGGTCAGATACGGCCGATGCCGGGCGGCTTTATGGGCCGTATCTGACCCCGCGTTGCCTTGTGTACCGACCTTCCAACCGATTGTGACTGCCGGGCCGCGGTGATGCGCCGCTGATGTTGACGCGTCCCAGCCTCTCTCGATAATCTCGAAATGCAAGAAAGTTTTTCCACATAATGAAAAATATTGATCACCATTCAACGATGAAGAGTGAGGTGGACGTGGCTGCAGGAGAAGATACCTCCCATATCCTCAGCGGGTTGACAAACCAGCTGCCTGATCGTGATCCGGAAGAGACCGCCGAATGGCTGGAGTCCCTGGATACCCTGATTCAGGAACAAGGCACCGAACGTGCCCAGTACATTATGCGAAGCCTGCTCCAGCGGGCCGGCGCGCAGAGCGTGGGTGTTCCGATGGTCACCACCACGGACTACGTCAACACCATCCCGGTTGACCAGGAAGCGGCATTCCCTGGCGATGAAGAGATCGAACGCAAATACCGTGCCTGGCTGCGCTGGAATGCCGCCGTGATGGTGCACCGGGCGCAGCGGGCGGACATCGGCGTCGGMGGCCATATCTCCACTTACGCCGGCGCCGCGACCCTGTACGAGGTCGGCTTCAAYCACTTCTTCCGCGGCAAGGACCACCCCGGCGGCGGCGACCAGGTYTTCTTCCAGGGCCACGCCTCCCCCGGCATGTACGCCCGCGCCTTCATGGAAGGCCGGCTCTCCGAGGAGGACCTGGACGGGTTCCGCCAGGAGAAGTCCAAGGAAGGGCACGCCCTGTCCTCCTATCCGCACCCGCGCCTGATGCCGGAGTTCTGGGAATTCCCCACCGTCTCGATGGGCATCGGCCCGATGAACGCCATCTACCAGGCCCAGTCCAACCGGTACCTGCACAACCGSGGCATCAAGGACACCTCGGACCAGCAGGTCTGGGCGTTCCTGGGCGACGGCGAAATGGACGAGCCCGAGTCCCGCGGCCTGCTGCAGCTGGCGGCCAACGACAAGCTCGACAACCTCAACTTCGTGATCAACTGCAACCTCCAGCGCCTCGACGGTCCCGTCCGCGGCAACGGCAAGATCATGCAGGAACTCGAAGCGTTCTTCCGCGGTGCCGGCTGGAACGTCATCAAGGTCGTCTGGGGCCGGGAGTGGGATGACCTGCTGGCCAAGGACGAGGACGGCTCGCTCGTGAAGATCATGAACGAGACCGTCGACGGCGACTACCAGACGTACAAGGCCGAATCCGGCGCGTTCGTCCGCGAGCACTTCTTCGGCAAGACCCCGCAGACCAAGGAAATGGTCCAGGACCTGACCGACGACCAGATCTGGAACCTCAAGCGCGGCGGSCACGACTACAACAAGGTCTACGCCGCCTACAAGGCCGCCACCGAGTTCAAGGGCAAGCCCACGGTCATCCTGGCGCACACGGTCAAGGGCTACGGCCTGGGYACCCACTTCGAGGGCCGCAACGCGACCCACCAGATGAAGAAGCTCACCCTCGCGGACCTCAAGGCCTTCCGCGACCACCTGCGCATCCCGATCACGGACGACCAGCTCGAAGCGGACCTCTACCGGCCGCCGTACTACCACCCCGGCATGGACTCCCCGGAGATCCAGTACCTGATGGACCGCCGCAAGSAACTCGGCGGCTTCGTCCCCGAGCGGCGCTCCAAGCAYGCCGACGTCACCCTCCCGGACGAGAAGGTCTACGAAGTCGCCAACCGCGGCTCCGGCAAGCAGCACGCCGCCACCACCATGGCGTTCGTCCGCCTGCTCAAGGACCTCATGCGGGACAAGGAGTTCGGCAAGCGGATTGTGCCGATCATCCCCGATGAGGCACGCACCTTCGGCATGGACGCGTTCTTCCCGACGGCGAAGATCTACAACCCGAACGGCCAGAACTACCTCTCCGTGGACCGCGAGCTCGTCCTGGCGTACAAGGAGTCCATCTCCGGCCAGATCGTGCACGCCGGCATCAACGAGGCCGGWTCCGTGGCAGCCTTCACCGCCGCCGGCACGTCCTACGCCACCCACGGCGAACCGCTCATCCCGGTCTACGTCTTCTACTCGATGTTCGGCTTCCAGCGCACCGGCGATTCCTTCTGGGCSGCCGCCGACCAGATGACCCGCGGGTTCATCATCGGCGCCACCGCAGGGCGCACCACGCTGACCGGCGAAGGCCTGCAGCAYGCCGACGGGCACTCCCCSATGCTGGCGGCAACCAACCCGGCCGTCATCACCTACGACCCGGCATACGGCTACGAGATGGGCGTCATCATGCGTGACGGCCTCAACCGGATGTACGGCCCCGGCGAAGCCGGGAAGGAAATTGCCGRCAACGATCCGTCGCGGAACGTGATGTACTACATCACTGTCTACAACGAGCCGATCGTGCAGCCGCCCGCACCGGCGGAACTCGATGTCGAGGGCATCATCAAGGGCATCTACCTGCTGGCGCCGGCCAAGATTGACGGCCCGCGCACGCAGATCCTTGCCTCGGGTGTGTCGGTTCCCTGGGCCCTCGAAGCCCA
>NZ_JBFTKI010000037.1:0-39184 GCF_056395875.1 Arthrobacter sp. 05T45 | reverse complement strand
CCCGGCCAAGAAAAGGAACGAATCGAGGACCAGACAATCTCCCAGAAACATCCCTCAGGTCATGTCATCACCACAACTCCGGGAGATGAACAGGTACAAGGCCGACCACGTCCGGCACAAACAGCAAGGAACGAGGCCCGAGTGATCCCGAGTCGCAGCAAGTCAGGCCGTTCCAGGCGCTCCCGGCCATGAACGCGTAAGCAGCAACAGCGCTGTCCACGCCAAGACAAGGAGCCGCCAGACCAGCCGCCACCAACAAATATGGGCCCCTGCAGGGGCCCATAAAAGGAGATTTGTACACATTCAGAGGACTACAAGCCCCTGGACAGGGAAAACACGTGCCCGAGGTGGGACTCGAACCGCATTCCCACCCTGCAACCACTGGACTCCCCCGGAAAAGTAACGAATCCGAGCCAGTCCGGCACCATTCCGACCCGATCCGAAGCCCAAAGTGTGTACTTTGTACACACCCCAAATTGCCCAGCGCGGAGCATCGCAGCCATTAATGCGCTCACCGCTCTCCTCCGCGTCGTCGACCTCGGCGTCGACGCCCGTAAGCCCTTGACCGTCACACAGATCAACACCATCGCAGCTTGGAGGGAACGGGACGAGGAATTCGGAGGTCAAACCTGCCGCCGCGAAGCAACGCGGCTCGCGAAGTAGATCCTGAAAACCCTTGGCGTTCTAAGACGGCTTGGCACCATTCACGGATTTGAACTGGCCGCCCCCAAAGGTCAGTGGACTCATACTTGCACAACGCCAGGTAGAAGCATCCAAGACAGCCGGCTCCGTCTCACCACGAGACTGGGTCGGCTTTTCTCAGCTCCGGACGACAAAGGGCACCGCGACAACCTGCCCCGGACACAGGAGCGGCCGTCATCCCCTCTGTGGGTCTTAGACGCAAAGAGGAAATCTGCGGGTTCAGCCTGACTGAACTGGTGGTAACGCTGCCGCGGCGGGGAACGTTCATTGGTTCCGGAAAGCGCGGCAACAAAAGCACACCACGCACGGCCGCGCTATGCGGCGCGGCATCCGGCATTTTCGAGTGCCCGCACGCCCTCAGGTACGTCCGGGTGCAGCCCGAGTCCGGCCGGGCCGTCCATGACGTGGTCCACTGCCTCGTCCAGGTTCCTGTCCAAAGACACCCCGCGGAGGAGCCCGCCCAGGACCTCGGCGCCAATGTCGGCGAACCGGCCGCTGCCTCCGGCCGCGGCAAGGGCGAACCCGTCCCTGAGCAAGGTTGCGAACCAGAGCGCATCGAAGCTAACCGGGCGGGGCGCCGACGTCGGCGCGCCCGGTCCTATCGCAGGACCCGGGAATAGGGTCATCAGGTTCCGGGATCCCTTCGGCCGAGGGAGGGGCCCGGCTGGACCCGGGACCCTCCTGTGAACCCGTTCCTACATTCCGGGGATATCGAGGGCGTGGAACACCTGGATCGTCGCGCCGGGCATCATGAGGTGAGGGTGGCCATCCATCAGAGCCACGGCCTGCTCCACACTGTCCGCCTCCAGCAGCGAGTAGCCGCCCACGTTCGCGTTGGCTGCGGACACCCCTGCCGGGGTAATTTCCTGCCCGTTGCCCAAGGGAGCGCCCATGTCCGCCAGATGCTCACCGGTCCGGCCGGCCCAGTCCATCCAGAGCTTCATTCCTTCAGCCGCAGCCGCAGGATCGTTGTTCTCCATGGTGGCCTCGGCCGACTGCGGAGCATTGTAGAGAACGACAAACTTAGCCATGCTTCCTCCTTGAATCCGGCACCACATCTCGGGCACCAACCACCCGGAACACTACGGCCTGAAGCCATTCTCCGGAAGTGGCCGGGGCTGGCAATAACCTGATGTCGGCACACTCGGCGGGACGCGGCTCGCTCCGCCGCAGCCAGGCACCGGCGGGAATGGGGAGCACCGGTTAACGGTGGGTCCGCGGCATCATTTTTCCGCATACCGTAAGGATTCCGGGGCGAATCGGCGCTGCCGAATCCGTAGCCTTGAAGCATGTTTGAAATGACCGCCTGCATGGTTGACGTCGTGTTGCCGTGCCTGGACGAGCGGGGCGCCCTACCGTGGGTTCTGTCCCGTCTGCCGCACGGGTACCGGGCCATCGTCGTGGACAACGGTTCGGTGGACGGTTCCGCTGAGTTCGCGGAGAGCATGGGTGCGACCGTGGTCCGGGAGGACCGGCGCGGGTTCGGGGCGGCCGCCCATGCCGGGCTGCTCGCGGCAACGGCGGAATTCGTGGCCTTCTGTGACTGCGACGGCTCCCTGGATCCGGCCCAGCTTCCGGCGCTCCTCACCCCCATCATGGACGGAAACGCGGATCTGGTGCTGGGCAGCCGCCGGCCGCAGCCCGGCTCGTGGCCCCTGCACGCCCGCATCGCCAACCGTGTCCTGGCATCGCGGATCCGGCGCATGACCGGGGAACACGTGACGGATCTTGGACCGATGCGGGCCGCACGCCGCGAAGGGCTGCTCTCCCTGGCCTTGGAGGACCGCCGAAGCGGCTACCCCCTGGAGATGCTCCTCAAGGCCAGCCTGCACAGTTGGCGGATCGTGGAGTTCCCAGTGCGGTATTCCCCGCGCACCGGCAAATCGAAAGTCACCGGCACCCTACGCGGAACGATTACGGCGGTCCGGGACATGTCGGCCCAGCTCAGGGCGGCCGCCGCTGAGCTGCCGCCGGGACCGGCCCGGATGACCGGCCACCGCGAAGAACCCCTATGAGGGCAACATGGACCTGACAGTGGCCGTCATCGCCAAAGAGTGCCTGCCGGGACGGGTCAAGACCCGGCTCAGTCCCCCGCTGACGCCCGAACAAGCTGCAGCCCTGGCCCAGCTGAGCCTCAGCCGCACCCTCTATTCGGTGCGTAGCCTCCCGGCCCGACGCCGGCTGCTCGTGATGGACGGGGCACCCACCGCGCGGGACGCCACCAAATTCACTCTTGTCCAGCAAGTATCCGGAGGCCTGGATGAGCGCCTGGCCGCCATCTGTGACGCAACCAGCGGCCCCCTGCTCATTATTGGCATGGACACCCCGCAATTCTCCCGCCGCCATGTAGAGCCGCTGCTCCATGACTGGTCCACCTCGCAGCCCAGCCACGATGCCTGGATGGGCCCGGCAACGGATGGCGGCTTTTGGTCGCTGGCGCTGCGCCAGCCGGACGGAGCCCTGATCAGGGGCGTTCCCATGTCCACGACGACAACCGGGGCCCGGCAGCTCGCCCGGCTCACCGCGGCCGGCCTCAACGTCGGAATGCTCCCCGAACTGCGGGACATGGATCACTTCAGTGACGCCCAGCAGATCGCGGCGGAGATTCCGGGCAGCGCGTTCGCCAAGGCGGTGGCCAAAACCGTCGCCTGCGTGTCGGGCGTGCGGCAAAAAACAGAAGCACCCCGGTGATGACCGCCACCGCGGCACCTGCCGCCTACTTCGGCCAAGGCGAACGTGAGCCATTCGCCCTTGCCCTGCTGACCGGCTCCGGGGCCTTGACCCTCCGTCCGGAAAGTGCGCACTATCCCGCGGAGCCGGTGGAGTTCGACGTCCGTAACTGGTGCGAGGACGCCGACGCCACAGAGAGGTCTCTCCTGCAAAGCCTTCTGGGGCCGGTCCTGGACGTCGGTTGCGGGCCGGGACGACTTCTGGCTGCTGCCCAGCTGCTCGGATTGGCAGCCCTGGGCATCGATGCCAGCGCCGAGGCGGTCCGGCAGGCGCGCAACCGTGGTGCCCGCGCCCTCGAACAGTCAATTTTCGCCCCTGTACCGCAGCCGGGCCATTGGCAGTCCGTCATCCTGCTCGACGGCAACATTGGAATCGGGGGAAGCGTCACGGCCCTGCTGGGCCGCTGCCGGCAGCTCATCGCCCCTTCCGGGACACTGCTGGTGGAAGTAGACGCCGACGAAAACATCGACACGGCCTACTCCGCTTTTCTCGAAGACAGGCACGGGAACCGAAGCGAGGCGTTCGCCTGGGCGCGGATCGGCACGAACGGTCTGGCGTCGCGGGCGCCGGCCGCCGGCTGGTCTGTAGCCGCCATCCAGCGCCTTCAGGGCCGCGTCTTTTGCCGACTCTCGCCCCGCCGCATGCCGGTCCGCTCTATCCCATAAACGAGTACGGCAACCACCGCTGCCAGCACCGCCCAGAACCAGAGCAGATTGGTGGCATAGTCGCCTTCCAGGGCGCTGGTATTGCGGGCCACGGACTGGGCCTTCAACAAGATCCCGGCAATCACGGTCACCACGGCCCCCGTCATGAGCCCGCCACGCAGAACCGCGCCCGACGCTGGGCGGAGCCCGGATCCCAGCCGGGTCAGACCCCCGCCGGCAAGGGTGGAGGCCGGCACGATGACGCCGTCGTGCAGTAGCACGGCCACCGCCATCCACACCAGAAGCCCGAGCAGCTGGGGCGGGCCGAGTTGGGTCGGCAAACCCAAGAGCCCGTACCCGAGCAGCGACACACCCGCAATTCCCAGAACGATCCTCCAGATGCCCGCAGCTCGTCCCGCCCCGGCGGGTTTGCCGGCGCCAGCCGGCATCACGGGTTTCACAGGACCTCCACAGTGTGCAGCCACTTTGTTTGGAGGACGCCGGGGCGTCCGGGGGCGATGATGCGCGCCGGATACCCGTGGTCCAGATCGAGCGTCTGTCCGTTCAGCTCCAGAGCCACCAAGGTCCGTTCGTCCTGTGCGTACGCGGCTGGCATGTCCATCGTGCGGTAGGCGCCCTCGGGTTCGAGGCTTGTGACCCGGAGCGAGGACGACGGCGACGCGCCGACAGCGGCCACCAGGTCCCGGATCCGCACACCCCGCCAGGTGGCCGTCTGGCTCCAGCCCTCAACGCAAGCGATGGGAAGTTCGTGCTCATACTGGGGCAGGGCCTGGAGCTCCGCGAGGGTCAGGATGCGACGGGTGTCCTCATGGCTCACGGTGAGCGCCCAGTCCTTTGCTCCGGCCAGGTCGGCGACCTTGGCGTCGGCGGCGGTGCGGTTCACCGGGACGGCTTGTGGGCCGGTTCCCATCTTCCGCGGTGCAAAAAGGTTCAGCGGGTCCAGCCAGGAAAAGGACTGCCCGGCCGTCGTGAGTACGACGGCGCCCGTGGTAACGCCGACGGCGGCCAGAAAGGCCCGCCGGGACCAGCGACCCGGCATCGAAGGCGCCGCGCCGTCGTCAATCACCGGTGCTGTGGAACCGGCGCCGGCAGCCACTTGGGGCCGGGTGCCCGAACGGGAACGCCAATGCTCCATGATCAATGGAAGTTTCACGGCGATATGGAGCAGCAGCGACCCCCAGATCACCCAGGCCAACCAGAAGTGTGTCTGACGGAAGGGGAAAGGCCACGGGTACCACTTGTAGGTGTTGATCAGGCCCGTGGTCAGCTGCAGGAGCGAGGAAGCGATGAACAAGGCAATGGATGCCCGCTCCAAGGCGTGCGTCACGGATTTGACCGGCGGCCACTTCAGCAGCTCCGGATAGACCGACCACAATTTGGCCAGCAGCAACGGAATGGCGGCGATGCCCGTGGTCACATGGATTCCCTGAGTCAGCTGATAGATCCAGACGGGGCTGGTTGGGAAGAACATCCACGACGGCGGCTCCTGCAGCCCGTGACTGAAGAGCCCGGTCAGAAAGCAAATGGTGAAGCTGAGCCCGAGCCAGCGCCCCAAGACCACCGTGAGCCGGGTGCTGCGCGTCGGTGAAGCGAACCGTGCGGCCAAAGCGTTGGTTAGCTTTTCCATAGTTCGATCACACCACCAATTCAGTCCCCCGGACCTTACGATTCGCTGAAATCCTTGGCCCGTCTGCAGCGCGGGCACCGGACATGGGGCAGGATCGGAGAGTGGGCGTCACTGCAACAGAATCCAGCCGGACAAGCGGAACCAGGATCAAGGTCCTCGTGCTCCTTCCGCTTGTGTTCCTCACAAGTGCTGCACTGCTGTGGTGGATGGTGGTCCCCGGAAACCCGCTCGAAACGGCGCAGATCATCGCCACCTGCCTGTCATGGCTGTCCCTCATCGCGGCCGTCAGCCTGCTACGGCACGTGCCACGGCGTCATGTGGGGGCCGTCATCATCACGGGAACGGTCCTGCTCGGACTCGTTGCCGTGAGCGCCCCGCCCCGAACCAGCAACGATTCGGCCCGGTATGCGTGGGACGGCATCGTTCAAAAAGCCGGAATCTCCCCCTACTCGTATGTGCCCATCGATGAAACGCTCAGCAGGCTTCGCCCCGGCTGGCTGTTCGCCCCCGGTTCCACAGGCCCCGACGGCAAGCCCGTGTGTGCCCGAGACCTGTTCGGAACGGAATCCGTCGCCGCATCCGGTTATCCTTCCGGGGACCCGCTGTGCACGGCCATCAACCGCCCGCACGTACCCACGATCTACCCGCCCACAGCCGAACTGTACTTTCTGGGCGTGCGCGCCACGGTCCCGGACACGGCCGGTTTCATGGCTTTCCAGGTTGCCGGCCTGCTCCTTAGCGTGGCAATGGCACTGATGCTGCTCCGCGCGCTGGCCAGCCGCGGATCACCGCCGTACCTGGCCGCCGTGTGGGGGTGGAGTCCGTTCGTGCAGCTGGAAGCGGTCAACAACGCCCACGTCGACGTCCTGGCCGGAGTCCTCATCCTTGCCGCCGGGATGCTGCTTCTGGGCGGCAGGCCGATCCGCTCGGGGGCCGCCTTCGGGGCCGCCGTCGCAACGAAACTCATCCCGGTCATTGCCGCTCCCGCGCTGCTGTGGCGGCGCCCGGCCCGGTTCATCACCGCAGCCTTGGCCACGTTCGTGCTGCTCTACCTGCCCTACGTGGCGATCGCCGGGGCCGGCGTCCTGGGCTTCCTGCCCGGCTACCTCAAAGAAGAGAACTACAGCCAGAGCGGCGGCATCCGCTTCGGACTGGCACAGCTCGTCTCTGCCGGCCCCTGGCCGCCGGTGCTCAGCGCGGCGGCCCTGGCCGTCGTCGCCCTCTGCGTGCTGCGGCGCACCCAGGCGGGGAATGTCTGGGAACAGCAGACCGTCATGATCGGGCTGACATTGCTGATTGTCAGCCCAAATTACCCCTGGTATGGGCTCATGCTGCTGCCATTCATCGTGCTGAGCCGGCGCTGGGAGTACGTGGGGGTGATCCTCGCCCTGGACATCATCTATATGGTCCCCTCCGGACCCTGGAGCGAGCCACTCAACCAGGGCGCCCTGCTCCTGGCGGCCGCGGCCATCGCCGGAGGCACCTGGCTGCGGCGCCGCGACGGGCTGCGGCTGGCCGCCCTTTCCGGACTCACGACCGGGGCAACGGACCCCGCGGGCCGGTGACCGGCATAGGACCATCACATACCCACATCGAGGATAGGCAGGATTACATCATGGACACACCACTTCCCGGGCCGGCCCAGGCACGCATCGGCATCATTGGCGGTTCGGGAACGTACCGGCTTACCGGGGCAACTGTGCGCGCGACCGTCGACGTCGCGACCCCTTACGGGCCGCCGTCCGGTCCGGTGACACTGACCGACATGGGCGGACGAACCGTAGCGTTCCTCCCCCGTCATGGCGGCGAACACTCGCTTCCGCCCCAGAAAATCAACTACCGGGCCAACCTCTGGGCGCTCAAGAGCCTCGGGGTCGAGGCAGTGATTTCCTCCTCTGCGGTGGGCGGGCTGCGGAAAGGCTTCGGTCCCGAGACCTTCGTCGTGACCGACCAACTCATCGATCGCACCTGGGGACGCGCCGATACCTTCTTCGACGGCACCGTCGCCGACGGCGTCACCCCGGCGGGTGTCCAGCATCTGCCCGCCTCGGAACCGTTTTGCCCGACACTGCGGTCGCACCTGGAGGCAGCTCTTGCGTCACGGGGCCTCCCCTACGCCCCGTACGGCACCGTGGTGGTGATCAACGGACCGCGGTTCTCAACGAAGGCCGAGTCGCAGTGGTACGTCACCGGCGGTGCCGACATCATCAGCATGACCCAGTACCCCGAGCCCGTGCTGGCCGCGGAATTGAACATGGGCTTCGCGAACCTGGCCTTCATCACAGACTCTGACACCGGCCACGACGGCTCGGAACCGGTCACCGCCGAGGCCGTCTTTGCACGGTTGAAGAAAGCCCAGCACAGCGTCCTGGCCGTGCTGGAGGCCACGATCGCGGCGATCCCCGAGGACTACGCACCGCGCCCGCTGATGGATCGGACCGCCGTCGCCCGGATCATGGCCCGCCCGGTCACACACGAGTCCGTGCCCGCACAGTGAGGCTCCTCGTCACCGGCGGTGCCGGATTCATCGGTTCGCACATCGTCGACGCCGCCCTCGCCAAGGGATGGTCCGTACGCGTCCTGGACTCACTGGACCCGGGCCTCCATCCGGGGCCGCCGGCCCTTGATTCGAGGGTGGAGCTGCTGACCGGCGATCTCACGGACCCGGACACGGCACAGCGTGCCCTCGAGGGGATCGACGCCGTCTGCCACCAGGCCGCGAAGGTCGGCCTCGGCGTCAGCTTCGCTGACGCGCCGGACTACGTCCGGAACAACGACTACGCCACCGCTGTCCTGCTCGCCGCCATGGAAGACCAGGGCATTCTCGGGCTGGTCCTGGCCTCCTCGATGGTGGTCTACGGTGAGGGTGCTTACATCGATTCCGAAACCGGCCTCGCGGTCAGACCGGGACCGCGCGCCGAGGCCGACCTGCGCGCCGGCATCTACGACCCCCGGAACCCTGCGTCCGGCGCGATCCTTATTCCCTCCATGGTCAGCGAGGACGCGCCCCTGGATCCGCGGAACGTCTACGCGGCATCAAAAGTCAGCCAGGAGCATCTCGCCGCCGCGTGGGCACGCAACGCCGGCGGGGCGGCGATCGCCCTGCGCTACCACAACGTCTATGGTCCCCGGATGCCGCGCGACACACCCTACGCCGGTGTCGCCTCGCTGTTCCGCTCGGCCCTGGCCCGCAGTGAGGCGCCCCGGGTCTTCGAAGATGGCGCCCAGCGGCGCAGCTTCGTTCATGTCAGGGACGTGGCCGCCGCGAACATCACCGCCGCCCTGGCGCTGTCCGCGGGCGGCCTTGCCGCATTCCGGGCCTACAACGTCGGCGCCTCCGAGGTGCACACCATCGGCGATGTTGCCGCGGCTCTTAGTAATTTCAGTGCCGGACCTGCCCCGATCGTGACCGGCGAATACAGGCTGGGGGACGTCCGCCACATCACCGCGTCCTCGGAGCTGATCAAGGCCGAACTGGGCTGGGAACCGACCGTACGCTTTGACGAAGGCATGCGTCAATTCGCCACAGCTCCCCTGCGCGGCGAGCCAGGCTGACAAGCGCCTGTCCCGACGGTCCCATATGCCGGCATCCTATCGCGACATCCTCCGCTCGCTCCCCCGCCGCGAGAAATCCCTTACAGATACGGGTCTCCCGAATGCGAGTAAACCCTCCCACAGGTCCCTGGCGGGCCGGCTGCCATGACCCCGAGCCAGTTCCCGGCAGTGAGACGGAAGACGCCGGCCGGCTTGCCGGTGATCCTGTCGAGTCAGTGCCGGCCGAGGTGGGCTGCGTCTTTCCAGACGCCATCTGCCGGCATTTCGAGCCGGTCGGTCATACCCTTCCGCCAATTCGGGGTCTCTACCGGTTCCCCCCAGTAGTCCGTGATGTGGGTGACTGTGCCGTCGACGAGTTCTCCGATGGTGACGTTGCGGTAGAGGCGTCCGTCGCCGTAGTTGCAGGTCCATTCGACGACGATGGTGGTGCCCAGCCGGTGCCGGCGGCCGATTTCCAGGGTGAGTTCGGGGAAGTTGCCTTCGACGTCCGCGATGAGTTGGCGGCCTCGGACGATTTCGCGCATCTGCGGCCATTGGCGGACTACGTTCTCGTTGAGGGGAGCGCCGAGGAGGTATTCGACGCGGGTGGCCCCGTTGTAGTCATCACTTGCAATGTCGGTCATGCTGGGATTCCTTCGGTGGTGGTAAGTGGGCGCCAGAGCCGTGCGGTGGCGTAGCTGCGGCCCGGTGCCCATCCTTGTCCGCGCTCACGAACATCGTCAATGGTCGGTGCCTCGTTGAGGGTCCAGGCGTGGGCGATTGCACGGCGCACTCTGTCACCGATGCGCCATGGAATCACGCGGCTACGCCTGTGGACCCTGTGCACACCACCTTGGCCGGACAAACAACCACCGCCCTCTCCCCGGGCCCAAGTAACAAAGAGTTCCCTGACGTTCCGGCTGCCGACAGGGATGATCATGAGGGTTTGATCCCCGAGTCACAGCAAGTCATGCCGTTCCAAGCACTCCCGGCCATGAAGGAGTGACTAGCAACACCCCTGTCCAAGCCAAGAGAAGGAGCCGCCAGACCGCAACGGCCACCAACAAAAATGGGCCCCTGCAGGGGCCCATAAAAGGAGATTTGTACACACTCAGTGGCTCATAAGCCCCTGAACAGGGAAAACACGTGCCCGAGGTGGGACTCGAACTGCATTCCCACCCCTGCCAATACTGGACTCCCCGAGAAACATGCGGAATCCGGCCCGGTCCGACCCATATACGACGCAGTCCGAAACCCAAAGTGTGTACTTTGTACACACTTCCTTTTTGCCACATTTCAGGCAACCAAAAGCGCTGCCTAGGAACCAGCGAAACGGCCGGGAGTGTCTGAATAACGGTGGATCCGGGGTTGGCCTGACACGCCGGGCGGTGCCTGGCGGGGAGGACTGATCATGAGCGGAACCATGGATCCCATGGCGACTGAATTGGATCAGCAAAAGTTAGCGAAGCAGCTCCTGGCCCAGGCCAGGGAGCAGGGAATCGAGCTGGTCGGCCCGGACGGGTTGTTGAACCCGTTGACGAAGAACGTCCTGGAGACCGCGCTGGAAGCGGAAATGGACGAGCACCTCGGCTACGGCAAACACGACGGGTCCGGGCGCGGGAGCGGGAACTCGCGCAACGGCACCCGCGCCAAGACCGTCATGACAGAGATCGGGCCGGTGGAGATCGACGTGCCGCGGGACACCGGTGCGACGTTCGACCCGCAGACCGTGAAGAAACGGCAGCGCCGGCTGACCGGCGTGGACGAGATGGTGTTGTCGCTGAGCGCGAAGGGCCGAAGTGCACGGGGCTCACATTGCCCCGGGAGTAGGACCTGAACGCATTGAGCAGGCGGTCCGCTTGGAGCAGTTGATGCCAGAACAGCCGGACGGCTTCGCTGTGATAAGAGGCATGCAGGTAGTCCTCGGCGAACGGTATGGTCGGTTCGACCTCGTTCGGCCCCGCCCGGATGGCCCTCTCGGTGCCGAGCCGGTTCATGGCATCGAAGGTCTCACCATGGAATTCGACCACCGGCTTCGGGCTGAGGTTAACGTTGGCGCTCATGCCGTTGCCGGTGCCTAGCCGCAGGACGTGCTCGGAGAATTCGAATTCCATGTCGACGGCGTCATGGCGGTCGGGGATGGACGACGTCGTCAAGCCGCGCGGGGTGAGGTACAGCGTCACCTGCCACCAGTGGTTCAGCATCGGAGTGTGCGCCATGCGGATCTTGCCGACAATCTGCGTCCACATGTAGAGGTGTCCCCGGAGTTGCGGCCACCCGTTATGAGCGCCAGAAACTTCAGACGCGTCCGTCGCACGTCCTTCACAGCTAGAGGCCGACTCGACGTCTTCAGTCCGGCCGTACCCGCTTGTTCCATCCGTGGAAGGGCGCCCAATTGCCCGCATCCCATGCCTCACGTAGGCCGGGCGTGCTGAGGTCCCAGTCTGGCCGGATCTCCATCGTCACTGCGCGCAGATCACGGCGGAGGTCGTCGACGGAGGGACGCCCCCAGAACCAGTAGCCGTTGTAGATGCTGTGGATGACCAAGCCGGGCTTCAGAACGAGCGTGTGCGGGATCATCGGGTCGTGGTCCGGATCGGTGTATTCCTGGATGTCCAGATCCTGCTGCACGGTGCGGCCAGGATCAGAGAGGAACGGCCACTGCGCACCCACCGACGCACGGAATTCCTGGAGCACGTGGTGGTCATCGGTCGCAATGGTTGCCATCTGCGTGTAGGCCACAGCGACCTTAGGGTAGAACGCGGCAAGTTCAAGGTGGTGCTGATGCTCCTTAGGGCAGTAGTGTCCGCGCGACAGCATCAAGACCAGGGGGTCCTCCCCCTGCAACTCACTGATCCTGCGGGGGATGTTCTCGTGGTCAGGCAACTCGTAATCGGGGAAGATGCCGCCAGGTGCAATATCTGAGCGCACGATTCGGCCGCCTTTCACGTGCCGGTGAGCGGCGACGGTCCCTGCCATCGACGTCGTTGCTGGCACCCAGTTGCGCTGTGGTGGCACCGCCGCTCCTGCGGGCGAGCCTACGCCGGCGCCGGGCACCCAGCAAGGGGCCGCGTTGACTCATAAAAAACCTCCGCGTAGCCCGATACGTTGCCTCATATGAAAAGGTCCGGGAAGGGTGGGGGCGCGGACATCCTTGAGGGATGGGATTGACGATGGGCGAACGCAAGGCTGTCACGAAGCACCTGGCCGAGTCCTACCGGGCCGGTGACCGGGCCAGGAAGGGGCGGATCCTGGATGAGTTGGTGGAGCTGACCGGCTGGCACCGGGATCATGCCCGGGCGGTGTTGCGGCATGCGCTTGACCCGCCGCGGCTGCGGCCGGTCAGGCCGGGACGTGCCCCGGTGTACGGGGCTGACCTGCAGGACGGGCTCGTGCTGTGCTGGGCGGTGCTGCGGGGCCCGGCGGGGAAGCTGCTGGCGCCGATGCTGCCGGATCTCGTGCCGATGCTGCGGGCCGAGAAGGCCCTGGACATTACCGACGGGCAGGCGGCACTGCTGGCCCGCATGAGCGCGGCGACCATCGACCGGCGGCTGGCGGGCCAGCGGGCGAAGCTGTTACCGCGGGGCCGGTCCCACACCAAGCCCGGGTCGCTGCTGAAGTCCCAGATCCCGATCCGCACCTGGGGCGCAGTGGGACGATGCGGTGCCCGGTTTCGTCGAGATCGATCTGGTCGGGCACGAGGGCTCGAACAGTTCCGGGCAGTTCTGCTTCACCCTCACGGTCACGGACATCGCGACCGGCTGGACCGTGAACCGGTCCGTGCCGAACAAGGCGCAGAAGCACGTCTTCGCGGGACTGCAGCACGTCCTCGCTGTCTTCCCGTTTCCCGTCATCGGCATCGATTCGGATAACGGCAGCGAGTTCATCAACAACGAGCTCTTCGAGTTCTGCGTGCAGCACCGCATCACCTTCACCCGGTCCCGTCCGAGCAACAAGAACGACGGCGCCCACGTGGAGCAGAAGAACTGGTCCCGGGTCCGTGAGCTGGTCGGCTACCTGCGTTATGACACCGCCGCGGAACTGGAGCTGCTCAACGAGATCTGGGAGCTGGACCGGATCTTCACCAACTATCTGTTGCCCCAGCAAAAACTCGTCGCCAAGGTCCGCCGCGGAGCCAAGGTGAGCAAAACACATGACCGGGCAGCGACGCCGCACCGGCGCGCCGCAGCCGACCCGGCCCTGGCACGGATGCCCGTGATCCGGATGAACGCCCAATACAAGAAGATCAGGCCGGCCGCCCTCTCACGGCAGATCCTTGCCCTGACCGGCCGGCTTGAAGCCCTCACCACTGCCAAACAGTCCGCCCCGGTCAAACCCGCCGTGAACGAACGGTGGAACCGCCCCGGCAGCCGGAGGATTTCATCTGAGGCAACGACCCCACGTTCCCGGAGGTATTGACGTGAGGCAACAGGGGGGCCGGGATTGGACAGGGAGGGGCAGGCTCGCTTAGGGGGAGCACTTCCCAGGGCGCGTTTTCCAGAGACGAGCGCCCCTGCTTGCCCCCCGCATTTCCCCGCCGTTCCAGCTTTTGGATGATTGATTTAGGTCTTGACTTTGGCACTGCAGCCGCGGTCGAGGAGCGGGCCGGGCCCCGTCAGCCAGCCCGGAAGTACAGGGATTCTGTACTGTCAGTGCTGCGCTTTGCGCCGCTCCGCCTGCTGGATGGACCAGGCTGCGTTGACCAGCCCCAATGTGGCTGAAGGTTTGCGGAAAGTTCCCCAGTTGCCCACCGTTCGAGGAATCGGTTTCCTCACTGAGGAGACCCACATCGTTGACGTGGCTGCATGCCCGTTCGAATATCCCCCGTGCATGCCCGGGGCGATCTGCGTTGCTCGCCACAAGGGTTGGGCCCTGGCTCTCCCCCGCTGCATCCGACGAGGTAGGCTGCCCCCTTGACTTTCGTCCCGGATGAGGCCACTGTGGGGTCCCGAGGGCAGCGTCCTCGGCCGCAGACCGACCGGGGGGCGACAAGGAAAAGCGCATGGCGACCCCTGCAGCGCAAGCCCGCAGCATTGGCCTGATGCCCGCCGCCGGCACGCCTTTCCCGGGTCGCCGGTGAGCCCGATGCCGCTCTTTCATGGCGCGCCCCACCGAGGAGGCCGGGATGAGCACCGTCGACGAAAGCAAACAAAGTGCAGCCGGCAGTCCGCCGGTGAAGCCCGGGGAATTCAGGCTCGAGGTCATCGTGGTGCCGGTCTCGGACGTCGATCGGGCCAAGCGCTTCTACGAGGGCCTGGGCTGGCGGTTCGACGCCGAAGCGGCCGTGGAGGACGGCTACCGTCTCATGCAGTTCACGCCCCCGGGTTCCGGCTGCTCGATCATCTTCGGCAAGGGGGTCACCTCGGCGCCGCCGGGCTCATCCCAGGGCCTACATCTGGCGGTGTACGACATAGACGCTGCCCGGGCCGACCTGATCGCGCGCGGGGTCGAGGTCAGCGAGACATTCCACGACGCCACGGGCATCTTCCACCACGCCGGAAGCGAGGGACGTGTCGACGGACCGGCCCCCGGACACCCGGACTACGGCTCGTTCGCCTCCTTTAACGACCCGGACGGCAACGGCTGGGTCCTTCAGGAGATCAAGACCCGGCTTCCGGGCCGCTGAAGGGAGAGGCTGATGGCCACGACGTACGAATCCATGGACGATCTTGCCGAAGCCCTCAGGCGGGCCGCGGCAGCACATGGCAAACACGAGGAACTCACGGGCCAAGAGGACCCGGACTGGCCTGACTGGTACGCGCTTTACATGGTGCGCGAGCATGCCGGGGAGGAGTTGCCGACATGAACAGCGACTACGACGTGATTGTGATCGGCGGCGGCTCACCGGGTGAACACTGTGCAGGCGCGCTGGCCGAGGGCGGTCTGCGCGTGGCCGTCGTGGAACGGGAACTAGTCGGCGGCGAGTGCTCGTACTGGGCGTGCATCCCGTCCAAGACGCTGCTGCGGCCCGGTGAGGCTGCCCATGCGGCACGCGAGGCCGCCGCCACTGCCGCAGTCGACGTCGAAGCGGCGCTGGCCTGGCGCGACTTCATGGTTTCGGACTATTCCGATGCAGGGCAGGAGCGCTGGCTGGCCGATCACGGTATCGACCTGCTGCGCGGCACCGGGCGGCTCGCCGGGCCGGGCGTCGTCGAGGTCGACGGCGTGCGGCACACCGCCGCCCAGGTGGTCCTGGCCAATGGCGCCGATCCGGTCGTGCCGCCGATCCCGGGCCTGCGGGGTTTAGAGGGTGTCTGGAGCAGCCGCGAGGCGACCTCAATGAAGGCCGTTCCCCGGCGCTTGCTCATCCTCGGCGGCGGCCCGGTCGGTGTCGAGATGGCCCAGGCCGTGCGCCGATTCGGCGGCGAGGTGGCAGTCATCGACATGTCCGGGCACGTCCTGGCCCGGGAGCCGGCGCCGCTGGGCGAGGCCCTCGGTGAAGTTCTGAGCGGCGAGGGCATCGAACTCGTGCTGTCCGCGGCCGCGACCACGGCGCGGCGCGAGGGCGGGGACTACGTCGTCCAGATCGACGACGGGCGCGAGCTGAGAGGTGACCGGCTGCTCGTCGCCACGGGCAGGCGCCCGCGGATTAGTGGGATCGGCCTGGAGACCGTCGGCGTCGAGCCGGATCCCCGCGGAGTCCCTGTCGATGCACGCCTGCGCGTGGCGGACGGGCTGTGGGCGATCGGTGACGTCACCGGCATCTGGCCGCTGACCCACGTCGGGAAGTATCAGGGCGATGTCGTCGCCGCGAACATCCTCGGTGAGGCGCGGGAGGCAAACTATGAGGCCGTTCCGCGGGTCACTTATACGGACCCGCAGGCCGCGGCGGTGGGCGCCGCCGAGGGCCGCTTCAGCGCCACGGCCCCAGTCTCAGACTTGCCGAAAACCTCCACCTACACGCGTGCCGACGCCGAGAGCAACGGCTTCCTGACCCTCCTCAGCGACGGCGAACGGCTGACAGGTGCGTACGCGCTCGGCCCGGAGGCCGGCGAGTGGCTGCAGCAGGCGACGCTGGCGATCCGGGCCCGTGTCCCCATTGATGTCCTAAGCGACACGATCCAGCCGTTCCCGACCTTCTCGGAAATCTATGTCTCCGCGCTGAAGGCACTGCGCGGGGAGATCGGGGGTGCGCGCAGGCGGGTCGGCGCGGGACCATCCGCGGCGGACTGAGGAAAGCCGATTCGAGGAGCACCGCAGCTGCCGCTTCGCGGGCCGCACACGAGCCGGATTTTGCGGGGCAACCCGTGGTGGTTAGAGCGCTTCCGGCGGAGAGATCGAGACGGGATGAATTGAGCGTGTTGGGATGAGCGATGCCACAGTCACTACTGGACGGGCACCAGATATCGCGGAGGGTGTGATGGGCGAGAAGGGGCCGAGCTGATGGCCGCGACCGATCATCTTCGCGTCAGCGACAACGTCGGAAAGCTGTTGGCGCTCAACGTGGGAATGCCGAAAGACGTTTCTTGGAAGGGTAGGAAAGTCCACACCGGCATCTACAAATACCCGGTGAACGGCCCCCGGTTCGTTCGACGACTCAATGTCGACGGCGACGGCCAAGGGGACCTCGGTGGCCACGGCGGTGAACAGCGCGCGGTGATGGTGTACCAGCAGGGGTCTTATGACCACTGGTCTCAACACCTCAACCGCGACGACCTGGTGCCCGGCAACTTCGGCGAAAACTTCACCGTCGCGGGCCTCGCGGATGATGAGGTCTGCATCGGCGACCGGTACCGGATCGGTGACGCCAAGTTCGAGGTGACACAGCCACGGGTGACGTGCTACCGCGTCGGCCTGCGCCTGGGAGTACCGCAGATGGCTTCGCTCCTCGTCTCTCACCGGCGACCCGGCTTCTACCTGCGGGTGCTCACGGAAGGCACAGTGCAGCCCGGCGACCCGATCGTGAAAGTCGCCGATGGACGCCATCAGCTGACCGTTGAAGCGATCGACGGCCTGCTCTATCTGCCGGACCGATCTCACGAGCTCCTGAAGCTCGCGGTCGGCATTCCGGCGCTGAGCCCCGGCTGGCAGCAGTCCTTCCACGAGCTGCTCGCCGCGGCGGACATGGGCCAGACCGGGCCACAGGGCGAGGCGGGACAGGAACCCGGATGGAACGGGTTCCGGCCCTTTACCGTGACCAAGACCGTCCAGGTGACACCGTCCGTGCGCTCCCTCTATCTGAGCGACAGATCGGGCGCGGCCCTCCCGGCGGCTAAGCCCGGCCAGTACCTGACGCTGCGGCTGCCGGTCGGCGGCACGTCTGCGGTCCGCAGCTACTCGATCTCCGGCCGCCCGGACGACGCCACCTACCGGATCAGCGTGAAGCGGGAGGAGCACGGAACCGTTAGCCCGTACATCCACGACACGGTCGCCGACGGAAGCGTCATCGACGTCGCGGCGCCCCGCGGGGAGTTCGTGCTTGACGACACCGACGAGCCGGTGCTGCTGCTTTCGGCGGGAATCGGGATCACCCCGGTGCTGTCGATGCTGGCCTCACTGGCCTCCACGCAGCCGGATCGGCAGGTGTGGTGGCTCCATGTCGCCAGGGCCGAGGCAGACTACGGCCTTGCCCCCGAGGTTGAGCAGCTGCTCGGCCGGCTGACGAACGCCCACTCCTTCCTCTGGTTCACCCGTTCGGCCCCGCCGCTCGAGGGGCCGGCGCCCGGAACGATGTTCGGCCGACTGGATGCGGACGGCTTGCGGGCGCTCGGCTTCGACGTGGCGTCGAGGGCCTACGTCTGCGGCCCGCCGGTATTCATCGAAGGGATGACCGAGGCGTTGAAGGCCATCGGCATCGCCCCGGGACGCATCCACTCCGAGCTCTTCAGCGCGCTGGCGTCGCTGAATCCCGGTGTCGTGGCGATGACGCCGGTCGCGCCGCACCCGCCGGTGGGAACCGCGGGAACCGGGCCGGCCGTGACCTTCGTCCGAAGCGGTCTCACGGTGAACTGGTCGGACCGGTACGGGTCGCTGCTCGACCTGGCCGAGGCCTGCGACGTGTCGACGCGATGGTCGTGCCGCACTGGCGTGTGCCACACCTGCGTTACCGGACTGCTCAGCGGCGCGGTCGACTACTCGCCCGAGCCGCTGGAGCGACCGGAGGCGTCGCAAACTTTGCTGTGCTGTGCTCAACCGGCCGCCGAAACCGTCTTGGACGCCTGACTCGCGAGGAGTTCGCGTACCGGGGGGCGCGACCTCGTTTCCAGAGCCGGATGTTCGTCAGCAGCGCGTCGTCGGACAGACCGCCCCTCGCGTACGTCAGGTCGAACCGGTTGGCCCCGACCGTCATGCTCCTGGTGATCTTTGCATCTCAGCGATCAGCACGAAAAGGCGGCACAGACGTTCGACGATCGGAGCCGGATCGGTGAGGATGTTCACCCCCAGGTCCCGCTGCCACACCCAGTGCTCGTCGACGACCGCGAGGGCCAGCGCCTGCTTGGAGGGGACGAAGTAACAGAAGCTCCCCTTCGGCAGCCCAGCGGCCGCACAGACCTCGGGTATGCCGATCCTCGCGTACGAGCGCTGCCCGAAAAGCTCGACGGTCCGCTGCCAGGAAGCACTCCGGCGCGTCAGATGTTCGTCCCAGGGTTGCAGTAATACGACCAGTCGGCTATACCTGCATCGGTTAGTAGTTGACCGAACGCTGGTCCGGGCGTCAACAAGACCCCGCTGCACGCGCCGGAGGCATTCGACACCTATGCAGCCCTGCACCCGGTAGGACGGATAGGCGATCGACGACATTGTGCGCGGCGTGCTCTACCTCGAGCGGGCTCCGTTCGTCACGGGAGAGTTCCTCCATGTCGACGGCGGTCAGAACGTCGGAAACTGACGAGATTCGAGAAAGCGACAGTGTGACCATGACCGTTACGACCGAACAGGCTGCTGCATTCATCCGGGTGCTCGACAGCTGGGCCGACGCTGTGCGGCGCCACGAGCCCAAGCGCGTCGCCGCGTACTTCACCGAGGATGCGATCTTCCAGGGTTTCGACAGGACGCCGGTCGTTGGCCGAGCCGGAGTCGCCGCCTATTACGACAAGCAGCCAGGCGGGCTCACCCTGACGTACACGGTGCTGGAGACGCGTGCGTTCTCGGAGGACACGTTCCTCGCGTTCGTCGACGTCGACTTCACGCCGCCGAACGCCGCGGTGATTCCGGTGCATCTGACCGTGGCGCTGGTGCGCTCGGAGGGCGAGTGGCTTATCCGGCACTATCACGTGTCGAAGATCGAGGCGTAGGGTTCACGCGATCGGAGGCGGGAGGAAACGCGATGGAGTTCCTGGTCGACATGAGGACGACGGTCCCGGAGGGCACGTCGGACGAGGCAGTCGCCAATATGCGGAGCAGAGAGGCGGCGAATTCGCGCGCCCTCGCCGCTCAGGGAAACCTCCTGCGGCTGTGGCGCCCTCCCCTCGCAGAGGGCGAATGGCGCACCTGGGGTCTCTTCCAGGCGCGTGACGCCGACGAACTGGAGGAGGTGCTTGCGTCGATGCCGCTACGGGTGTGGCGGCGCGACAGTGTGACGCCGCTGTCGCCACATCCGAACGATCCTGGCGCATAGTTGTCGGCTGCTCCTCACGCTGGGGTGAGCAGTCCGGGGCGGAGTGCGG
The DNA here is from genome assembly GCF_056395875.1 of Arthrobacter sp. 05T45. Taxonomy (NCBI): domain Bacteria; kingdom Bacillati; phylum Actinomycetota; class Actinomycetes; order Micrococcales; family Micrococcaceae; genus Arthrobacter; species Arthrobacter sp. 05T45. Next base: position 19,319 of record NZ_JBFTKI010000037.1, on the reverse strand, counting down.
CTCGGGTCAGCATGCCGTCGGGTACGGTGCGATGCCGGCCGCGACTGCGGCTTCCCGGGAGGCCGCCGCGAGGTCGGCCAGGTGGCGTGCGCATTCAGCCCGCTCGGGTTCGGCGGACGGGTCTGCAGCCGATCCGCCCACCGCATCGACCCCGGGCGCATCCGGGTCCTGGTCTTTCCTCTGGTTCGATCGGCGGCAGCTTCGTGCTCGGGACTGGGCCGATAGTGGAGGCCGCTCTGGCGTCGGACCCCGCATCGCAGTACGGTGGGCGTGCCGTCGCGCACCCGTCGGCGGCTGGTGTGCGATTCGAGCATCCGGATGCCGGAGAACCCGGCGTTCCAGCCCGTTGGCTCCCGTAATAACGTCGACTTCGGCACGGCGGATGCCCCTCTCCGTGTTCGAAGCGACCCGTCAAGACAGGGGAACAAAGTCATGAGCGTCAGCAGGCAGGCGCCGTGCTCATTCCGGGGTTAGTGGTGTTTCTAGCGCTCTCGCCGTTCGCCGGAGCGCTCGTCGCGCGGCTCGGCCCGCCCTGGCTGATGGTGGCCGGAATCCTCGCGGTCGCCGTCGGCTTCTTCCTGCTCTCGGGCGCGCGTCCAGGCGAAAGCTATGTGCAGGCGATTCTGCTTTTGGGGCTCGGAGTCGGCCTGCTGGTGACACGTCTGACAGCCGCTGTGCGCGCGGCCGTCAGCGACGCCGACCTCGGCGAGGCCTCCGCCATCAACAACGGCGGATCCGGAGTCGGGGCCTTGCTCATCACGGCGGTGGTTCCTGTGCTGATCGGGGGATCCGGCGCAAGGGGCCTGACAACAGCCATTCAGGGCGGATTTTCGGCAGCGGTGATCGTGATGGGTCGGATCACGGCGGCTTCGGCGATCGTCACGGCCCCGGTTGTATCCAATGTCCGGCCAGGTGCGATGCCGATTACCGCGGCGCCCAGAATCAATACATGCGCGCTTCCGGTGGCCGATCGTCCCGTTCCGCAGGGAGTGAAATGACCGTGTTCAGCAACGAAGAGATCCGGCGCTCCTCCGGACCGCTCACAGGACAGACTGTCGTCGTGATCGGCGGCAGCAGGGGGATCGGCCGTGCGACTGCCTTCGAGGCCCGCGCGCAGGGGGCCGATGTCATTCTCACCGGCCGCGATCCTAATCACTTGCGACTGGCCGCGCAGGAGGTCGGCGCGCTCAGCACGGCTGCCTTCGACGCCACGGAGCACGAGCGCCTCGAACGGTTCTTCGAGGAGCTCCCCCAACCGATCGACCATGTGCTCGTCACCGCTGGTGGGTCCTACTACGCCCTTTTACCAGATATGGATTTGGCACGCGTCCGCGGCGCGCTCGAAGAGCACCTCCTCCTCACCCTGAAGGTCGCCCGATCGGCCATCGGCACCGTGCGCCCAGGCGGCACGCTGATCTTCATCACCGGCACCGGCGCACGCCGCCCCGGCCCCGGCCTGGCCGTCGCGGGCGTTTTCGCGGCGGCCCTGCCGGCTCTGGTCGCGAATCTCGCCTTGGAGCTGGCGCCCATCCGAGTGAACCTGCTCGCGGCAGGCTTCGTCGACACGCCTCTGTCGGCGTCACTGCTCGGCGACGATCTCGACGCCCGTCGCAGCGAGCTTGGCAGAAGCCTGCCCATCCGGAGGGTCGTGGAGCCGGAGGACGTGGCAGCGCTCGCTGTTCACATCATGACCAACTCGGCACTGACGGGTGCGACCTTCGACGTCGATGGCGGCGAGCAAGTCCTTGGGAGGCAGTGAGGAGGCAGGGTGGGTCCACGACACTTCCCCGTACGGCGACGCTGATCAGTTGCCGTCGAAGACAGCCTCTGGGCTCCACTCCGATGCCGGCTGAGAGTGAAGCCGCCAGTAGGCTTCGGCGATCAGTTCCGGCGCGAACGCTGTTCCATCCGCGATGTCTCCGGCGATGGTGACCCCGGTGACGTGCACGTTCTGCCGGGCCAGCTCGTCGTGCAACAAATGGGTCACCGCGCGCAGGGCGGTCTTTCCCATCGAGAGGGTCGCATGCTCGGGCTGCGGGTCGTGGCTGAGCCAGCTGTTCGTCGTCAGGAACGTGCCGGTGCGGGCCTGTGCCATCGCCGGCGTGAGAACCTGCGCAGCAGTGATGGCGCCGAGCACGTCGACGTTGTACGCGGCCATCAGATACTCGGCGTCCGTGGCGAGGATACTGTCTCTTGCGATCAGGGCAGCGTTGTAGACCACGATTCCGGGGGCGTCGATCTGTGCGACGGCTTGCAGCCGTAGACGGAACGCCTCCTGGTCGGCGGCGTCGGCGAGCACGGTGGCGATGTTGGCGCCCGAAGCGCGCAATTCATCGGCGATAGCGGCAAGGGACTCCTCGTGGCGCGCGACGAGCGTGATTCGAAACCCTTCTCTGGCATAGCGACGGGCCACAGCGGCCCCGAGGCCCGGTCCGGCTCCGATGATCAGGACGTGCTTCGGGTCGATTGCGGCCGCATTACTCGTCCCTCCGGTCGGAATCATGCCCTTTCGATCTGCCGGCCCGGCATCGGCTCTGCGATTGCTATCCGCCATGCGGGGGCGCCAAAGGTGTCGGCGAAGTACTGCGTCTCATGCACTACCTTCTCTTGAACGAATTGCATGACGGACACCGAGTATGTTGGCACGCCGTCATACGTGATGATGCACTCGCTCACCCAGAGATTCCCGCTTCCGGCGATCCGCAGTACCGTGAAATGCCTCTCGGCAGGGTGTCCACCACGTTGCGCCGCAATTGTCGTTCGACCACGGAAGCGTTCACCCGACTGGGGATAGTCGAGGATCGCGTCGTCGGAATAGATAGCGTGTTCGGCTTCGCTATCCCCGCTTTCCGATGTGCGCCAGTGTGCCTCGAGTGCCGCCCTGGTCGGATCCATCGTGTTGTCCTTTCCGTGGGTGATCTCCGTCGATTCAGGTCGCCGTCCGGCGGTCTGCTTGTGGTCCAGTTTGAGTGCTGGCAGTTCCTCTCGCAATCCACTTTCAGCCCGAACTGGTCGATCTGAGAGGTCGCGTGCGCGGCCAATGCGGCCGGGGTGCGCATGCCGAGAGTACTTTGGGGCCGGCGAGTGTCTCACGCTCACTCCCCGACCGCCACTGCCGGATGTCGGATCTAACCATCGTCGGGCAGCGAACTCCGACCTTCGATGCCGATGGCGCCCAGCACCTCCTTGCGGAGTGATGAGGACGGGGGGGTCCTACGCACGACTGAGCGGGATGAGGCTCGATTCCGGCTCAGCGGCTTCTCGGCCGGGCGAGGCAAGGTCGGCGATGGACGCACGCGCGTTCAAAACTCTCGGTGTGAGGCCACGGAGATAGTCTGGCCCGAACGCTCAATGAGGCGGCCGGCAGCGAAGCGCGAGAAAAAGACCTGAAAGCGAACAAGAGGTCGTGCAACGCAAAACTCGTGGCCGAATGAACTTGTTTCAGCAGAAGCATGTCACCACCACAACCCCACGACATGAATAGGTACAGGACCGACCACGGCCACCAGGCCACCCCAGAAAGGAGACCCGGATGAACCCACATCCCAGCAGGCGGAGAGCCCACCAGTCAGGACTCTGAACCCGCCACCCACATAACTCCATAGGCCACCGCGGCGTCAGGCACCAACCGCGGCAAGCGTCAGAGGGACCCAATCAGGGTCAATGTACACACACTAAAGCAAAAACCCCTCTGACGAGGGGGAATGCTGTGCCCGAGGTGGGACTCGAACTGCATTCCCTCCCCTGCAAACAAACACTAGACTCCCGCGGAAACATGCGGAATCCGGCCCAATCCGGGACTGGTACGGCCCGATCCGAAGCCGAAATTGTGTACTTTGTACACACCCCAAAGCGGCCAGCTCCAAGCTTCGCAGCCGCCAGCAGCCCCCCCCCCCAATCGAAGGGGCGCGGGACTTGTACTCGACTCTCCATCACAAGGTCACCTCCCTTCAAGCCGTTCATGATCCCGTCGGCGCAACACTGCACGACTGGGCGGCGCCCCTTCAGACGCTGATCGCGGACTAACCGAGCCACACGAAACAACGGAACCCCGGCGGCGGGGGCGGTGGTGGTTGCCGGAGTCCCGGGGTGCGGGGGCGAGCCCGGGCCTGCCTTGCTCAGCCGTGTGAATGACAGAGCTATTTGGTGGTGCTATTTGGCGCGTGCCTGGTGCAGGCCCGCATAATCAAGCGATCCCGTCCACGTTGGTCCAAGTACCAGTCCGCCTGATTTCAACAGTGGGTCGGTGAGTGCGGTCACCAGCCGAAGCGGTGCCCGGAGCGTGGGTTATGGTTGCTGCCCGCGTGACAGCTGTCGCTCGGAGGTTTTCATGTGAGGCAACAAGGGGGCAAATCGCTCGACACCGGGATCACGGTGATGAACGCCGTTTTCAGCGTGATCTTCCTTGCAGACTTCATCTACCGGGTCGTCACCGCGCCATCGCCGGGCGGCTATGACTTCAAGCACTTCGGCTGGGCCGACATCTTGGCCAGCTTGCCTTTCGAACAATGTAACCCTCCTTGCCGCTGGCCTGCCTGTCCGCGCCCCGGCCGCCCACAGGCGGAGATTGGTATGCGAAACGTCCCAATAGCTCTGAAATAGGTATTTCCCCTAACTAATCCGCCCTCCTAAGCTGGTCGGAGTACGGCATATCGCCTGCTTCGAGCTGCCCGGGAGCTTCTTATGGAGACGCGCCACCTCAAGTACTTCATTGCAGTGGCCGAGGAACGTCACTTCGGCCGCGCAGCCCAGCGGCTGCACATGGCCCAGCCGCCGTTGTCCCAACAGATCCGGCAGCTGGAGGAACAGCTCGGCACACCCTTGCTGCTGCGCACTACGCGCAAGGTGGATCTCACCCCAGCCGGACAGGTCCTGTTGGATCGAGGACGGCTGCTGATGCAGGAACTGGAAGCTCTGGAGGAGGACGTCCGGCAGGTCGGCGCAGGTGCCACTGGCGTCCTCCGCGTCGGCTTCACCGGAACAGCCACCTACCGGCTGATGCCCAGCATCGTCCAGGCCGCCCGACGCACTTTTCCCGGGCTCCGCATCACCGTTCAGGGCGAAATGCTGACGCCGCAGATGGAGTCCGCACTCGAGGACGGAAGGCTCGACGTCGCCGTCCTCCGACCCCCAGTCCGCTCCGGAACTGTGGCCCTCAAACTGCTCGAACAGGATCAGCTGGTCGCGGCCCTCCCGGCGGATTCGCCGCTGGCGGAAAAGGGCACCCTGGAACTGGCGGAGCTCGCCGGCCAGGACTTCGTCGGTTATCCGAGCTACTCCGCGGTCAGCAGCATCGTCGTGGATGCCTGCCGCAAAGCCGGGTTCCAGCCGCGGCTCGTCCAGGAGGCCAGGGAAACCTCCACCCTGCTCTCGCTCGTCGCGGCGGGGATGGGGATCGCCCTAGTGCCGATGACTTCCCGGATGTTTTCCTTTCAGGGTGTCGTCTTCCGTCCGTTGCATAACCCGCCGCCGGTCGACCTCGCCGTTGCCTGGATCCGCGACGCTGAGACACCCCTGCTGCGCAGCTTCCTGCAGCTCTTCGATTTACCTCCCACATCGGGCCCTGGCCAGCAACAGCCCCCGCTTCGCCCCGCGGAGTCGCCGGCCCAGTCCCTGCCACAGTCACAACCCGCATCCGCAACAAAGGAACCACCCCGTGAAAATTGACCGCATTGAGGCCATTCCCTACGCCATTCCTTACGCGCGGCCGCTGAAGTTCGCCAGCGGCGAGGTGACTTCCGCGGAACACGTGCTGGTCCGGATCTACACGGACACCGGCATCTGCGGTATCGCGGACACCCCGCCGCGGCCCTACACCTACGGCGAAACCCAGGATTCGATCGTCTCGGTGGTGACCAAGGTCTTTGCCCCGCAACTCATCGGGCTGGACCCGCTGGACCGCTCCAAGGTCCAGCAGCTGCTCCGGCGCACGGTCAACAACCCCACGGCCAAGGGGGCCCTGGACATCGCCCTCTGGGATGTCATCGGGATCTCGCTGGGCACCCCGGTGCACAAACTGCTGGGCGGCTTCACCGACAGCATGCGGGTCTCGCACATGTTGGGCTTCAAGCCCGCCGCCGAGCTTCTGGAAGAAGCGCTGCGGTTCCGTGAAAAGTACGGCATCAACACCTTCAAGCTCAAGACCGGGCGGCGGCCCCTCTCCCTCGACGTCGAGGCCTGCCATGTTTTGCGGGAGGGCCTTGGCGAGGACGCCGAGATCTACCTCGACGCCAACCGTGGCTGGACGGCGAACGAGGCCATGGAGGTCCTGCGCAGGACCGAGGGCCTGGGCCTTTCCATGCTGGAGGAGCCGTGCGATGCCGGCGAGGCGATGGGCCGGCGCCGGCTGGTGCAGAGCTCGAGCATCCCGATCGTGGGCGACGAAAGCGTCCCCACCCTGGGCGATGTCTCCCGCGAATTGCTTTCCGGCGGCAGCACCGCGATCTGCATTAAGACTGCGCGCAGCGGTTTCACCGAAGCCCAGCAGATCCTCGGCCTCTGCGTGGGCCTCGGCGTGGACGTCACGATGGGCAACCAGATCGACACCCAGATCGGCAGCCTCGCCACGGTCACCTTTGGTGCGGCGTTCGAGGCCAGCTCCCGGCGGGCCGGGGAGCTCTCCAACTACCTGGACATGACGGACGACCTGCTCGCGGAGCCGCTCGAAATCAACGACGGCGCCATCCGGGTCCGCGAGGTCCCCGGCGTCGGCGCGGCCATCGACGCCGACAAGCTGCAGAAATACCGACAGGACTAGGCCGGCCCGGCCCCGCATCCTGCCCTCAGAACGCCCGCATACCGCTCCCCACCCCGCAAGGAGAACCACATGCTGTACCTGGTCCGCATGGACGTCAATATTCCGCTGGACACGCCCAAGGAACACGCCGACGCCATCAAGGCGGAAGAGCGGGAGTATTCCCAGCAGCTGCAGCGCGACGGACGCTGGGCGCATTTGTGGCGGGTCGTGGGCGAATACTCCAACTACTCGGTGTTCGACGTCGCGGACAACGACGAGTTGCACACCCTGCTCTCCGGACTGCCGCTCTTCCCCTACATGGACATCAAGGTGACGCCGCTGGCCATGCACCCGTCCGCTGTGAAATAGCCCGGCCCCTCGCTCGAACATTCATATCCAAAAGCTTTCAATGGGCCGGAAATAGGTATTTCCCCTCGATCAATTACGGGCCTACCGTTGAATCAACACCGGTTGTGATGTGCGGCACGGCACTGAGCGAAATTTGCCAGTCCGAAACCGCCGACCGTTTTTACCATCGTTCTTTTTTGACAAGGGAGTCACCATGACAATGGAAACCGAAGCCACAGCAGCTTCCTCGGGCGCAGGGGCAACCGCCCGCTTCCGGGAGAACAAGCACCTCGCCGCCGGCACCAGCCAGGAGCGGGTCAGCACGCTTGCCGGCCGCGTCATCAAGGCGATCAACGACACCGTCCTGGACGAGAAGGTCACCTACGACGAATACAACGCTTTCAAGGCCTGGCTCATCCAGGTCGGCGAGGACGGGGAGTGGCCGCTGTTCCTGGACGTATGGGTGGAGCACTCCGTCGAGGAGGTCGCCAATTCCAGCCGCCACGGTTCCAAGGGCAGCATCGAGGGACCGTACTACATCCCGAACGCCCCCACGCTCAACACCCCGGCCACCCTGCCGATGCGCGACGACGAACCAGGCACGCCGCTGCTGTTCCAGGGCCAGGTCACGAACGTCGCCGGCCAGCCGCTCGCCGGAGCACTGATCGAACTGTGGCACGCCGATGACCTCGGTTTCTACTCCCAGTTCGCCCCCGGGCTGCCCGAATGGAACCTCCGCGGCTCCATCATCGCCGACGCTCAGGGCAACTTCCAGATCAACACCATGCAGCCTGCGCCGTACCAGATCCCCACCGACGGTGCCTGCGGTGCCCTCATCGCCGCGGCCGGCTGGCACGCCTGGCGGCCGGCCCACCTGCACCTGAAGGTTTCGGCCCCGAAGCACGAGCTCATCACCACCCAGCTCTACTTCGAAGGCGACGAGCACGTCGCCGACGACATCGCCTCGGCCGTGAAGCCCGAACTCGTCCTGGCCCCCACCGAGCGCGCCGACGGCAAGGGCCGCGAAGTCACCTATAACTTCGTGCTCGATCCCCGGGGCTAAGCCCCCCTTTTCGGCGCCGGGGCCCGAACCGCCCGGCCCCGGGCCCAACCCCAATATCATCCCCACCACCCGCCGTAATGCCGCGTGCCCAAAACGAAGTGGCCGCAGCCGCCCGGCCCCCGGATCAGTCGGGTCAGAACATCACACGAAAGTGAGTTACCGGTGACTACACTCGCCTATAACGTCCAGGACGTTATCGACAACACGCCCATGGGAATCAAACGATGGTCCATCGTCGTCCTCTGTTTCGTGATCGCACTGCTGGACGGATTCGACACCCAGTCGATTGCATTCATCGGACCGGCAATCGCCGAAGACTTCGGCCTGCAGGCCACTGACATGACCTGGGTGATCACCGCCAGCACCGTTGGCATGTGCGTGGGCGCAATGTCCCTTGGCACCTTCGGGGACAGGATCGGTCGGAAGAAGACCATCCTGCTCGCACTGGCCCTTTTTGGTGTGTTCTCCCTTGCCGGTGCTTTTGCTCAATCCCTGGAGCAGATAGTCATTCTGCGCTTCCTCATTGGCCTCGGCATGGGCGGGGCCACCCCGGCGCTGCTGGCACTGACCGCCGAGTACAGTCCCAAATCGCGCCGCGGCACGTTCATGACATTGGTGTTGCTTGGCCTGCCCGGTGGCGCGCTACTCGGTGGGCTTATGGCGGCGGCATGGCTGCCAGTGATGGGCTGGCGTGGCATCTTCCTAGCCGGCGGCGTGCTGCCACTTGCCATGGTTTTGGTCTGCAGCAAGATTCTCTCCGAATCGCCGATCTTCCTGGCGGCCAAGGGCACCTCCGCAGCCGACGCACAGGCGCGTCAGATCATGGCCTCAATTTCCGGGAGCCCAGTCAGCCCGGACGCCGTGCTCGCAACCAACGACAAAATGCAGGAGCGCAGCTCCGTCGCCGCACTTTTCTCCGCTAAGTACCGGATGGTCACCATCGCGGTCTTCGCCACCTACCTGCTCAATTGGATCGCGTGGTTCCTGCTGCTGCTCTGGATGCCAACCGCGCTCAAGATGTTGGGGCTGGCCGGCTCGCAGGCCGCGATGGGAACCGTGACCGTCAACGGCGCCTTTATCCTCTTCGCCATCCCTCTGTCCATCATCCTGCCCAAGGTCAACCCCAGAAAATTGCTGCTGGTCATGTTTGCGGCGGGGATCGTCATCGCGCTGGGCCTGGGCCTGGCCGGCTCCAACTTTGCGCTGGTCTTCGTGCTTATCGGGCTGGCCGGCTTCGGCATTGGCGGCCAGCAGTTGGCCCTGAACTACCTGATCGCCAACGCCTACCCCACTCAACTTCGTGCCACGGCTACCGGCTGGGGCATCGGAATTGGCCGCCTCGGTTCCATCGTGGGCTCCGCCCTCGGCGGGCTCATTCTCACGGGACTGGGCGTCTCCGGCTACTTCATGGCACTCGCGGTACCCCTGGTTCTGGCCGGATTGGCCACCCTGATGGTGCGAAGCTCGACAGTTAAAGCCGAGATTGCTTCGACGGAGCCGGCGCCACGGGAACGTGAATCCATCAGCTGACGCGGGGGCACCTACGCAGATATCGAACTGGCCTCAACGGCTGAAAAATCCCAATAAGAGAGGACGCACAGCAATGCGTTTTACCGACAAGGTTGTTGTGGTGACCGGCGCTGCCCAAGGGATTGGTGCCGTCGTCGCCCGTAAGATTGCGGCCGAGGGAGGCACCCTAGTGCTGGCGGACCGGTCCGAGCTGGTCATTGAAGTGTGTGCTGAGCTGACGGCCAGTGATGCACCCGCACGATACTTCCTCTGCGATCTGGAAACTTATGCGGGCGCCGTGAAGCTGATGGCCTACGCCGTGGCAGAGTTCGGACGCATCGACATCCTGATCAACAATGTCGGCGGTACGATCTGGACCAAGCCCTACGAGCACTACGAGGAGGACGAGATCGAGGCCGAAGTGCGGCGCTCCCTCTTCCCCACGCTGTGGTGCTGCCGCGCAGTGCTGCCGCACATGGTCGAACGGACGGCCGGGGTCATCGTGAACGTCTCCTCGATAGCCACCCGAAGCATCAATCGCGTTCCATACGCGTCGTCCAAGGGTGGGGTCAACGCTCTGACCGCGTCGCTGGCGTTCGAAGCCGCTCCGAAGGGTATCCGGGTAGTGGCCACCGCGCCCGGCGGCACCGAAGCTCCGCCGCGGAAGGTCCCGCGCAACCCGAACGCGCAGTCCGCCCAGGAAGAGACGTGGTACCAGCAGATCGTGGAACAGACCACCGAAAGCACCCTCTTCAAGCGGTACGGCACGCTGGAAGAGCAGGCAGCTCCGATCTTGTTCATGGCCTCTGACGACGCCAGCTACATCACTGGCGCGGTGCTGCCGGTGGGCGGCGGGGACCTTGGGTAATTCAGCGCGGCCTGAACAACAGCAGAAAGGAGAAGTCGATGACTCAGGAAGTCATGGGATGCATTGAAGAACGAGAATTGCGCCACGCCTTTGGCACGTTCGCCACCGGTGTCACGGTGGTCACCACCCGGACGGACGACGGCGTTCCGCACGGCGCCACCGTCAGCGCCTTCACCGCGGTATCCCTCGACCCGCCGCTTGCCCAGGTCACACTGACCCGGTCCTCGCGCGGCTCCCGGTATCTGGAAGCTGCGCCCTTCGCTATCAACATCCTGTCGGTAGAACAAAAGGATGTGGCCCTGCACTTCGCTGGCAAAGTCCTTGACGCGGAACCGGAATGGACGCTGGACGGCAACGTCCCGGTGCTGACGGGGAACGCCGCGACGCTTAAGTGCCGGCCGTGGAATATCTACGACGGCGGCGACCACATCATCGTCGTCGGCGAGGTCATCACACTGGACGTCACCAAGCGGGAACCCCTCGTGTTGTTCGGCGGCGAGTTCCACAATCCAGGAGGACGGATCGAGGGTGCCCGGCGGGATAACTCCGGCGATGCTCCCGAATCGGACTGGTTCGCCGGCTCCAGCTCCTTCAGGCCGCTTCACGACCGGACACCTGTCTAATCTGACCGGCCCTGCAGGGCGCAGCGATCTACATGTCGGGCTATGCGACTCAGTCTCCCGAGTAAATGACCTCGGCCAAACTCAGGCTCGCCACGGCCTCCCTGGGCAAGCCCGGAACCAAAGTCGGCGATCTCTGCACCGAACTCGGCATCACCCGCCAGACCCTGTACCGGCACGTATCACCGACGGGCGAGGTCCGCCCGGATGGCAAAAGTTGCTGGCGAAGAACTAGGCCGGCAGCGGCCGAACAATACCGATTCATGCACCATCCGGATGGAAAGGACAACACATCTTGGACTCGCGCGTATCCACTGGAATACTATGGGGGTCCGGGCGATGGCTCGGGTCTGCGAACTGGCGGGACCGAGTGGCGGCGTAAGCCTCCCTTCCGAGTCGCCACTGTGGAAGGAAAGTTGTGTCACCTGGTTCTGAAACGATGCGGCACGACGGGGATTCGATCTACGCCCAGCTGCGCTCTGAAATCCTGGCCGGTGCAATTGCTCCGGCCACTCCCTTGCGGGAAGTTACCTTGGGGGAACGCTTCGGTGTCTCCCGCACGCCGGTGCGCGAGGCTCTTCGCCGCCTCCAGCACGACCGTCTTCTGGATCGCGGCGCCCGTGGACTGCAGGTCCATCAGGCAACACCCCAGGAAGTCATACAGGTCTATGACGTGCGGATTCTTTTGGAACAGGAGGCGGCCGGGCAGGCGGCCCTGTCCCACGACATCACTGACATTATGCAGCTCGAAGGCCTGGTGGAACGTGACCGCGCACTTTCGGAGCCGGATGACAACACCCGGGCGTCGACGAACCTGGAGTTCCACGCAGCCGTCTGGGCGGCTGCGCACAATCCCGTCCTCCAGGATCTCCTGCAGCGGCTGTCCACCCACCTGATCCGCACGCCGCACTCGACTCTGTCTGTGGGAGAGCGTTGGGACGAGGCCCTGGCCGAGCATTCGAAGCTGGTCGCGGCCATCACCGCCGGCGACGAAACTGGTGCGCGGAACACCGCACGCGAACACATGGAGACAGCCCGTCGGATCAGGCTCGACCTGCTGCGGAAATCGGCCTCCCACTAAGATCACCGCCAGGCTCTCCGGCTAGCTCTCCGGGCCCCGATGCGCCAGCTTTTCTGCCTTCTCCCGGGCATCAGCCCGGTGCTGCCACCCTTGCGCCCACCGCTGCCATTGGTAACTGCCGCGGCGGTGGGCGAGACCTCCACACCCATCCAAGACTCGTAATGACTTGCCGTGATTGCGGTCACCATGCCACACTGTACTTCACTGTATACAGTCGTATTCCATCAAAGGAGATAGATCATGACAGCCATCACGGAGACGGACACCGTCGTTGAGTTCCGCGGAGTCGGCAAGCGCTTTGGCAGCATGCAGGCCCTGACCGGCATTGATTTGTCGGTGCGCCGTGGCGAGGTGGTCGTCATCCTGGGCCCGTCAGGGTCGGGCAAATCGACGCTGTGCCGGTGCATCAACCGGCTCGAAGCGATCGACGAGGGCCACATTCTCATCGACGGCCACGAACAGCCGGTGGAGGGCAGGGATCTGTACAAGTTCCGTACCGAGGTGGGGATGGTCTTTCAGTCCTTCAACCTCTTCTCCCACAAGACCATCCTGGAGAACATCACCCTCGCCCCACGGAAAATTCTCGGCCTGGCCAAACAGGCGGCAGAGACGCGGGCCCACGAACTGCTCGCCATGGTCGGCATCGCCGACAAGGCACACAGCAGGCCTGCCCAGCTCTCCGGAGGCCAGAAGCAGCGCGCGGCCATCGCCCGCGCACTGGCCATGGATCCCAAGGTCCTGCTCTTTGATGAACCGACGTCGGCGCTCGATCCGGAATCCACCCGCGAGGTTCTGGCGACCATGCGGAGCCTCGCGCAGAGCGGCACGACGATGATCGTCGTGACCCACGAGATGTCGTTCGCGCGGGCCTTCGCGGACCGGATCGTGTTCATGGCCTCCGGCGCCATCGTGGAAATTGCCGACCCTGAAACGTTTTTCACCTCCCCTTCCTCGGACCGGGCCAAAGCCTTCCTCTCCTCGGTCCATTAACAGCACCTGTGCAACGACGCACCCACCCTAAGGAGTCACCATGAAACGCGAGCACTTCCTGCCGGCCCTGGCCATCGCCGGCGCATTGGTCCTGGGCACCACAGCCTGCGGCGGCAGCACCCCGGCCGCCGAGACCCAACCGGCCCGGAGCTTCCCGGCCAACAGCACGATGGACAAGATCCAGAAACGCGGCAAAGTGATCGTCGGGGTCAAATTCGACCAGCCGCTCTTTGGCGTGAAGAATCCGGTCACCGGCAAGATGGAAGGCCTGGACATTGAGATGGCCAGAATCCTGGCCAAGGACCTCACCGGCAGTGCAGAGAATGTCGAGTTCGTTGAGGCGGTCACCAAAAACCGTGAGGCGTTCCTGCAGCAGAACAAGGTCGACGCCGTGATCGCCTCCTACGCAGTGACGGACGAACGGAAGAAAGTCGTCAGTTTCGCCGGACCCTACCTTGAGAGCAACGTGGCCCTGCTGGTACGCAAGGACGACAGCTCAGTGAACAAACCCGAGGACCTCCAGGGAAAGACCGTGTGTTCCACCACCGGCGCCCGCGCGGCCCAGCTCATCGGTGCGGCCGTGCCCGCGGCCAACGTGGTCCTGTTCAGCACCTACAGTGAATGCGCGCAGGCACTGAAGGATAAGAGGGTCGACGCGGTGACCACGACCGAGGCAATCCTGCTCGGTGTCCAGTCCCAGAATCCGGATGCCTACCGCATCGCGGACGGCCATTTGGCCGATGCCGAGGAATTTGCCATCGGCGTGGCCAAGGACGATGCAGCATTTCATGACTACCTCGATCAGCTCCTGACCAAGGCCATCGCGGACGGGGACTGGAAGAAGGCCTACGACGCCACGATCGGCCAGGTCAAGCCCGGCGATGTTACCCCGCCCAAAGTAACGCTGTAGGGATCCGCTGATGTCATTCCTTCTCAATCACCTCGGCGATTTTGGCCAGGGCGTGATGGTGACTCTGGGACTCGTTCTCCTGGGGGCCGCCGGTTCGGTGCTCCTGGGGACACTGCTCGCCGCACTGCGGACGAGCCCCATCAGGACGGCCCGGGGTGTTTCCTCGGCCTACGTGCTGATTTTCCGGAACGTGCCGCTTCCCGTGCAGATGGTGCTGTTTGTCTTCGGACTGCCGGTCCTGGGCATCCAGTACTCGCTCTACGCCTCGGCCGCCATCGTCCTGGTGCTCTACACCGCGCCGTTCGTAGCCGAAACCCTGCGCGCGGGCCTGAACACCGTGGACCGCGGCGAGCTGGAAGCCGGACGCGCCCTGGGCTTCGGGCCGATGGCCTCACTGAATCACATCGTCCTCCCGCAGGCCTTCGCCACGGTGACCAGACCGCTTGGCAACGTCTTCATCACCATGGTCAAGAACACCTCGGTCGCTGCCCTGGTGGGGGTATCCGAACTGACGTTCCTTTCGGACAAGATCGCGGTGGATGAGGCACAACCGTTCATTATCTTCGGCGGGGCCGCCCTCTGCTACCTCGCCATCGGGCTGGTCATCGGCCGGCTCGTATCCGCAGTCGATCAGAAGGTGGCGTTCAGCCGATGAGTACCGTATCGCTTTTTGACCCGGCCGGTCCGCGCGCCAAACGCCGCCACCTGCTCCTGGAAATCCTCACCGCCCTCATCGTGATCGCCGGCGCCTATCTGGTCTTCCGCGTCCTCTACGACAAAGGCGAGCTGAGCGCCGCGGCGTGGGCCCCGTTCGCCGAGCCCGGACTCTGGGCGCTTCTCGGCCAGGGGCTGTGGAACAACATTGCGGCCGCAGCCGTCGGCATGGTGCTGTCCATGATCACCGGATGCCTCCTGGCCTTCGGACTCGTCTCCACACACGCACCTCTGCGCCGGACCTGCCGGGTCTACACGGACGTCTTCAGCAGCATCCCCCTGCTCCTACTGCTCTACTTCACGTCCCTGGTGCTGCCCAACTACGGCCTCAAACTCGGGGACTTCTGGTTCCTGGTCATCGCGCTGACCCTGTACAGCGGGGCCGTCATCGGTGACCTGCTGCGCTCCGGGATCCTCGCGCTGCCGCCCGGTCAGGCCGAGGCCTCCCTCGCACTGGGTTTCTCCCACGTAGGGACGCTGCGCCTGGTCCTGCTCCCGCAGGCCCTGCGGTCCATGAGTCCTGCCCTCGTGAGCCAGCTCATCATCCTCTTCAAGGGAACAGCACTGGCCTTTGTGCTCGGCGGCTACATGGAACTCCTGAGGTCCGCCACCGTCATCGGCCAGTACTACACCCGGTCCCTGCTGCAGGCCCAGTTTGTTGCCGCCCTGGGATTCCTGGTCGTCAACATCGCCCTCGGCGCCCTCGCCGTGGCCCTAGAGCGCCGCCAAAACCGCCTCGCCGCCCATGAACCGCTCCCCGTGACAGCGGCAGAGCCAGCCCCCGTACCGGCCCGCTAACACCCCCGGACGCGCTCCTATCCCCAAATCACCCCTATCTCGCTGTGTATACAGTCGAATACTTAAGAATTCAACATGAAGGAGACAGAAAACAATGGCTGATCAGAACGAACCTGCAGCGGGAAACCTCACCAAGGCCGACGTGATCGTCGTCGGCGGCGGAAATGCCGGATTCACGGCGGCCCACGCCGCTGCCGTCCGCGGACGAAAAGTCATCCTGCTCGAAAAGGGCACCAAAGACATGGCCGGCGGCAACAGCTTCTACACCGCCGGCGCCACACGCATCGTCCACAACGGCCTGGATGACCTCCAAGGGCTCGTGGAACCGGACGAACGGCACAGCCGGACCGTCGTTCCGCCCTACAGCGCTGAGGAATACGCGTCTGACCTGGAAAAGGTCACCGAAGGCCGCAACGACCCGGCACTGACGGAAGTCCTCATTGCCGAGAGCCAGTCCACCCTTCGGTGGCTCAACAGCCTGGGCCTGAAGTACCGCCTGATGTACGAGCGTCAGGCCTTCGAGCGTGCCGACGGGTCCTACCTCTTCTGGGGCGGCCTGCACGTGGGAAACGTGGGCGGCGGCGAAGGCCTGATCGAAGACCACACCCGGGTCGCTGCAGAGCTGGGCATCGAAGTCAGGTACGGCCACGCGGCCCAAAGCCTCATCGTTGAGAACGGCCGTGTAGCCGGCGTCGTCGTCAACACCGCTGGAGGGGAGCTGCGCCTGAGGGCAGAATCCGTGATCCTCGCCGCCGGAGGCTTCGAGGCGGACCCGAAGCGGCGGCGGGAGTACTTGGGCGAAGGCTGGGAAAACGCCAAGGTACGCGGCACTCCCTACAACACCGGCGACATGATCGCCGCAGCGTTGGAGATCGGCGCCACCAAGGGCGGAGACTGGGGCAGCTGCCACAGCGTCCAGTGGGATGCCTTTACCGCCACTAACGAAAGCAACCGCGAACTCACCAACCGCCTCACCCGGCAAAGCTACCCGTTTGGAATCATCGTCAACACCGACGGCAAGCGTTTCCTGGACGAGGGTGCCGACTTCCGGAACTACACGTACGCCAAGTACGGCAAGGAAATCCTCAAGCAGCCCGGCTCGGTTGCGTACCAGATCTTCGACGCCGGCCTTCGGCCCATGCTGCGCAGCGAAGAATACGAGATGCCCGGCATCTCTGTCGAGGTCGCCGACACCCTCGAGGACCTGGCCGTCAAAATCGGCATAGACCCGGAAAGCTTGTCCAAAACAGTGACGGACTTCAACAGCTCGATCGAGCGCTCCACCCCGTTCGACCCCAACGTTAAGGATGGCCGGAAGGCCGCAACCGAACCGGTCAAGAGCAACTGGGCCGCCCCGATCGAAACCGGACCCTTCTACGCCTACGGCGTCACCTGCGGAATCACGTTCACCTTCGGTGGCATCAAGTCCGACACCCACGGCCGCGTCCTGGACGCAGACGGCAAGCACATCGAAGGCCTGTTCGTGGCAGGTGAAATGCTCGGCGGACTATTCAGCGTCAACTACCCGGGGGGCACCGGACTTGCTGCCGGGTGCGTCTTTGGGCGGCGGGCGGGCGTCCTGGCGTAGGGCACGGATCCACTGCACTTCTCCTCAAAAACCCGGGCGGGCCACCGCCGGCTTCACTCGCTCCGACGCTCGTCGCAGTGACCGGGACTGAGGGAGAGCCGGCTCTTGACGGCGAAACCTCCCCCGGGAGATTTGCCCTGATGTTCGCGAGCAAAACGGGTCTCCCGAGCGGACCATCACCACCGACTGCCGGCCCATTGTCCGGCACAGATGGGCGCTCTTCCCGCACTCCATCGCAACAGGCAGCCCGATAGTCGGGCGTGGGAAGAGAGCCCATAAGGAGGAGGCAGGGTGGCGGAAACGCCGCCCTGCGACCTCCCCCGACGCTCAAACGATGCCGGCACCGCAGTCGCCCCAACCCAAGGACAACCCATGACGCCCCGATCGTCCGGATCTCATACAGAAAACCGGAAACCCGCCCCCGTTGCCAACTGGTCCAAGCTCTCACGGGCCGACTACGTGCAAATCCACCAACACGGGGAAGTCATCGCTACCGGGCGCATCGACATGCTGGCAGCTGACGGCAGCGTGCTTTGGCTCCATCTCGCGGGCGGCAACGAACGCGCCATCTTTCTCCAGAGTGACGGGCTAAGAATCTACCGAAGCCACCGCAGCGCAGCCAACTGACGGAACAGCTTCATCCCAGGACCGTGCTGGTGCTGCACCGCGCGGCCCGACAACAGCTGAACCGGATCATGGAACCGGGCCACCAGACATTCGGCTAACGTCACGATGACCAGTTCAGAGTGCAGAGGACTTCTGACATTCCGTGCCTCGACTGCTGAAAATGACAACTTTCGAAGCCCATGGCTGAAAGACCACGCTGTCTCAGTAATTGATCGTTATTGAGAACGGTGGGACCACCCCTTTGGCTCCTTATGCGCGCTATCGTGTGGCATGAGCTGTGGAGTTGGTCGCTCTGTGGCGGCGTTTTTTGGTCGGTCCGTGTCGCAACAGTGCCCGTAAGGCGAGCACCTATTCCCAATACATCGCAGCCGCACGTGAGCAGAGGCGCATCTCATGACCGCCGACACGAAACGCCGAGGCTAGTCGACGCACCGGATCGCGTCGCAGACGTTCACGGCTGGGCGTGACGCTCCAACGCGTCCAGAGTCGTCTCGGGCGATGTGTTGAAGCAGAAGGTGATTCCGGGCGATTCCGCATTGCACACGTTGATGATCCGTTCGAAGAGCTCGGTGTACTCCGGGATCATCCTGATGCCGCCCCCGATCATCACGAGGCCGAAACGATCACGACCGAACGCCGAGCGAATCTCTGCTTCGGCCTCGTCCGGGGAGGTGCCGATCAGGCAGTTGACGGCGTCGAAGCCGGCGGCCGTAGTGGCCCCGAACCCCGCTTCGATCCGTTCGGTCATCGTGGCCTCGTCGAGGCCAGGAGGCAGCTTGCTATAGTCGAGGGCTCGCGCGAGGATGCCGATCATGAGGATTCGAGTCATGGGCCTCATTGTGGCATGCACCCGAAACACTTGGCTGCGGGCCCGCTGGATCCTTGCTCGACCCGCCCCGCCCCAGATGAGCTGTTCCTGTAGTGCAGAGGACTCGTGACGTTCCGTGCAGACGACTTCGGAAAATGACATTGGTGGGCCGGCTCCAGGTTTGCAAACCGCCCGTTAGACGATCCCCCACCGCGACACCGTCCGCCCGCACTGGCGCTGCGAGAAATCAGATACAGATACTGGAAACTTGGATTCGCGCATGCCCCGCCCGCAAAACTGTCCCGCTCAGGTTGGACAATCGCGACAGTTGCACCCCTGCCCGCGCAGATCATCGGGCTACGCCCGGATCTCCACCAACGAACAGGACCTGACAGCGCCACGCTTTGGCTGGGTGTCCCCAGGGGGCCCGATCTATTTCGACAATGGCTGACCGACAGGAAAAAGAAACGGCCAGGACCAAGCGAAAGCCGTGGCGGCTGTTCGAGCCGGCGTCACCAAACGCGATAGGTTGGCCCGGCTCCTGCCCGCTGCTCGAGAACATTGCCGAGGACACAACGAAAATTTCCCAGGAGTTCTGGCTGCCGACAGGGATGACCATAGAGTTTTTGATCCCGAAGTCGCAGCAGGTCATGCAGTTC
>NZ_JBFTKI010000036.1:0-39603 GCF_056395875.1 Arthrobacter sp. 05T45 | reverse complement strand
TTCCGGGAACGTGGGGGCCGGCGCCGGTGGCGTTGACCTATCAGTGGAAGGCCAGCGGTGTCGCGATCACTGGCGCGACTGCCGCCACTTATAAAGTCGCCGCGGCCCAGCTGGGCAAGACCATCACGGTCACCGTCACCGGTACGAAGACCGGCTACACCACCAAGTCGAAGACCTCAGCGGCCACAGTCCAGGTCGTGTGACCACGTGCCCCATGCCCGGCATGCAAACGACTGCCGCGGGTTAGCCACCTGACGTGTCAGGACGCGGGCTCCAGCTTGGCGAGGCGCTCCGCGATCTGACTCCCGGCGCGCAGTCCCTTCGGGCACTTGGCCAGCCACCGCGGCCAACGAAGTCCACCGGTAGTACGTGGCCGGCGCACTCGCGCATTGGCGCCCGACTTCAGCCCGGTGCCGCTGTTGGCCACGAGAAGCGTCAGCCCGCTGTACTACGGTGGGGCCATGGAACCGGAGTACAGCCTGCCAGAGTGGGAAGCTGATCTCCGATATGCCCTTGCGGCGGGGCCGGGTGCGTGGCCCCTGGTGACGGTGGCGACTTGCAGCCCGACAGCCGGTATTGAGGTCATCGCGACCGCCCGGAGGGTGGTCGCTGCGAGGGGGCTCCCCATCATAGAACTCGACGCTCGAACGGTGGCCGGTGACCCGGATCTCCTACCTTCAGATTCCGGTTTCGTCATACTTCACGATGTTGTATCGCACCGGGTCGAAGTATCCGTCCTGCTTGGAGCATTCCAGCACCTGCTTCAAAGGGGCCTGCTCGTGGGGTTACTCGTCGTCGGATCCCCGGCCGGCATCAAGGCTTTGAGGCGTGAGACTTCTCTCGGGCTTCTAAATCGCGCCGAAGTTCTGAACCTGAGCTAGCGGGCGTACACCTCGAGTCTCTGAAGGAGCCGATCTTGCCACGCCAACAGGTCTGCCGGCCGCCGGCCGCCGGCGTCGGGCAGGGGAGTGACCATCCAGGCGGCGAACACGTTGTGGGGGACCTGCAGCTCGAGAGCCTTCTCGAAGAGGGCTAGAACTGTCGGGCTCAGGATGCCGTCGATGATCTGGAAGCCTTGGAAGAGTGCGTCGTCCCCAATGAACACCCGGACGCCCTGCTGGAGGAACGGTTCCGGGTCGTTGAAGAGGGCCTCGAAATGCGCCTCGAACTCGTCCTGGGTCATCAGACCGAACTCGGAACGGATCCGGTCCCAGACCTCGTCGCCGACGGGTGCGCGGTGCAGGTTTCACAATCCGTACAGTACGCCGTGCACCCTGCGGCCCGTTCGGTACCACGAGAAGATCCTGCCCCTGATCCGGGAGCACATGCGCCACACCCCCGGCGGCGGGGTGGAGATCAGCGCTTGGCCCAACCTATACTGGCCGGGCCCGGACATAGCAAGCGACTGGCCAGGCGTTCATCGACTGGCCAGTCTCTTGGTGGCGCTACAGTGGCTGGATGTTCTCCGCCTGGGGACCCTTGGGACCCTGGGTGATGTCGAACTGAACCTTCTGGTTCTCGTCCAGGGACTTGTAGCCGCTGGAGGCGATTGCCGAATAGTGTGCGAACACGTCAGCGCTTCCGTCGTCGGGGGCAATGAATCCGAAGCCCTTTTCGGCGTTGAACCACTTGACAGTACCTGTTGCCATGCTGAATTCCTTCACGGGTCGCTGGTCGGTTCCGCTTTTCGGATTGCCATCCCAGCCACTCACAAGCTCGAGCCTATGTGTCCGTCCCGGCGGGGGCAACAAGCGGCATCACCGGGAAGGCCTTCAACGGGCTCCGCACACATGGTGCGCCGACTGCAGCCGACGCCGCGGCGTCCTATTTCGGTGCAGTCGGGTCGCTTGGCTTGCGTTAGGACGGGACACGTGGCTGCCTCAGGCCTGACGCCCATGAGGCAGAATCGTCTTATGTGCCGATAATTGAGATTACGTCAACCTGGGTTGACGGGCCGCCCATTCATCTGCGATGTCTCGTGGGTCGTCCCAAGTAGCGAGTGCCCACAGCGCCTCGGGCATCAACGAGTTGTCCGCTCCATCCGGTATCACAGTGAACAGCTGGCTGACTTCGGTCATGTTGATCGAGGCGGGCTCCAGCTTCGGCAGGGCGTTGCCCGGCGGAAAGATTCGCTCCAGTCCGACCCGAGCAACGGCTTTGTCGAGACGTACCTCATGATCATCGCCAGAGCTGTGGGTACAGCCGACGACGAGCAAAGCTACTCTGCCGAGCCTGATCGATTCTGAAGCGTTGATCGGACCCTCACCGACACTGAACCCGATGGGTGTGCCACGCTCATCGAGCAGCACGCTGGAATCGCCCTTCAGAGCAAGAACGTAGGGAATGATTTCTGATTCCGTAGGCTCGAACGAGTCGTCGACAAGCGCAGCGTACACGCGAACACCTTTCGGTGTACCGGCATCGAGCTTGTCGAAGCGGCGAAGGAGCAGTTGTCGACTGGCCTCCACACCTAGCACCCCTCTGCCGCGGGCAAGGCTGAGCAGCAACGTGACCCAAACGATCCAGTCACCGAGATGTTGCAGGGACTTTTTCGTGACGGGTGAGCCTGTCTCGATGAGGTCCATCATCTCGGATCGCTGGTGGAGCACGCTGGTGGCCCGGTTGTGTGTGCTGCAGAGGTCGGTCCGGAATCGTGCGAGGTCATCGCGATTCGGGTCGAGGCCAAAACGCTTCCAGAGCGCCTGAGGAATGATGTGTTCGACGGTGGGCTCATTAGGACTTCCGCACAGCAGGCACCCGTGGCGGTGCCCGCTGGGCTGGTGCGCCCTAGTATCTGAATCATGACCTTCACCTACACTTCCACCTACCTGTCCGAGATTGAGGCCAGTATCCCCAGCCGCGCCACCAGCGCCGGTCTGGCTAATTATCAAGGTCTGGACATCCAGAAAGAGGCAGATATACGGGTGGATGGCGAGGAAGTCAGCATTGATGGCGCCCTCAAGCTGGCTGGCCTAGTGGGCGCGCCCTTCCTCGCAGTCGAAGGCAGCGTGTGCTCAGTCGAGCACATGCGGGCCGTCTACACCCACGAGTACGACGGAGAGCTGCCGGCCGCAGTAGAAAAGCTGCTACGGGGTGCCGAAAAACATGATGGGTCGTTGATGGCACTGACAGTGACTTGGGTGTCTCAGGGCCTAGTGTACGAATGGCTTGCCCAGTCCGACTGGATTGACCCCCTGCTGGCGCGAATTCGAACAGCGCTTGAAAACGCCAAAGCGGAGGCCGACGTTGAGCACGAAGACTCCATGGACGAATACCGCGTTGCCTTGCAAGCGGCGGTGTCGACCCTAGTGGAGTCCCCCAAATTCCGCGGCGAGCAAGTCAGCAAGCGGAGCCTGGTGGCGCCGCTGATTCTGACCGAGGCGGGAATAGAAGAGCCGCCTCCGGTCTTGATGCGCCTCCGGGTTATGCCAGAAGCAGCCGGGGCGGAGAACCTGCGGCGCCACCCGTTGTCCGATGAGGGAAGGACCGTCACCGGCTACACCGAGACCGCCGGGGTCCGGGAGTCCTTCGAGGAACCGTTGACCGCTGCGGACCGGGCAGGAATCGACGACGACATCGACGCCTACCTGCGGGACGCAGACCTTCCGCCTCGGCCGAGGGGCTTCAGCTGGCTGATCCGTGTGCCTGATAATTCGTCGCCCGAGGCGTTCCTGGCTGAGGTGGACGCAGAAATCCTCCGCGCCGCAGACGGCTCCGTCCACCCAAGACAGCTCCGGCCAGTCTTCGCGGCAGTTCTCAGCGACTTCTATGCGAGAGGCCGCTGAAGACGCCCGGGTCGCCTAGCTGATGTACCGGGCCACCACCATGCGGATTTCTTCCTCGTCGGCGACCCGGCAGGCGATGAGCTCGACACCGTCGGCGTCACGGATGACGACGGCGAAGCCGGTCTTGAGGTTGTAGCTGATGTAGGCGTTGAGCCCGTCACCGAGGCCGTACATGGGCCACCTCGCGGTTCTCGGAGGCATCGTACGAGGCGACGCAGAAGCCCAGGGCGTACGGGTCCGTGCCGACCATCGCATCGGGTCCAACCTGCGCGGCGATGCGCTGGGCGGGGGAGGCAATCAAAGTGGTCATCGGGAAGGTCCGTTCTGGGCCGGTAGCGTTGTCCTTCATGTGTGCGGCAGATCCGGAAGCACTCCACGCCAGGGGGCCCGACCCCTACGAACGCCAGCGATGGCAGGGCAGCGGCCCGCGCCGCACACATGATTGAGCATGAGCCTCTTCCGCTCCGCCGCCACCAAAACCGCCACCGTACTGACCGGGCCCTGCTCGTCGCGTCCCTGGCCGGCTGTGGGGCAGCCACCGCCGATGCCGCAGCACCTGCTGCGCTTTCCCAAACCGCATCCGCCAAGTCGACCACCACTGAGGCTTCTCCCTGTTCGGCTGGACATGGCCGTGGTCGAAGCCTGCTGCTCCGGCGCCTGCGCCGAGCACGCCCACCGGTACGGTCTCCATCGCCGCCCTGACCCAGCTGGCCACCATCCCGGCCAAACGCCGCGCACCGAAGACCGGCTACACCCCCCCAGTTCGGTCCGGCGTGGTCCGCCGTCGACCACAATGGTTGCGATACCCGCAACGACATACTCCGCCGCGACCTCACGGGGGAGACGTTCGAGCGGAACAACTGCGTGGTGCTGACCGGCACCCTGGCCGACAAGTACACCGGCAAGACGATCAAATTCGTCCGGGGCGTGAAGACCAGCTCTGCCGTCCCGATCGATCACATCGTCCCCCTCAGCGACGCCTGGCAGAAAGGCGCCCGGCAGATCACCGCCACCCAGCGCCTGGCCCTCGCGAACGATCCCCTGAACCTCATGGCCGCCGACGGCCCCACCAACGGCGCCAAGGGTGATGGGATGCCGCCACGTGGCTGCCGCCGAACAAGGCGTTCCGGTGTGAATACGTCAAGCGCCAGACGGCTGTGAAGGCCAAATACAAGCTCTGGATGACCGACGCCGAACGCAACGCGATCAAGACCATCCTCAACACCTGCGCTTAGGCACAGCTGGGCCTGAATTAGAGTGTGCAGGTGACCACTATGAAACCGCATACCCAACGCCGGGCGGTCCTGGTTGCGGCCGGCTCTCTGAGCGCGGTAGCAGTGCTGGGCGCCGGTATCTTCATCGGCAAACTGCAGCCGATGTCCAGCCAAACCGTGCCGGCAGCGGCGGCAACTTCTACGACGGCCCCGGTGGTCCTGCAACCCAGGCCGGGCACGACCCCCACGGCACCGACACAGCCGAGCACCAGCCGGCGGCCTGCAACGCCGACGCCAACAGAGGAGGCGCCGACAATTGCCCCTTCGGCCCCGTCCCTGCCCGTTGCCCTGCCGCCGGTTGTCCGCGAGCCCGAACCCCGCCCCTTCGTTGCCCCCTACGAGCCGCCGCCGATCACATACCCGCCCACCCTTTCATGTCCGAAGGGCGGGGGAGTCGGCATCAACGTCACTGAAGTCCACCAGACCAGGACATCCGGCGTGTTCGACTTCTACCAGGCCACCATCACGGTCGAGAACACGACCGGCATACCGGTGAGCTCACTCAATGGCTCCTCCGCGGGAATCACCTTCCGCTGCGGGGCAGACAAGAAGGACCAGTCGGGCGGGTGGTTCGTGCACCTTCCGGAGGAAATACCGCCGGGACGGACCGTCCTCAGCAGCATTGATGACGACTATGGGATCAGTGCGTATTACCAGATGGATGTCCCCATCACGTCGTTCCGCATCGAGGGGCCCCTGGACTTCAGCAACACTCCCACGGACCAAGCCACGGCATCGCGCTACTGCTCCTGGACCGCGAAGTTGGGCAAGCCGCTCGTCGGGTCCTGGGGTCCCTGAGCAGGCCCCGTCGTTGATTGCCGCATGCCGCACTCCGCCGTCTGCGCATGGGGAAGGGCAAAGCCCGCACCACCGCTAGGACCCGCGCCATGACCACTTTCCTGAAGATCTCCGACGGCACCGAATTGCTCAACGTCGACCACATAGCCTCCTTCAAGATCAGGTACCGCCGGTGCAATCTCGACGACGACCTTGAACGCGAGCACTCCATCGGCTACCGGATCGCCGATTCGGGCGCCACGTCCATACTCATTTCCGGACTGACCGAGGACGAGGCCTTCGATTTCCTGGCCGCCCTCGGCAAGGCGATCACCAAGGCCACCGAAACCGGGGGAGTCATCGACCCGCACGTCATCGCCGAGCACCTGTTGCCGATGAGGCTGCCGGGGCCTTGCGCGTGGAGTCCGACGGCGAAGACCTGGCCGTTCAGCGCCTGGGACCCAGCGCTGTCTCCCTGGCCAACCCGGCCGGGCTGGCCGTGACGCTGCTGGGAAACATGAAGGCCTCCTTCGGGGAGAATCCCGATGCGGCCAAGTACCTGGAAACGGCCATCACCGATCCGGATAACGGTTCGCGGTACGTGCTGATCTTCGCCAAGTCCCAGGCCCAGACCCCGCATGAGCTGCGGACCCTGGCCGAGAAGAACCTGGCCACGGCCAGGTAGGACGCCCACGCGGCCAACACGACCGCCGTGCAGCGGCTGCTGCGGGCTCCC
The DNA here is from genome assembly GCF_056395875.1 of Arthrobacter sp. 05T45. NCBI lineage: Bacteria > Bacillati > Actinomycetota > Actinomycetes > Micrococcales > Micrococcaceae > Arthrobacter > Arthrobacter sp. 05T45. Next base: position 33,031 of record NZ_JBFTKI010000036.1, on the reverse strand, counting down.
GCCGGCCAGAACACGTTTTGAGGCCGGGGTGAAAGCGGCCCTGGAGGCGATGCGGCAGGTCAATGTCGGCAACACAGGGACGAACGCCGCAGGTCAGCTCGCCTGTACTGGACTCATCACGGGGTTGTCTACATGACTATCCACAGGCAATCGGCACTTATCCACACGAAATCCAAAGCGTCAAACTGTACCTCCAACTCAGATCAGGTTGCCGGGCCTGCCCTAACGTCACGACTGGACGTCGGCTGCTGGCAGAATCGTTAGGAGGAAGACGGCCACGAGCAAGGAGACATATGATTACCCCCCGGTCCAGCGCAGGTAACAGCAAGGGTCTGAGGCTGGGAGGAGCTCTCTCGAGCATCGTCAAAGAGTCACAAATTTCGAAGGACGACCTTTTGGGCGTCTTCAATGACGAGGGCATCCGACCCTCTGATACCTATTCGCGCCAGCAGGTAGTCCGTTCTGGTCTTACCGCCGCCACAGACCAGCAAGCCATCGCAATTGCCACGACGCTCACCGACATGCTGCGGAAGGACGGCATTTTCGGTTCCAGCAACGAGGATGTTGTTGCCAAGGTCGAGAAGCTGGAAACGACGTTCGCAAAACTCGGGGCGTCACTGAGCGATGCCGGCGAGGTCACCTGGGATCACGGGGCCGTTCAGCCCGGCCAGCCGGCTACATCCGTCAAGCCAACTTGGCCGGCGGGGCAAGGCCCCCTGGTCAGTGGGTTCATCGGTAATCAGCCCACTGTGGACGAAAGCGCCCCGGAACCCCTCCTGACCCGGAGCCGTCCGCTAGATAAGACGGTGGAAGACATCCTGAATCTATTGGAGCGGCTTCCCTCCGCTTCCCACTCGCTCACCAAGAAGCGGCGAAAAGACAGAGCTCTGGTCCACATCACCGATGAATATGACGTCCAGGACTTCGTGTTCATGGCTTTGCGCCTGCTGTACCAACCAGTCGTCGACGAGCAGCCCTCCTTTAAGAAGGGCGGGGACGGGTTCAACAAAGGTGACTTCTACCTAGAGGGCCACAAAATCATGGTCGAGGCCAAAGTGGCCAAATCCGGACACGGCGTAAAAGCCATCAAAGCCGAAATTGCCGTCGACCAAGCCGCGTACCGGAACGAGGATGCTGTCAGCGCGCTGATCGTTGTCATCTACGACCTTGATCACACGATCGCCGATAAAGAAGCCCTCAAGAATTTTCTCGAGGAGGACACGAAGACCTCAGTCGTATTGAAGGACTGGTTTGGGTCAAAGCCGGAGCCAGAAGCTTCGGAACCCGGATCGTGAGGTCCTAGACTTCACGCCGCAGTGAGGCGGGATGGGTTGGACGCACCAATTCCGGCGGGCCATGCCGCCGGAAGTTGGGCATCCTAGGGGGTTTTCCTCAAGCTCGCTGTCATCACCGGCTTCACAGTTCAGTGCTTTCAGGTCATCCACCAAGTCCTGTACAGCCTGGAGCCGCACCTCCTGGATGCGATTATCGAATGTTATCGCCGCTCGGCAAGGTGCGGCATAAAACAACTCCTGCGGGCGGGGTTGAGCCCACCTGGGGGCAAAGCAAAAGGCCCTGACCGGCGTTTCCGCCGCTCAGGACCTTTCTTATGGTCGAGGCACAGGGACTCGAACACCGAACCCCTGATACAAGGTCTAGCCACTACTGCGGTTGCGTGAACTTCTCGTACAATCGCCGGTATACGGTCTCGCCACCATCGAGCAACAATCGGTTTCGCGCTACACGCCGACGAAAGTGTGCCGTAAACGTACCGGAACGAATCCGAACTAGGAGAAAACCGTGAATCTAGAGCTTCCTGCCAGAATCGAACTGGCGACCTTCTCATTACGAGTGAGACGCTCTACCAACTGAGCTAAGGAAGCAACCACATGAATGCCCGGCGAACCGGGCGGATCATGCAAGAGACAACTGTAATAGAGTCCCGGCGTCCGGGTCAAAATGAGCGACCGAAGCCGCCATGCGGCCCCGTCACGGACCTAGCAGACCGTGTTGTCCGCCGGGGCCTTTCCGTCCACCAGGTAGTCATCGACCGCGTTGCCGATGCAGCTGTTGGAACGGCCGTACGCCGTGTGGCCCTCACCCTTCCAGGTCAGCAGCGAGGCGTTCCCAAGCTGCTTGCGCAGGGAACTGGCCCATTCCACGGGGGTAGCCGGGTCGCCGGTGGTTCCAACTACGACAATCGGGGCCGAGCCCTTGTACTCGATCGGGGCAGGGGTCCGGACGTTCTTGTACGGCCAGTCCTTGCAGTTGCTGCCGCCATAGGCGAAGTAGTAGCCCAGGGTGGGCGACAGCTGGCGCAGCTTCTGGTCCTCGGCCCGCATGGACGCGGTGTCGGACACCATCGGGTAGTCCAGGCAGTTGATGGCGTTGAAGGCGAAGGTGCTGTTTGACGTGTAGGTGCCGCTGGGATCGCGGTCGGCGCCGAAGTCGGCCAGTTGCAACATGCCGGTGCCGTCGCCGGCCAGGGCGGTGGCGAGCGCACGGGTGAGGATCGGCCAGTTGTCATCGTTGTAGAGCGGGATGATGAGGCCGCTGACAAACGTGGAGCCCGAGACCTTCCGTCCGTCCTTCGCCGGCAGCGGGTTCGCCTCGGCCGCGCTGATGGCGTTGTGGATCTGCTGGACGCCTTCCTCGGTGCTTCCCGTGAGGGGGCATCCGGACGTCTGCTGGCATTTGGCGACATAGGCGTGGAGGGCCTTGTCGAAGGCCACGGCCTGGTCGCGGGTCAGTTCCTCATTGCTCAGCGACGGGTCCATGGCGCCGTCGAGGACCAACCGGCCCACATTGTCCGGAAACAGCGACGCATAGGTGGAGCCCAGCAGGGTCCCGTAGGAGTAGCCGAGGTAGTTCAGCTTTGAGTCGTTGGCCACGCCGCGCAGGATGTCGAGGTCCTTGGCGGCGCTGAAGGTGTCGATGTGGGCCAGCACCGGCCCGGTTTTCTCCACGCACTTGGCAGCGATGGCCTTATTGTCGGCCAGGGCCTCGTCCAGTCCGGCGTCGGTGTCCAGGGCGTAGGTCTTGGCGCGTGACGCGTCGCGTTCCTTGTCCGTGAGGCACGTGACCGGGGCGGAGCGCTTCACACCGCGGGGGTCGAAGCCCAGGATGTCGTAGGCGGACCGGACTTTGTCCGAAATGTTGGTGTTGGCCGCATCCCTGACGAAGTCGTACCCCGAGCCGCCCGGGCCGCCCGGATTGACCATCAGGGTGCCCTTCTTGTCACCTGTCGTGGCGAGCTTGATGGCGGCAAGCTCGATGCGTTCGCCGTCGGGCTTGCTGTAGTCCAGCGGAACCTTGATCTTGGCGCACTGGAAGTTGCCTTCACACGGTTTCCAGTCGACCTGCTGGGAGTAGTAGCTCCGCAGTTCGGCCGGCGCGGCCGCCACGATTGACGGGTCCGCCTGCCCCGCTGTCCCCGATGCCGGCGCACTGGACCCGTTGCCGCCCCCGCCGCCGAAAAGGGTGCACGAGGCCAGCGTGAGGGCCAGGGCCACGGCGCCGACGGCCCGCATGCCGATCGCCAGGGATCGGGATCTTGCGGACTTGGGTCGAGCAGGCTTCATGCGGTTCTCCTTGGAGGCTAGGAACGAAAGCGAAGATGATCGTTGGAGCGGCCGGAACCGTCAAATAAGGCTGGAAGCCATGGACTCGATCGTCAGCAGCGGGGCCACGTTGGTTGTGGTGATCCGCGTGCGGGCCTTGTTGATGGCGTCCATTCGGGCAAGGGTCACTTCGGCGGTGGAACGGGAGGCGAAGTCTTCGAGTTCGCTTCTGAGTTCAACGTTGACGAGTTCCACTGCGTTCCCCATCTGGATGATCAGGACATCCCGGTAGAAGGACAACAGGTCCGTCAGGGTGCGGTCAAGGGAATCGGTGACGGAACGCTTGGCGCGGCGCTTCTGGTCGTCCTCGAGTTGCTTGACCTGGCTCCGCATGGCTGGCGGCAGCGTGCCGCTTTCGGGTGCCCCGAGGGTGGTCAGAAGCGCGGTTTTCTCGGCGGCGTCGCGCTCGTCGTTGGAACTGTTGGCTTCCTCGGTGGCGATCTTGACCAGTTTCTCGGCCATCATGACCGCCGCCGTGACGCCGCGAAGGGACAGCGGAAACCGGACCGTCTCGAGCCGGCGCTCCCTGGCCTCCGGGTCCCGGGCCAGGCGGCGGGCGATCCCGACGTGGCTCTGCGCCGCGCGGGCGGCGCGCTCGGCGACCGCCGGGTCCACGCCGTCGCGCTTGACCAGCAGGGCAGCGACGGCGGCGGCCGGCGGAAGCCGCAGCGCCACCGGCCGGCAGCGGGAGCGGATGGTCACCAGGACATCGGCGGGGGAGGGGGCGCAGAGCATCCAGACGGTGCGGGGCGTGGGTTCCTCGATGGCCTTGAGCAGCACGTTGGTGGTCCGCTCGGCCATCCGGTCCGCGTCCTCCACCACGATGATCCGCCACCGGCCCGACGAGGGCCGGTTCCCGGCGGTGGACACGAGCTCGCGCGCCTCGTCGATGGTGATGGTGACCTTCTCCGTGCGCACGAACGCGACGTCGGAATGGGTTTCGCCGAGGATGGTCAGGCACGCCGGGCATTCGCCGCAGCCGCGCAGGCTGACGTCCTCCTGGTCGCAGTTCAGGGCCGCGGCGAACGCCTTCGCGGCGTTGGAACGGCCGGAGCCGGGCGGGCCGGTGAAAAGCCACGCGTGCGTGAGCCCTTCGTTCTGGGCCGCCTGGCGCAACTGGGCCACGACGGCGTCCTGGCCCTGGAGGTCGTCCCAGACCGTCATGGTGTGCTGCTTTGGGTGACGGCCAGCAGGGATTCGACGCGCTCGAGGATGCGGGCGGCGAGTTCGGCGACGGGCAGCCGGGCGGGCAGCACCAGATACGCCTCCGGCCGGGCCGAGGCGAGGTCCAGGAAGGCCGCCCGGATCTTGGCATGGAATTCGTCGGCCTCGGACTCGAGGCGGTCTTCGGCGGCCTCGCCGGCGGTGCGCCGCTGCCGGCCAACGGCGGGTTCGACGTCGAGAAGTACGGTCAGGTCCGGCTGCAGGTCCGATGTGGCCCAGGCATTGATGTCCCGGACCGCCTGCGTTCCGAGGCCTCGGCCGGCGCCCTGGTACGCGACCGAGGAATCGATGTACCGGTCGGTGAGGACGATCTCGCCGCGTTCCAGGGCGGGGCGGATGACCTGGCTCGCGTGCGCCGCCCGGGATGCCGCGAAAATCAGGGCCTCGGTATGGGCATCGATGTGGCCATGGCCGTGATTCAGCACGAGGGACCGCAGTTTCTCACCGATCGCCGTGCCGCCCGGTTCCCGGGTCCGCAGCACGGTAAAACCACCTGATTCCAGGGCCTTGGCGAGTTCAGCCGCCTGCGTGGACTTGCCGGCGCCGTCTCCGCCTTCGAAGGCAATAAACAGTCCGGGCAACAGGCCGGTCAACTTTCGGCGGGACGCTCCGGGGCTCTGGGTAGTCACCGTTCAAGAGTACCGACAATCCCCGACACTCTAGTCTGCGCAAAGTCTGCGGCGTAACGGCTTGGGTACCCTGCCGGGCGCCCACGTACCCTGTCCTCATGAGTCTTACTGAAGAACGGGCCGCCTCGCTTTCGCCGGATTCCCTGGTCGTCGCGGCAGGGCGCCCGCCGCGCACCCGAGACGAACCGGTCAACCCGCCGCTGGTGCTGTCCTCGACCTACTTCGGTACGGGACCGCTAGGCGACGGCGACCGCGGCTACGGCCGGTATTCCAACCCCACGTGGGACCCCTTTGAAGAGGCGCTGGGCCAGTTGGAGGGCGCGGAACTGCCAGGCCTGCTCTACGCCTCGGGACTCGCCGCCGTGAGTTCGGCCCTGTCCCTGGTGCCCGCCCAGGGCGTGCTCGTCATGCCGTCGCACAGCTACGCGGGATCGGTCACCATGGCCACCGAACTGGCGGCCAAAGGGTTCCTCGAGCTGCGGACGGTAGACATCGCGGACACGGACGCTGTACTTGCGGCGCTTGCCCCGGCCGGCGGGCGCGCCGCCAGCATGCTCTGGCTGGAGAGCCCCACGAACCCCATGCTCGGCGTCGCGGACATGCGGGCCCTGACCGCCGCGGCACATGAGGCCGGCGCCATCGTCGTCACGGACAACACCTTTTCCACGCCCCTGGTGCAGCAGCCCCTGAGCCTGGGCTCCGACGTCGTGCTGCATTCGGTGACCAAGTACCTCTCCGGCCACTCCGACGTCGTACTCGGTGCCCTGGTGACGTCCGACGCCGGTCTCCGCGCCGCCCTGCTGCACCACCGCACCATCCACGGCGGAATCGCCGGACCATTCGAGGCGTGGCTGGCGCTGCGCGGGCTCCGCACTCTGGCGCTGCGGATCGAGCGTTCGCAGGCGTCGGCCCAAATCCTGGCCGAGCGGCTCGACGGTCATCCGAAGGTGGCCGGCGTCCGCTTCCCCGGGCTGGCCTCGGATCCCGGCCACGCGCGGGCCAAGGAGCAGATGAAGGGTTTCGGATCCGTCCTGTGCATCGAGGTGGCACCGGTGGGTGGGCAGGGCAGCGGCCTCAGCGGCGCGGACGCCGCGGACCGCATGATCCGCGCCCTGCAGCTTTGGCTCCCCGCGACCTCCCTGGGTGGGGTGGAATCCCTGATCGAACGCCGGCGCCGGCACGCCGCCGAGCCGGAGAGCGTGCCGGACAACCTGGTCCGGATGAGCGTGGGCATTGAGAACGTGGAAGACCTTTGGGTCGATTTGGAGCAGGCATTGGGCACTCTGGACGGCTAGGCTGGGGGAGTGGACGGACGCATACTCATTTACTTTGTCGAATCCGGGGTTTACCTGGTCCTGGCTGTCGTGGCCTTTGTCCTTGAGGCATGGGCGTTTTTCGATTGTCTCCGGCACAAGGCCAACGCGTTCGAGGCCGTATCGAAGCGGACCAAGACCTTCTGGCTGGCCCTGACCGGCGGCGCGTTCGCCGTGGGACTGTTCTCCCTGCTCTCGCAGTTGGGCAGCGGTGGCGGCGCCAGTTCGCTTGGCATTTTCGGCCTTGCGGCGGTGACGGCCGCGTCCGTATACCTCGCCGACGTCCGCCCCGCCGTCAAAGACGCCGGCCGCGGCCGCGGCAGCAACATGGGCCCCTACGGCCCGTGGTGATCCCCACCGGCACCCTAAGCTCGCAAGCTCGCCCAGGGAACCCTGCCGGCGTGGGCCCACCGCCGGCACCCTAAGCTCGCAAGCTCGCCCAGGGAACCCTGCCGGCGTGGGCCCAACACCGGCACCCTAAGCTCGCAAGCTCGCCCAGGGAACCCTGCCGGCGTGGGCCCACCACCGGCGCCTAAGCTCCCGGGGCCACGGCTTCCCAGCCGACCGTCACTTCGCCCAGCCGCCAGCGGGACGGGCCGTCCTGGATCGGCCAACCGGCGTCGAGCAGTGCGCGGCACATAGCCCCGAAGCGCTGCCGGTTTCCGAAGGCCGCCAGCGGCGCCGCTTCCAGCCAGGCTTGGTCCATCGCCTGCAGGTAGGTGTGGATCTTCTCGCCGGGCACGTTGCGGTGGATCAGGGCCTTCGGGAGCCTTTCGGCAACGTCGGAGGGCAGCACGAAGGCACCGAACCGCATGGACAGGCTCAGGCTCAGCGGCCGCTCGACGTCGAGCGCCACCCAGGCGGCGCGCCGCCCGATCTCATCGCACGTGCCGTCGATGAACAGCCCGCCCGGGGCCAGCCGGTCCTGCACCAGCCGCCAGATGCCCGCCACGTCGGTTTCCTCGTACTGCCGCAGCACGTTGAAGGCACGGACCAGCACGGGCTTTCCGGTCATGGGCAGTTCGAAGCCGCCCAGCTGGAACCTTAAGCCGGGCCGTTCAAGGGCTTGGGCCTGCCGGACGCGCTCCGGTTCGATTTCGATCCCCACCATTTGTACGTCCCCGCGGACCGCGGCGAGGCGTTCGAAAAGTTCGACGGCGGTGGCCGGTGAGGCGCCGTACCCGAGGTCGACGGCGAGAGGATGGGCCGCGGCCCGCAGCCGCCATGCCTGCGGCCCGGTCAGCCAGCGGTCCACGCGGCGCATCCGGTTGGGGTTCGTGGTTCCGCGGGTCACGTTACCCACGGGCCTGCCGCCGCGCGCGCCGCCTCTCGTTCCGCCCTTGTTTCGGGGGGCCAGCACCCGTTCAGCCTTCTGTACCACCGCCCAAGCCTATCCTCCAACACGGGGTCACCTCATTTCCGTGATGGGCGCTGGATGGGCCGGGAGCGACCCCGCGTTGCCCTGAAGCACGCGGTGAAGCAGAAGGTGAGGCACGCTCTGAAACGCGCGTGGTGTAACGCTCGGCACCGCCGCCAACCGCTCGGCTAGGATGAAAACCATGACTTACAAGCTGATTCTGCTGCGCCACGGCCACAGCGACTGGAATGCCAAGAACCTGTTCACCGGCTGGGTGGACGTTGACCTCAATGACCAGGGCCGTGCCGAGGCGGTCCGCGGCGGCGAGCTGCTCGTGGAGAACAACATCCTCCCCGACATCCTCTACACCTCGCGGTTGAAGCGGGCCATCAACACGGCGAACATGGCACTGGAAAAGGCCGACCGCGGCTGGATCGACGTCAAGCGCGACTGGCGGCTCAACGAGCGCCACTACGGCGCGCTGCAGGGCAAGGACAAGGCCCAGACCCTCGCCGAATTCGGCGAGGAGCAGTTCATGCTGTGGCGCCGGTCCTACGACACCCCGCCGCCGCCCCTGGCTGACGATTCCGAGTTCTCCCAGGTGGGGGACCCGCGCTACGCGGACCTCGGCGACGCCGTCCCGCGCACCGAATGCCTCAAGGATGTCCTGATCCGGCTCATGCCGTACTGGGAATCAGACATCAAGGAAGACCTCAGGGCCGGTAAGACCGTCCTGGTCACCGCCCACGGCAACTCGCTCCGCGCCCTCGTCAAGCACCTTGACGGGATCAGCGACGAGGACATCGCCAGCCTGAACATCCCCACCGGCATCCCGCTGGTCTACGAACTGGATGAGAACTTCAAGCCGCTGAACCCGGGCGGCACCTACCTCGATCCCGAGGCCGCCGCCGAGGCCATCAAGGCAGTCGCCAACCAGGGCAAGAAGTAACCGGCCCCCGCCCGGGCAGGCACTAAGTAAGGCACAGCGCACAAACGACGGCGTCCGGCCACCCCCAAGGTGACCGGACGCCGTCGTTCGTATCAGCGCGGTGCTATCAGCGCCGTTGTAACTGCTGCTGATTCAGCCGTAACTGCGGCTGAGTCAGCCGCAGTTGGCCGGAGTCAGTTGTGCTCGATCGTGCTCGGCTGCCACGCGCCCGTCACCAGGTACGTGACCTTCTGGGCCACGGAGACGCCGTGATCCGCGAAGCGCTCGAAGTAGCGGCTGGCCAGGGCAACGTCCACCGTGGTGGCCGGCGACTCCTGCCAGTCGCTGCGGGCGATCGCCTGGAAAACGCTCAGGTGAAGGTCATTGACGGCGCCGTTGGCCTTCATGATCTCCCGGGCCACGCCGAGGTCGCGGGTTGCCAGCAGCTCCGTGAGCTTCTGGGCGATCAGCAGGTCCTGTTCCGCGAAAGCCTTGAAGGTCTCCCGCAGCTGGTCCGGGACCACTGACGCCGGATAGCGCAGACGCGCCAGCTGGGCCAGGTGCCGGGCGAGGTCGCCCATGCGTTCGAGCGAGGCGCTCATCCGGAGCGAACCAACCAGCATGCGCAGATCGCTCGCCACCGGGCCCTGGAGGGCGAGGATGTCGATGGCACGCTCGTCGAGGCTGTTCTGCAGGAAGTCGATGCGGGCATCGGCGGCAATCACGTCCTCGGCGAGGTCGATATCGGCGCCCTGGAAAGCTGTCGTGGCCTTGTCGATGGCCTCTGTGACCAGCGCTGAGATCTCGACGAGCTGTTCCCTTACCTGGGCGAGCTCCTCCTGAAAAACCTTACGCACGTGTGCGTCCTTTCCTCGGAAATATTGCCTGCAATCGAAGTGGCGGGCCTATTTCGGTTCACCTACCGGCGCTCCAACTGTCAACTCTTTCAGTGTCCGGTGAACTGTTACGCCCCAATAGGTGAACGTTAGCTGAACCGCTGCCCGAATCGCAGGAGATTTCGGATTCGGTCACGTGGCAGAGCATAAGCTGGAGCCGTGGATCCAATGCTCATCGGCGTGATCGCCGGCCTGATCGGCCTCTCGTTTGGCATGTTCGGCGTACTCGCGTTCCGGGTCAGTGAGCAGCAGCGGCATATTGTCGACGTCGACGTCGATGACCCCTCGTTGCCCGAGGGGGCCGCGGAAGTGCTCGCCGTCCTCGGCCGCGCGTTCGTGGTGGTGGATGCGATCGACGGCGTGGTCCGCGCCAGCCCCGCCGCCTACGCCTACGGCCTGGTCCGCGGGCACACGGTGGTGCACCAGCAGCTGCTGGAACTGACGGCCAAGGTGCGGCGGGACGGGGTCATCCTCGAACAGCAGCTGGAACTGCCGCGCGGCCCGCTCGGCCAGGGCACGATCGTTGTCCAGGTCCGGGCCGCCGTCATCACGGAGGAATATGTCCTCCTGCTGGCCGATGACCGGACAGAGTTCACCCGCACCGAGGAAGTCCGCAACGACTTCGTCGCGAACGTCTCCCACGAACTGAAGACACCGGTCGGGGCGATCTCCCTCCTGGCCGAGGCACTCGAGTCGTCCGCTGACGACCCCGAGGCGGTGAAGCGGTTCGCCAAGCGCATGCACAAGGAATCGACACGGCTTGCGGCGCTCGTCCAGGACATCATTGAACTCTCCCGGCTCCAGGGCGCCAACGTCGCGCAGCAGGGCCGCCCGGTGGACATCAACCTTGTGGTCAGCGAGGCCGTGGACCGCTCCGTGCTGCCGGCCGAGAGCAAGAACATCCAGCTGGTCGTCGGCGGGCACGCCGATGCCCTGGTCTACGGCGACCAGGACCTTCTCGTGACCGCCCTGCGCAACCTGATCGATAACGCCATCCGCTACTCGCCGGAGAACACCAAGGTGGGCGTGGGCATCCGGGCCAAGGACGGTCTCGTGGCGGTCTCGGTGACGGACCAGGGCGATGGGCTCAGCGCCGAGGACCAGGAGCGCGTCTTTGAGCGCTTCTACCGCGTGGATGCTGCCCGCTCGCGGCAGACCGGCGGCACCGGGCTTGGCCTGAGCATCGTCAAGCACGTCATTTCCAACCACGGCGGCGAGGTGACCCTGTGGTCCCGGCTCGGCCAGGGTTCCACGTTCACCATTCGACTTCCCGAGATAGAAGGGCAGGACGACGGCGACGCCCCCGAGGCGGGCAAGCCGGCAGCCCAAACTTCCAGTCGGGACCCCAGACCGCAACGACGTGACGCCGCAGGCGTCCATGAGCAAGGAGCTACCGCTTGAGCAGGATTCTGATTGTCGAGGACGAGGAGTCCTTCAGCGACCCCCTGTCCTACCTGTTGGGTAAAGAAGGCTTCGAAGTGGAGGTGGTGGACAACGGACTGGACGCCATCACCGAATTCGACCGCAACGGCGCCGACCTCGTGCTCCTGGACCTGCAGCTGCCTGGCCAGTCCGGCACGGAGGTCTGCCGCCAACTCCGGCAGCGCTCCGGGGTGCCCGTGATCATGCTGACGGCCAAGGACTCTGAAATCGACAAGGTGGTGGGGCTCGAACTGGGCGCCGACGACTATGTCACCAAGCCCTACTCCTCGCGGGAACTCGTGGCCCGGGTCCGGGCCGTCCTGCGGCGCCAGAGCGAGCCGGAGGAACTTGTCTCCACCACAGTGCAGGCCGGTCCTGTCCGGATGGACATTGAACGCCACGTGGTCAGCGTCGGGGGCGAGCAGATCGCCTTGCCGCTCAAGGAGTTCGAGCTGCTGGAAATGCTGCTGCGGAACTCCGGCCGGGTCCTGACCCGCGGGCAGCTGATCGACAGGGTCTGGGGCTCCGACTACGTGGGGGACACCAAGACCCTCGACGTCCACGTCAAGCGGCTGCGCAGCAAGATCGAGCCGGATGCGTCCGCGCCGCGGTACCTGATCACCGTCCGGGGGCTGGGCTACAAGTTCGAGCCCTAAAGATCGGAAGAGGCAGCCCGGCGGCCGCTGCTGCCGGGCCGCCGGACTGCTGGACGTCCGGCGCAGTTGAACATCAGGGGACACACAAAAGGAGGGGCACCTGCAGGTGCCCCTCCTTTTGCAATAGGTCCAGCCGTTGAAGCTAGTGGCCGGCCGTGCTGCTCGGCGTCGGCGTGGCCGTCTCCGTCGAGGTGGCCGTGCCGGACTCGGTGGGCGCCGGCGTCGGCAGGTACGACTTGTAGTCGACGATTGTGCCGTCCATAACCGGAACCGTGAACTTGGCTTCCTTGTTGGTGCCGTTCTCGGAGATGGTGACATCGAGGACGGCGCCCGGCTTGGCGCCGGCCGGGTTCAGGATCGCGGCGTCGGTGGAGTCGTTGAGCATGGTGTAGGAGTTCTTCTTGACCGGAACCTGGGTCTGCGATCCCTCCGCACCCTTGATGGTCAGCACCACGTCATTGGAGGAGGTGTTGTACACGGCGCCGATCACGCGGCCCGGCTTGTCCTCGCCATCGGAGACGATGATGAAGTTGCGCAGCTGCAGCGCACCGAGATCAGTCCGGGTTCCGTCCGAGGCCGCGTACTGCTCCGTGGTCTGCTGGGCGTTGATGTAGCCGCAGCCGGTCAGGGACAACAGGCCGATGCCAAGTGCAGCCGTTGCCATTGCCAGCTTGCCGCGCTGGCCCCGGTTCATCGCAGTGAAACGCACGTCACGCACTCCTTGAGAGTCTTGAAACATTATTCAGCCATAGCCTAGCCGCAAACGGCCGCAAACAAGGATTCGGCGACTACACACAAGCGCGGCCAAGCGTGCGTCACCGGCGGCGGGACCCGGCTCGGCGGGGGACGGAAACCTCTTGGCAGTTAGGGCCGCAGGCACTATTATCCGCATTCGTCAAGGGGTTTGAGGGGGCGGATTACGGCCATTTTCCCCGGATTCATGCGGTTCCCGGCACCTTTTGATGCCAGTTGTATGCCTTAATCGTGATAAACTGGTCTGCGGGAAAGGGGAATGTCCACATGGTTTTTGAGGTCGGCGAGACAGTAGTTTACCCTCACCACGGTGCAGCCAAAATTGAAGAAATCAAGATGCGCACTGTCAAGGGCGAAGAGAAGATGTATCTCAAGCTCAAGGTGGCTCAGGGTGATCTGACCATTGAAGTTCCAGCAGAAAACGTTGACCTGGTAGGGGTTCGGGACGTAGTGGGCAAGGAAGGCTTGGAGCACGTGTTCGACGTGCTGCGGGCCGAGTTCACTGAAGAACCCACCAACTGGTCGCGTCGCTACAAGGCAAACCTGGAAAAGCTTGCTTCCGGTGACGTCATCAAGGTAGCCGAGGTCGTCCGCGACCTCTGGCGCCGTGATCACGACCGGGGTCTCTCCGCGGGAGAGAAGCGCATGCTGGCCAAGGCCCGTCAGATCCTGATTTCGGAACTGGCACTGGCTGAGAAGACTGATGAAGAGAAGGCTGCAAGCGTTCTCGACGAGGTCCTGGCTTCCTAGCACAGGGCCGGCCCAGCAGGGCCGGCGCAGATAAGAATCGAACCCCGGTGGCGTCAGCCGCCGGGGCTTCTTTTTGCCCTTTTTCAGCGGCCGCCCCCTCCGTTGCGCTATCGGTTGTGGTCCCTTTGAGCGCCCCGGTCCGAGGCGCGGGGACGTAGTCTTGTGCCCATGGATACTGCACCGACGAATACGTCACAGGCGAATACGTCACAGCCCGGTCCCGCCACAGCGGTCATAGTTGTAGCCGCCGGCTCCGGCCAACGCCTGGGCTACGGCATGCCGAAAGCAAAAGTCCCTCTCGGCGGGGACACCATCCTCACCCACGCCCTCCGCGGTGTGGCGGCTGCTGGGATCGCACAGCAGATCTGCATTGCGCTCCCCCCGGGCGACACCGAGTTGCGGGCGCTGTGCCAGGCCTTCACACAGGAGCTTGCGGCCGGACACTCCGGCGCGGCGTCGGGCTCCGGCGTCCGGGCTCCCGTGGTGACGGTCGTCGACGGCGGTGCGGACCGCGCCGATTCAGTCCGCGCAGCGATGGCGGCCCTCCTGCCCAATATCGAATCGGTGCTGGTCCACGACGCCGCCCGGGCGCTGACGCCGGAAGCCGTCTTTCACCGCGTGGCAGCGGCGCTCGGCGCCGGTGCCTCGGCCGTCATTCCGGTGATACCGGTCGTCGACACCGTCAAGACCGTCGAACCGACCACCGGCGACGGCGCCGCGGTGGCCCCCGAACTGGTCACCGGGACAGCGCCCCGGGAATCGCTCCGCGCCGTGCAGACACCGCAGGGATTCGCCCTGAGTACCCTCAAGCGCGCCCACGAAGCTGCCTCCGGGTTCGACGCCGGCCAGGCCGCCCTCGTCACGGACGACGCGATGCTCGTGGAGCTCATCGGGGTCCCGGTCCACGCGGTACGCGGCGCCAGCCAGTCCCTGAAGATCACCACGCCCCTGGACCTGATCCTGGCCGAAGGCCTTCTCGAAGGGCCCCTGGGCTTGCGCTGGGTGGAGGGATGAGCATGTCCACCAACCCGCCAGTCGTTTCCCCGGTCATTCCCCGGACCGGGATCGGCATCGATGTCCATGCCTTCGCCGCCGAGGACGAGCCGCAGCCGCTGTGGCTCGGCGGCCTCTTCTGGGAGGGGGAACGGGGTCTGTCCGGCCACTCAGACGGCGACCCCGTGGCCCACGCCGCCGCCGACGCGCTCTTCTCGGCCTGCGGGATCGGGGATCTGGGCACGCACTTCGGTACGGACCGGCCCGAATATGCCGGAGCATCCGGCGTGACCCTGCTGGCCGAGGCCGCCCGGATTGTTCGCGCCCACGGATTCGAAATCGGCAACATCGCCGTCCAGTTCGTGGCCAACCGGCCAAAGTTCGGCCCGCGGCGGGAGGAATCCCAGCAGGTCCTCAGCGCCGCTGCCGGGGCGCCGGTGAGCGTCACAGCCACCACGAGCGACGGGCTCGGGTTCACCGGCCGCGGCGAGGGGATCTCGGCCGTGGCAACAGCGCTCGTGTATCCGGCAGGCTAAGCACCGCAGGTTGGGCGCCGCCGGTTGGGCGCCGCTGGTTAAGCACCGCCGGCCCCGGTCCCCTACGCTTGAGGGAAGACCCAAGCGAGACACCCGTTCCGAACTGCCAGGAGACCTGCCGTGAAGAAGCTGCTGACCGCCGTCGTACTCGTGGCAGGGGCCATGCTGAGCGGCTGTGCCGCCTCCACGACAGCGCCCCAAACGCCTAGCGCCACTCCGAAGCTCAGTGTCGAGGAAAGCTGTAAGTTCCTCAACACCGACACCTTCGTGCCCTCCGGGAGCGCTAAGGAGCAGGCAGGGCAGATTGGCCAGCACTACCAGGAGGTTGCGGACAAGGTAGCGCCGGAGGTGGGCGCCCCGATCCAGCAGATGGCCGAGATCATGAAGCAGGTTGCGGCGAGCCCTACGGGAACCAAGACCGACCAACAGACGGCCCAGCTCACGGAGCAGATCAACAAGATCGGCCAATACTGCAAGTAGGTCGCCGCACCGGCGGCCTGCCTGCCGGCCTGCGCCGTGCCGGCAAAGCCGCGGGTCAGGCCCCGGAGCGCCATCGGCTAATCTGGAGCGGTGACCCTGCGCTTTTACGACACTGCATCCGCCGAAGTCCGCGACTTCGTCCCCCTGGTACCTGGCAAGGTGAGCCTGTACTACTGCGGAGCCACCGTCCAGGGCATGCCACACGTCGGCCACATCCGCTCGGCCATCGCGTTCGACCAGCTGACCCGCTGGTTGCAGTACCGCGGCTTCCGGGTGACGGCAGTCCGCAACGTCACCGACATCGACGACAAGATCCTTGCCAAGTCAGCCGCCTCGTTCGGCGCAGACTTTGAAGACGAGCCCGGAGCCCTCCGCAACGAGGAATGGTGGGCTTTGGCCTACCGCTACGAGCAGGAATTCCTCAAGGCCTATGACACCCTGGGTGTCTCCCGCCCCACCTATGAGCCCCGCGCCACCGGCCACATCCCGGAAATGCACACCCTCATCCAGCAGCTGATCGACCGCGGCCACGCCTACCCGGCCCTGGACGACTCCGGCGACGTCTACTTCGATGTACGTTCCTGGTCCAAGTACGGCTCGCTGACGCGGCAGAAGCTCGACGACATGCAGGGCGCCCCTGACGCGGACCCCCGCGGCAAGAAGGACCCCCGCGACTTCGCGCTGTGGAAGGGCTACAAGGACGGGGAGCCGACGACGGCGAGCTGGTCTTCGCCGTGGGGCGCCGGCCGCCCGGGCTGGCACCTCGAATGCTCCGCGATGGTCACCAAATACCTCGGCACCGAGTTCGACATCCACGGCGGCGGCCTGGACCTGCGCTTCCCGCACCACGAAAACGAAATGGCGCAGTCACAGGCGGCAGGCCACGGCTTCGCCAACTTCTGGATGCACAACGGGATGGTCACCTACGCCGGCGAGAAGATGTCCAAGTCCATCGGCAACACCGTGAGCCCGACGGAAATGCTCGAGATCGCCCCGCCGCGCGTTGTCCGGTACTACCTCGGGCAGGCGCAGTACCGCTCGGTCCTGGACTACCAGCCGACGTCCCTGCAGGAAGCGGCCGCCGCCGTCGAGCGGATCGACGGCTTCCTCAGCCGCGCAAGCCGGGTCCTGCCCGACCCGGGACCGGAGGCATCCGCTGGTTCTGTCCCGGAAGCTTTTGGGGTGGCTATGGACGATGACCTCAACGTCCCGCAGGCCCTCGCTGTCCTGCACGACACCGTCCGCGCCGGCAACACGGCTCTCACCGAAGGCGACCTCGACGCCGCGGGTCAGGCGCTGGCCAGCGTCACCGCCATGCTGGACGTCCTCGGCCTCAACGCCACCGCAACGCCTGCGGCCGACGAACAAGCCAACACCGCCCTTGGCGTCCTGGTCGAGGCTCAGCTGGAGGCGCGCGCCCACGCCCGGGCCGCCAAGGACTGGGCCGCGTCCGACGCCATCCGGGACACCCTGGCCGCAGCCGGCGTCGTCGTCGAGGACGGCCCGGACGGGGCGAGCTGGAGCCTGAAGCGCGGCTGAACCCCGTTGACGGCGGCCGGTGAAGTGGGCCGTCGTCGTTCCCTCCGGGCCACCCCGAAATCGTGGATTTTACTCGAGTCAGTAGACTGGAGGTCAGACTTATCAACGAATCGCGTATTTAAAGGGTGAAACTCATGGCCAACAACGGTCGCCGCTCGGTCAAATTGAAGAAGGGCCCCTCCGTCGGAACCGGCGGTCACGGCCGCAAGGCACTTGAGGGCAAGGGCCCCACGCCGAAGGCGGAGGACCGCCCCTACCACAAGGCGTTCAAGAACAAGCAGCTCGCCGAACGCTCCGAGGCCAAGCGCGCCAGCGGAAGCCGGACCACGAGCGCCGCCGCCCGCACCGGACGCTCCGGTCCCAAGGGCCGCGCCACCGAAGAGGTCGTCACCGGCCGCAACTCCGTGGTCGAAGCCCTGCGCGCCGGCATCCCGGCCAAGGCCCTGCACGTCGCCGTCCGCATCGAAATGGACGACCGCGTCAAGGAATCCCTGAAGCTGGCCGCCGAACGCGGCATCCCGCTGATGGAAACCGGCAAGCCCGAGCTCGACCGGATGACCGACGACGCCATCCACCAGGGCCTCGTGCTGCAGATCCCGCCGTACGAATACCAGGACGCGTACGAGCTCGCCGAAGAGACCCTCGAGGCCTGGAAGAAGGGCCACGTGGCCAACGCCCCGCTCTTCGTGGCGCTCGACGGCATCACCGATCCCCGCAACCTCGGCGCGATCATCCGCTCCGTCTCGGCCTTCAGCGGCCACGGCGTCGTCGTCCCGGAGCGCCGTTCCGTGGGCGTCACCGCCTCGGCCTGGAAGACCAGCGCCGGTGCAGCCGTCCGCGTCCCCGTCGCCCGCGCGGCCAACCTGAACAACACGCTCAAGGCGTTCAAGAACATGGGGATCTACGTCCTGGGGCTCGACGGCGACGGCGACGTCTCGCTGCCCGAGCTCACTCTGGCCACCGAACCGGTGTGCATCGTCGTCGGTTCCGAGGGCAAGGGCCTGAGCCGCCTGGTCCGCGAAAACTGCGACCAGATCGTCTCCATCCCGATCGACTCCGCCATGGAATCGCTCAACGCCTCCATGGCCGTCGGCATCTCCCTCTACGAGATCTCCCGCCAGCGCGCCGCTAAGTAGTCCGTGCTCCGGTGGCGGTTCAGTTCCCAGTCACCTGAGTCGGGGTTGGGTTCCGCCGGAACCGCAGTTTTGCCGTCGCTTAGACACCTCCCGACGCTCCGCTCGGCCGCGAGCGGCCTCACTACGCTCTGGTCGGCGATGCGCTCCTTAGCAAAACTCCGCTTCCGTCTGTGACGCTCCCTCACCTTTGTCGGGTGGATGGCAAACGCTCCCTCACATCTTGTGGGGGAGCCTTTGCATTTAAGGCGCGAACAGAAGAGGCCTCTGTCACCTACGCGCGATTCCGCAGGGAGCGTTTGCCTTTAGCACGTGAGACGTGAGGGAGCGTGTGCCTTTAGCGTGCGAAACGTGAGGGAGCGTTCTTTTGCTGAAGTAGTCCCACGGCGGGGCTTAACTCGAGCGGGCGCCGGGGTCCTGCAAAGGAGCGCATCGCCGACCAGAGCCGGATGAGGCCGCCCAGCGGCCGAAGTAGGCGGCGGGAGGTGTCTAAGCGACGGCAGGGCGCCGGTGTCCGCGGGTGGTGACCACAAACGGAAGCAACAAACCGTCAGTATCCACGGAGGTGACTAGGGCGAACGGCTGCGGTGTCTTAGAACCTGTGGCGGTTGGCTAGGACCGGGAGTTTGGTGCGGGCTTCCTGGACGGCGTCGGTGTCGAGGTCGGCGAAGAGAAGGCCGGGGGCGCCGTCGAGTTCTTCGAGGACGTCGCCCATGGGGGAGACCACCACGGAGTGCCCGACACCGGTGGGGGCGGAGCCCTTGACCGGGTGACCCACGCTGGCGGGGTCGCCCTGGCCGCAGGCGAGGACCAAGGTGGTGGAGTCCAGGGCGCGGGCTCGGGCCAGGAGCTTCCACTGCTCGGCCTTACCGGGGCCCGAGCCCCAGGAGGCGCACACAATGTTGACGTCGGCGCCGCGGTCCGCGTTTTCCGTGAACAGGTCCGGGAAGCGGACGTCGTAGCACGTGGCGAGGCCGAACGTCACGCCGTCGAGCTCGAAGGTGACGGGGGAGGTGCCGGCGTCGACCGTGTCCGACTCGGCGAAACCGAAAGCATCGAACAGGTGGATCTTGTCGTAGCTGGCCTCGAGGCCGCGGCCGGTGACCAGCAGGGTGTTGCGCACCTTGGCGCCGTTGCCGGCGGTGCCGGGAGTGAACATGCCGGCGACGATCACGATGCCGAGCTCCGCGGCGAGGGCGCGGACGCGGGATGCCCACGGGCCGTCCAGCGGCTCGGCGATATCCAGGAGCGAATTGCCGAAGGCCCGCATGGTGGCTTCCGGGAACACCACCAGGTCCGCGCCGCCGGCCTTGGCCTGGCGCGCGTAGGCGTCCACGAGGTCCAGGTTTGCGGCCACGTCACGGCCGGTAATGATTTGGGCTAGTGCAACGCGCACAATTACCTCCAACTCGGCGCTCCATTACAGTATGCAGTGCGGCGGTCCGTACACTGCAAAACGTCATGAAAACGAAAACGGGGGCCATTTGTCTGGCCCGGCTAAGCTTTAAGCAATGGTTATGTCTTACATAGATACCGCTTCCACCGTAGACGCTTCGCGGGCGTTTCCGCTGGGGATCAGCGTTCCACATACCGGGTCGCCGGCAGTGGACGATCCCCGGGGCGCGTTCGCCAACGTGGCCGTCTACGCGCCCGGCGTAACCACGCTGGAGATCGAATATCAGGCGCCCGGGGGAACCTGGCAGGTGAAGACACTGCCCAACGTCACCGACGGCGTCCACCACGGAATTGTTGAGGGCATTCCCGCCGGCTCGCGCTATGGCTTCCGGTCCTCCCCGGAACACGAGGCCCTCCCGCTGTCCATGCCCGCCACGAATTTCGATGCCGTCGGCGAGCAGCCGTTGCTGATGGACCCCTACGGCCGGGCCGTCGACGAACGCGAGGGGCTGATCACCAGCGTCCGGGTCGGCAACGATTTCGACTGGGGTCTGGACCGCAGCCCGCGGGTCCCGTGGCGCAACACGATCGTCTACGAGGCCCACGTCCGGGGCCAGACGAAGCTGCACCCGGACATTCCGGAGGACCTGCAGGGGACGTATGCCGGGATGGCCCACCCGGCCATGATCGAGCACCTGATCTCGCTGGGCGTCACGGCGGTCCAGCTCCTGCCCGTGCATTTCCACGTGGACGAGCCGCACCTGCAGCAGCTCGGGCTAACGAACTACTGGGGCTACAACACGGCCGCATTCTTCGCCCCGCATCCGGGCTACGCCACCGAGGCCGCCCAGGCCGCCGGCGCCCACGCGGTCCAGGACGAGTTCAAGGGCATGGTCAAGCTGCTGCATGCCGCCGGGCTCGAGGTCATCCTCGACGTCGTGTACAACCACACCGCCGAGGGCGGCACGGACGGTCCCACCCTGAGCTTCCGCGGCCTGGGCGAGATGCAGTACTACCGCAACGACGGCCACGGCAGGTACGTGGACACCACGGGCTGCGGCAACAGCCTGAACTTCGGCGAACCCCGCGTCGTACAGCTGGTGCTGGATTCCCTGCGCTACTGGGTGAGCGAGTTCCACATCGACGGGTTCCGCTTCGACCTCGCCGTCACGCTGTGCCGTAACAGCGCCAACGAATTCGATCCGCGGCACCCCTTCCTCGTCGCCGTCGGAGCCGATCCGGTCCTGTCCGGCGTCAAGCTGATTTCCGAACCCTGGGACGTGGGCTACGGCGGCTGGCAGACCGGCCGGTTTCCCGCCGGGTGGGTGGACTGGAACGATCATTTCCGCGACGCCGTCCGCAGCTTCTGGCTCGCCGACCGCGCAGCGATCGACGGCGGCGGCAGCGGCGGCCCGGTGGCCCGCCTCGCGGACGCCCTCTCTGGTTCCGCCCGGCTGTTCGAGTCCTCGGGCCGGTCCCGGCTCGCCTCGCTGAACCTGATCACGGCCCACGATGGCTTCACCCTGGCCGACCTGACGGCCTACGACCGCAAGCACAACGAGGCCAACGGCGAGCAGAACCGGGACGGCCACGGCGATAACCGCAGCTACAACCACGGTTTCGAGGGCCCCACTGAAGACGGCGAGATCCTCGCCCGGCGCGCCCAAAGCAGGCGGAACCTGATGGCCTGCCTGATGATTTCCCAGGGCGTACCCATGATCACCGCCGGGGACGAGATCTGCCGGACCCAGCAGGGGAACAACAACGCCTACTGCCAGGACAATGCACTGACCTGGATCGACTGGACCAGCACCACGGAATCCCATGCGATGCTGCGCACCACCAAGCGCGTCATCCGGCTGCGCAAGGAGTTTCTGGCCAGCCAGCCGCATGATTACCCGGCGCGTGACAACCAGTCCTACTTCCATTGGTTCGATGTGGACGGCCAGCCCATGTCCGCCGACACGTGGCATGACCCCGGCCACCGGGTGATCCAGCTCCTGCTCGGGTCCGACGACGGGCACGTCGACGGCCTCGTGGTGGTCAACGGCGGCGCCGACGACGTCAAGGTCACCCTGCCACGGCTGAGCAACGAGGACGGCACCGGGCACCGGCTCTTCGAACTCCGCGTGACGACGTCCGAACTCCATGACCGGCGTCAGGGCGCCCGCGTCGCCTCCGGTGAGCGCGACCTCGTCCAGGCCAACACGATCAATATCTACCGCACCTAAATAATTCGAGATTAAGGACCCCATGAAGATTTACTCGGCAGAGACCTGGACCATCGAAGAACTCACGGCGCAAATCGGCGACGCCGGCCGGCGCGCCCTGGTTGTCCCCGCCGCCGACACCAAGCAGGCGGTCCTGGACACGTTCGGCGAGCTCCTGGACGTCCCCGAGGACTACGGCACAGACCTGGATGCCCTTCACGATTCGCTGCACGACGTCGCGGATGCCGTGACAGACGACGGCGAGGCCCCTGTCACGTTCATCTGGCAGGTGCCCGCCGCGCTCCGCGCGGACCGCTCCTTCGGCGTCATCTGCGAAACGCTGCAGGACGCCGAAGGCTACGCCGGCAAGAGCCTGGACGTCATCGCCGTCTGCCTCTAAAGAGAGCTAGCACGCCACGCGGTGACGGTCACGCCGCGGTGACGGTCAGGCGTTGACGATCAGGCCCAGCTCCGCTTTTGAGGCCAGGGCATCGTTCTTGGGGAGCACGCGCACGGTGTAGCCGAAGGACCCCGAGCGGTCGATCACCAGCGTGCCGCTGAAGAGGTGCCGGCCCTTGCCGAGGTCTTCGGCGGCCTTGAGCTCCGCGACCGTGATGTCCGTCAGCTCGTCGGTGTCCTCGGCCCGGCCGTAGGCCACCTCAACATAGACGTCGTCCGGTGAGAGCTCACGCAGCGCCACGTACGCATTTACCTGCAGCAGATCGCCGATCTGCGGGTCCTCGGAGACCCCCACCGAGTCGACGTGTTCGACCTGGATGTGCGGCCATGCGGCCCGGACCCGTGAGCTCCATGCCGCCAGGGCCTTGGCCTGGGCGTAGTTGTCCGCCACAGCGTGGCGCCCTGCGATCGCGGCGGGCCGGTACAGGACGTTGACGTAGTCCCGGAGCATCCGTTCCGCGGAAACCGCCGGGCCCAGGTGGGACATGGTGTGCTTGATCATCGAGACCCAGTGCGTAGGAACGGCCTGCGGGCCGGGCTGGGACGGTCCGGCAGCGCCCGCGGCGTCGGACACGGTCAGCCCGTAGAACCGCGGCGCCACCTGCGTTTCGAGCAGCTCGTACAGAGCCGCCGCCTCGATGTCGTCGCGTTCCTCCGGGGAGGCGTCGTTGTTGGCGGTCGGGATCGCCCAGCCGTTCTCGCCGTCGTACATCTCATCCCACCAGCCGTCCATGACCGAGAGGTTCAGCGAACCGTTCAGGGCAGCCTTCATGCCGGAGGTACCGCAGGCCTCCAAGGGGCGCAGCGGGTTGTTCAGCCACACATCACAGCCGGGGAACAGGGTCCGGGCCATGGCGATGTCGTAGTTGGGCAGGAACGCGATCCGGTGCCGCACGGCGGGGTCGTCGGTGAACCGGACGAGGTCCTGGATCATCTTCTTGCCGGCATCGTCCGCCGGGTGGGACTTCCCTGCGATGACCAGCTGAATGGGGTGCGTCTTGTGCAGCAGCAGCGCCTTGAGCCGTTCCGGGTCGCGCAGCATCAGGGTCAGCCGCTTGTAGGTCGGCACGCGGCGGGCAAAGCCGATGGTCAGGACGTCCGGGTCCAGGACGGAGTCCGTCCACGCCAGCTCGGCGTCGGCCGCGCCGCGCTTCTTCCACGCGGCCCGGAGCCGGCGCCGGACATCCTCGACCAGGGACACCCGCATCTCGCGCCGCAACGCCCAGAGGTCCTCGTCGGTGACGTTGTAGGCCAGGTCCCACCGGCCCTGCGCCTCCGCCTCGGCACCGAAGTGGTCCCGCGCCAGCGCGGCGATGCGGGGGTCCACCCAAGTGGGGACGTGCACGCCGTTGGTGACGGAGGTGATGGGGATTTCGGAGTGGTCGAAGCCCGGCCAGAGGGCGGAGAACATCCCGCGCGAGACCACGCCGTGCAGTTTGGCCACACCGTTGGCCCGCTGGGCCAGCCGCAGCCCCATCACGGCCATGTTGAACACGAACGGGTTTCCGTCGGCGAAGTCCTCGCGGCCCAGGTCCAGGATCTTGGCCACCGGGACGTCCGGGGCGAGGCCGGCTTCGAAGAAGTGCTGAATCTGGGAGATTTCGAAGCGGTCGATCCCCGCCGGCACCGGCGTGTGGGTGGTGAACACCGTGGACGCCCGCCCGGCGGCCAGGGCCTCCTCCCAGCTCAGCGGCGCCGTGCCGGACATCAATTCCTGGATCCGCTCGACACCGAGGAACCCGGCGTGGCCCTCGTTGGTGTGGAAGACTTCCGGCGCGGGGACACCCGTGAGCCGCTGGAACTCCCGCAGTGCCTTGACCCCGCCCATGCCCAGCAGGAGCTCCTGCTGCAGCCGGTGGTCTCCGCCGCCGCCGTACAGGCGGTCGGTGATGCCGCGGGCAGCCTCGTCGTTGCCCGGAACGTTGGAATCCAGCAGCAGCAGCGGCACACGTCCGACGTCGGCCCGCCACACGTGCGCCAGCAGGCGCCGGCCCTGGGGAAGCGGCAGGGAGATCTGGACCGGTTTGCCGTTGCCATCCGGGGAGGCCTCGCGCAGGAGCGTCAGGGGCAGCCCGTCGGGGTCGAGGACCGGGTACGTTTCCTGCTGCCAGGCGTCCCGGGAGAGCGACTGCTTAAAGTAGCCGGCCTGGTACAGGAGTCCGACGCCGATCAGCGGCACGCCAAGGTCCGAGGCCGCCTTCAGGTGGTCCCCGGCCAGGATGCCAAGGCCGCCCGAGTACTGGGGCAGGACCTCGGTGATGCCGAACTCCGGCGAGAAATAGGCGATGCATGCCGGCGCGCCGTCGCCCAGGCTCTGGTACCAGCGCGGCTGTTCCAGGTACTGGTCGAGGTCATCGGCCGCGGCGTGGACGCGCCGCACCACGTCCTGGTCCGCGGCGAGGCGCTGCAGCTCTTCCCGGCTGACCAGGCCCAGGAAAGTCACGGGGTCGTGGGCGCTCTCCGCCCAGACCCCGGGGTTGAGCCCCTCGAAAAGCTCCCGGGTGGGCGGATGCCAGGACCACCGGAGATTGGTGGCGAGCCGGGCCAGCGGCCGGATCGACTCCGGGAGTACGGTTCGGACGGTAAATCTGCGGATTGCCTTCACCAGCGAAACACTAACGGACAAGTCGTTGCCCCGGAACTGCTTTAAGATTCTTTCCCGTAAATGACGGATATCACTCCGACCAGAACCAGAAACCTCCGGAAAACGTTCGAGGCCTTAGCATTCTGGCCGTTTTGTAGATAACGTCGAGGCTGTGACGAATAACTCGCGAACCAGCGCCGTGTCCAAGCAAAAGCCCAAGGCCCTGATCACGGATGGCCTTCGATTTGGCCGCTTTCCGATCACCGCCGTGCAGCCTTCGGTGGAGGGCGGAAAGTTTCCCGCCAAAGCGGTCGAGGGCCAAACCATTGTCGTGGGAGCCACCGCGTTCCGGGAGGGACACGACCAGCTCGGGGTCAGCGCCGTCCTGCTCGACCCACGCGGCAAAGAGCGGCAGCGGGTCCGCCTCGCCCCGCCGCGCGGACCCCGCGGAATGGGCACGGACCGCTGGGAAGGCCTCCTGACCCCGCCCGCCACTGGCAACTGGTCCTTCGTCATCGAGGCCTGGCACGACCGCTACGGCACCTGGCACCACAACGCCGAGGTCAAGGTGGAGGCCGGCATCGACGTCGAGCTCATGCTGTCCGAAGGTGCCGCCCTGCTGGCCGAAGCCTCCGAAGACGCCTCCCGCCCCTCCGGTGACCGCAGAACGCTGCGGATGGCCGTCGTCGTCCTCTCAGATACGTCCCGGACACCCGAGGAACGCCTCGCCGCCGGCTTCGGCGCCGACGTCGCCGCCGTCGTCGAACGCCAGCCCATCCGCGAACTTGTGACGGTTTCCGAGCCCTACCCGCTGCTGGTGGAGCGAACGCTTGCCGGAGCCGGCGCCTGGTACGAATTCTTCCCCCGCTCCGAAGGTGCCGTGCGCAACCACGACACGGGGGAATGGACCTCCGGCAACTTCCGCACCGCCGCGCAGCGCCTCGACGCCGTCGCCGCCATGGGCTTTGACATCATCTACATGCCGCCGATCCACCCGATCGGCGGCCAGCACCGCAAGGGGCCGAACAACACCTTGATCGCCGGACCGCACGATCCCGGTTCGCCGTGGGCCATCGGATCCCACGAGGGCGGCCACGACGCCATCCACCCGGATCTGGGCACCTTCGAGGACTTCGACGCCTTCGTGGCACGGGCCGGTGAGCTGGGACTCGAGGTGGCCCTGGACCTGGCCCTGCAGGCCGCGCCCGACCACCCGTGGGTGCAAAGCCACCCGGAATGGTTCACCACGCGCGTCGACGGCACTATTGCCTACGCGGAGAATCCGCCAAAGAAATACCAGGACATTTTCCCGCTGAATTTCGACAACGACCCCGCGGGGCTGTCCAACGAAATTCTAAGGATTGTGATGCTCTGGGTCAGCCACGGCGTCAAAGTGTTCCGGGTGGACAATCCGCACACCAAACCCGTCTGGTTCTGGGAATGGCTGATCGGCAAGGTCAATAAGAAGCACCCCGACGTCGTCTTCCTCGCCGAGGCGTTCACCCGCCCGGCCATGATGCACGCTCTTGGCCGGGCAGGCTTCCAGCAGTCCTACACCTACTTCACCTGGCGGAACACCAAGGAAGAATTGGAGACGTACTTCCAGGAGGTCAGCCACGAGTCGGCGGCCTACTTCCGGCCGAACTTCTTCGTCAACACCCCGGACATCCTCACCGAATACCTGCAGTTCGGCGGCCCGGCGGCCTTCAAGATCCGTGCCGCCCTGGCCGCGACGGCAAGCCCCATCTGGGGCGTGTACGCCGGCTTTGAGCTCTACGAACACGTGGCGCGCCCGGGCGCCGAGGAGTACATCGACAACGAGAAGTTTGAGTACAAGGCCCGCGACTGGGACGCGGCGGCAGAATCGGGGCGCACCCTGGCCCCGTACCTGACCCGGCTCAACGGGATCCGGCGCGCGCACCCGGCCCTGGGGGATCTGCAGAACCTGACGGTGCACCAGAGCTCGGACAGCTCCACCGTGGTGTTCTCCAAGCACAAGACCCTCGCGGACGGGACCAAAGACACCCTGATCATCGTCGTCAACGTGGACCCGCACGGCACCCGGGAGAGCACGGTGTCCCTGGACCTGCCGGCGCTGGAACTGGACCCGGAGAACTTCACGCACAACGGCCGTTTCATGGTTGATGACCTGCTGACCGGCGAGAGTTGGGAATGGGGGGAGTACAACTACGTCCGCCTGGACCCGCACGCCGAGCCCGTTCACATTCTTAGCATCCGGAGGTAGTGCCAGTGAGTTTTAGCCCGCAGAACCCGAGCCAGCACTTCAGCCCGAGGGGGAGCTTCGAATTGAATGCCCCGGGCCTCCAACACGATCCCCTCTGGTACCGCAAGGCGGTCTTCTACGAGGTGCTCGTCCGGGGCTTCGCCGACGGCAACGGAGACGGCTCGGGCGACTTCCACGGCCTGATCGAGAAACTGGACTACCTGCAGTGGCTGGGGGTGGACTGCCTGTGGCTCCCGCCCTTCTTCCAGTCACCGCTGCGCGACGGCGGCTACGACATCTCGGACTACAACTCCGTGCTGGACGAGTTCGGCACCATCAGCGATTTCAAACGGCTCGTGGCCGAGGCCCATGCCCGCGGCGTCCGGGTGATCATCGACCTTCCGCTGAACCACACCTCCGACCAGCATCCGTGGTTCCAGGAGTCACGCAAGGACCCGGATGGTCCCTTCGGCGACTTCTACGTGTGGAGCGACACGGACGAGAAGTACGAAGACGCCCGCATCATCTTCGTGGACACGGAGGAATCCAACTGGACCTTCGACCCCATCCGCCGGCAGTTCTTCTGGCACCGGTTCTTCAGCCACCAGCCCGACCTGAACTTCGAGAACCCCAAGGTCATTGACGCGCTCTTCGACGTCGTGCGGTTCTGGCTGGACCAGGGCATCGACGGCTTCCGGGCCGACGCCATCCCGTACCTGTTCGAGGAGGAGGGCACCAACTGCGAGAACCTGCCGCAGACCCACGAATTCCTCCGCCAGCTGCGCCGGATGGTCGATGAAAGCTA
Organism: Arthrobacter sp. 05T45; assembly: GCF_056395875.1. Taxonomy (NCBI): domain Bacteria; kingdom Bacillati; phylum Actinomycetota; class Actinomycetes; order Micrococcales; family Micrococcaceae; genus Arthrobacter; species Arthrobacter sp. 05T45. The sequence goes on along the minus strand of NZ_JBFTKI010000036.1, from coordinate 5,125 downwards.
CCCGGGCCGCGTGATCATTGCCGAGGCCAACCAGCCGCCCGCCGAAGTGGTGGAGTACTTCGGCACCGAAGAGGAACCGGAATGCCACATGGCGTTCCACTTCCCGATCATGCCGCGGCTGTACTACGCACTGCGGGACCAGAAGGCGTCCCCCATCATCGAGACGATGAAGGACACGCCGGACATTCCCGAAGGTGCCCAGTGGGGCACGTTCCTGCGCAACCACGACGAACTGACGCTGGAAATGGTCACCTCCGACGAACGCGCCGCGATGCTCGGCTGGTACGCGCCGGATCCGCGCATGCGCGCCAACATCGGCATCCGGCGCCGGCTGGCCCCGCTGCTGGATAACTCCCGCTCCGAGATCGAGCTGATCAACGCCCTGCTGCTGTCCCTGCCGGGCAGCCCGTTCCTGTACTACGGGGACGAGATCGGCATGGGGGACAACATCTGGCTCGAGGACCGTGACGCGGTCCGCACCCCGATGCAGTGGAACCCGGACCGGAACGCCGGGTTCTCCAGCGCCGACCCGGGCAAGCTGTACCTGCCGGTGATCCAGTCGCTGGTCTACAACTACAGCATGGCGAACGTGGAGGCCGAGGCCGCACATTCGGGGTCCCTGCTGCGCTGGACCCGCCAGATCCTGAGCGTCCGCAAGAACCACCCCGCCTTCGGGCTCGGCGGATTCAAGCATGTGGAGGCTGACCACGACGTCGTCCTCGCTTACCTGCGTGAGCTCCCGGAAGGCAACGCCGCCGGCGAGGACGCCGAGACCATCCTGTGCGCCTTCAACCTCTCACAGCACCCCGTGGCTGCCACGTTGCGGGTGCCGAACTTCGCCGGCCGCGGCCTCCGGGACGTCTTCGGCGGCCAGGCCTTCCCGGCCATCGGCGATGACGGAACGCTGACGCTGACCTTGGGCAGCCACGATTTCTTCTGGTTGCGGATCCGTTCCGCCGCCTCCAACCCGGCATCCCCGTTCACACAGGCGATGCCCGTCCTGTCCATCGAGGGTTGAGATGACGCGACCAGCCCTTGCCCCGGCCTTGAGCGGACTGCTTGGCGCCTGGCTCCCGCGCCAGCGATGGTTCCCTGTCAAGACCGCCGAGTTCACCTTCGAACCGGCGGGCGGCCTGCGCCTTGAGACCGCCGCCGGCGGGGCCACGTTCGAGGTGTTGCTGGTCGCGGTGTCCTACCCCACGCCCGGCGGCAGCCGCACCGACGTCGTCCAGGTGCCGCTCAGTTTCCGGCCAGAACCCCTGCCGGGGGCAGAACGCGCGCTCATCGGCGAACTTCCCGGCACCCGCGCTGATGCCGCCCACCAGTGGGTGTACGACGGCGTCCACGACGCCTCCTTCGTCGCCGCCTGGCTGGAGCTCATGCGGCACGGCGCAACGACGCCGTCGGGCAACGCCACCGGCCACCTGGTGGAGTCCGGCTACCGCCTGCCGTTCGCAACAGGCAAGGTCAAGGTCCTCTCGGGCGAGCAATCGAACAGCTCGGTGATCGTCGACGACGAGGACGGCGGCACAGTCGCCATCGTGAAGTTCTTCCGGGTGCTGTCCGAAGGGCAGAATCCCGAGGTTGAAATCGGTGCGGCGCTGACTGCGGGACACACCGCGGAGGTCCCGGCAACCCTTGGCTGGGTGGCTGGCGAGTGGGAGGTGCCGGCGGCGGCAGCAGGGGCGGAGCCATCAGATGCCCGCCGTCCCGCCACTGTCCGTCCCGCCTCCGGCGAGCTGGCTGTGGCGCACGAATTCCTCGCCGGCGGACTCGATGCGTGGCGGCTCGCCGTGGACGCGGCCAGCCGGGGGATCGGGTTCGCTGCAGAAGCCCACGCGCTGGGCGCGGCCACGGCCACCGTGCACCGCCGGCTCGCCGAGGCCCTGGGCACAGCCGCCGAATCTGCGCCGGGGCAGGACATCGCGCCGGGAGTAGCCGAGCGCGTCCGTCAGTCCTGGGCCCAGGCCGGCCAGGCTGTCGGGCCTTACGAAGAAGCGCTGAACGGTCTCCTCGGCCGGCTCGAGGGCACCAGCGCAGGCCCGCTCCAGCGTATCCATGGCGACCTCCACCTCGGGCAAATCCTGCAGGTGCCCGGCAGCATGGTCCCGGGCGAGCCGGGGGGCCCCCCGCGCTGGGCCATCCTCGACTTCGAGGGCGAGCCCCTGCGCCCCATCTCCGAGCGCAACTTCCCGGACGTCGCCCTTCGCGACGTAGTCGGCATGCTGCGGTCCTTCGACTACGCCGCCGGAGCCGCCGTCCGCGAAAACCCCGGAGCCGTGGTGCCCGGGACCTGGGTGGATGACTGCGCTGAGGCCTTCCTGGCCGGCTACGCCGACGTCATTCCCGGCAGCATCGACCGCGACTCGCCGCTCTTTGTGGCGCTGTGGCTCGACAAAGCCCTCTACGAAGTCATCTACGAACTAAGGAACAGGCCGGACTGGCTCTCCATCCCGGTGAACGCATCGCGTCGTCTCCTCGGCAGTACAGGTTCCGGCGTCGCCGCCGAAGCCGCAGCGGAAGGTATAAAAATGACAGGATCAGCACGTATCGATCGGCCCGGCACACCACTGCCCGTGGATGGCGAGACCCTTGCAAGGGTCTCCAGCGGCGAACACCACGCGCCCCACTCGGTCCTCGGCGCCCATCTCGATGACCATGGCCATGTCACCATCCGGACGGTCAAGCACCTGGCGGAAGCGGTCTCGGTCGTGACGTCGGCAGGTTCGACGCCCATGACGCACGAATCGAGCGGCGTATGGGTGGCCGTGATGGAGCCGCTCGAGCGCGGCCATGTGCCGGATTACCGGCTCGAGGTGACCTACAAGGACCACGAGCCCCAGGTCATGGACGACCCCTACCGTTACCTGCCAACCGTCGGCGAAGTAGACCTGCACCTGATCGGTGAGGGCCGGCACGAGCGTCTGTGGGATGTCCTCGGCGCGCACGTGCAGCACTACAAGTCCTCGCTTGGCGACGTCGACGGCGTGTCCTTCGCCGTCTGGGCCCCGAACGCCCAGGCAGTGCGCGTCAAGGGCGACTTCAACGGCTGGGACGGCCGCGAACACTCCATGCGCTCCCTCGGTTCCACCGGTGTGTGGGAAGTCTTCATTCCCGGGGTTGTAGCAGGGGCGTGCTACAAATTTGAACTCAGGACCCGGCACGGATACTGGGTGGAAAAAGCGGACCCGCTGGCCTTCGGCACCGAAGTCCCGCCGCTGACGGCATCCCGGGTGGTGGAGCCCTCTTACGTCTTCAAGGATGCCGAGTGGATGCAGGCCCGCGCCGCCCGCGATCCGCACAACTCGGCCATGAGCGTCTACGAGGTCCACCTCGGTTCCTGGAAGGTGGGGCTGGGCTACCGCGAACTGGCCAAGGAGCTCGTGGAATACGTCAAATGGCTCGGCTTCACCCACGTGGAGTTCATGCCTGTGGCCGAGCACCCCTTCGGCGGCTCGTGGGGCTACCAGGTCACCTCGTACTTCGCGCCGACCTCGCGCTTCGGGCACCCGGACGAATTCCGCCACCTCGTTGACGAACTCCACCAAGCCGGCATCGGCGTCCTCCTCGACTGGGTCCCGGCGCACTTTCCCAAGGACGAGTGGGCCCTGGCCCGGTTCGATGGCGAAGCACTGTACGAGCACGCCGATCCGAACCTGGGCGAACACCCGGACTGGGGAACGCTGATCTTCGACTTCGGCCGCAGGGAGGTGCGTAACTTCCTGGTGGCCAACGCCCTGTACTGGCTCGATGAGTTCCACATCGACGGGCTCCGCGTGGACGCCGTCGCCTCCATGCTCTACCTCGACTACTCCCGCGAAGAGGGTCAGTGGCAGCCAAACCGTTTTGGCGGCCGCGAAAACCTGGAAGCGATCTCATTCCTCCAGGAGGTCAACGCCACGGTCTACAAAACCCACCCCGGCGCGGTCATGATTGCCGAAGAATCCACCGCATTCCCGGGCGTCACGGCGCCCACGAGCGGCGGCGGCCTGGGCTTCGGCCTCAAATGGAACATGGGCTGGATGCACGACTCGCTCAAATACATGGCCGAGGACCCGTACAACCGCCGGTGGCACCACGGCACCATCACGTTCTCGATGGTCTACGCCTTCACGGAAAACTTCCTGCTGCCCATCAGCCACGATGAAGTTGTGCACGGCAAGGGCTCCATGCTGCGCAAAATGCCCGGTGACCGGTGGCAGCAGTTGGCAAACCTGCGCGCATTCCTGGGATATCAGTGGGCCCACCCGGGCAAGCAGCTGATCTTCATGGGCACCGAATTCGGCCAGGAAGCGGAGTGGTCGGAGCAGTACGGCCTGGACTGGTGGCTCGCGGACATCCCGGCACACAACGGCATGCAGCTCCTGACCAAGGACCTCAACGAGCTCTACCGTTCCACGCCGGCACTGTACGAGCGGGACAACCAGCCCGAAGGGTTCCAGTGGATCAATGGGGGAGACTCGGACCGCAATGTGCTGACGTTCATCCGCCGTGACGCCGACGGCAACCCGCTGGTCTGCGCCGTGAACTTCTCCGGCGGGCCGCACACGGACTACCTCCTCGGCGTCCCGGCCGCCGGCGAGTGGCAGGAAGTGCTCAACACCGACGCCGCCAGCTATGGCGGTTCCGGGGTGGAGAACACCGGAACCCTGACCGCGACGAAGGACGGCCTGGATGGACAGCCGGCCATGCTCACCGTCACCCTGCCTCCGCTAGGGGCCGCGTACTTCAAGCCGCTGGGCTAGGCGCAGCGCCCGGACAGCAGACCTGGCGCGCGTAGGGAAGTGTTTGCGAGAGGCCCGGAATCCCCGTGATTCCGGGCTTTTCTGCACCGTCTTCGGTGCCGCTTTGTCAGCCGGTCCAAGTGGTGGTAGAGTTTATTTCCGCGCTGCTCCCCGGAGTTGAACGGCCACCAAGACCCAGAAGCCTATGGCAAGAATGAGTCTGGATCGCCGATTTGACTAGGGTGAAGCGGCCGGGTAAGTTTGAAAAGTTGCTCCGGAGCGATCCTTGACTGATTGTTGGTTGTGGTGGTGCCGGGTGTGTCTGTTGTTTGAGAACTCAATAGTGTGCCAAGTTTGTTGATACCAATTTATTGTATTGAATTGGTTGAATTTGCCGGGCC
>NZ_JBFTKI010000035.1:0-39682 GCF_056395875.1 Arthrobacter sp. 05T45 | reverse complement strand
TCGCCACCAAATGCCGGATCTTGATATCGGGGTGCATTTTGCTCATGACCCGAGCAAAACCGGTCCGAGTGTCCACGATGTCCTGAGACACACTGTCCACGATGTCTTGAGACAGAAACGTCCATTAAGTCATGAGACTCCACAGTCGTCATTCGGCGTCCATAACCGCCAAGACTGATAGCGCAACGGGTGAGTGGGTGGAGGGGTGCCGCGAGGCTACTCGCCCGTTTCGCCGCCTATTCCCCCGTCTCGCCGTCTAGGGCCTCGCGGAGGAGATCGGCATGGCCGTTGTGCCGGGCATACTCCTCGATCATGTGGCACAGGATCCAGCGCAGGCTCGGTGCCGAACCGTCCGGCCACGGGCGACGGGCTAATTGGTCCAGGCCACCGGCGGCCAGGGCCTCCGTGACGCTGGCCCGGGACCGGTCCACGGCGTCCTGCCACAAGGTGCGCAGCTGGTCCGGGGTGTCCTCGGCGGCGGAATGCCACTCCCAGTCCGGGTCGGCCTTCCAATCCACGGCGGCAAACGGGGCCTCCCGGTCCCGGGCGTGCAGGGAACGGGAGAACCATTCGCTCTCCACATAGGCCATGTGCTTCAGGAGCCCACCCAGTGTCATCGATGAGGCAGCGGTAGTAGCCACAAAGCCGGCCGCGTGCAGCCCGGCGCATTTCCACGCCAGCGTGGCCCGCTGGTAGTCCAGGAAACCCAGGAGGGTCGCGGTTTCATCGGCGGCAAGGGGAGGCTCCGGGCGGCCCTGATCGTCCACAATTGTCATGCGCGTGAGTCTAGCCGCCCGGCGTCCACGTCGCCGGAAACCGTCCGCTTCGCCGGAAAAGTACGGCGTGCCGGCACGCTTCCGGCGACTTCGACGACGGCGGCAGCAGACACGGGGACGACGGCGGCAGGCACGGGGAGGACGGCAGGGACCCGCACGGTCCGCCTGGCGCGCCGGTGGATGACGTACTCGGCCACCGCAAGGTTGATCACCCAGGCTGCCCCCAGGAGCACAGCCCGGGTCGGCTCGTCGGGCGGGCCCACCAGCAGCATCCACGGCAGCCCCGTCAGCGCCTGCGTTCCCGCGGCAACGCCGATCGCGTAGCCGCGCGTCATCCACGCGCCGTGCCGCACAAAATCCCGGCGCACAACCGCCACGACTCCCAGGACAATGCTCGCCGCCATGGCCGAGCCGAAGACCAGCCGCAGCACCAACAGCGCCGGTCCGTCCCCGGGCGGCACCGGATAGAAGACGGCCATCCACAGGCCGGACAGGGCGGCCAGCAGGCCCGCCGGCGCGAGGATGCGGCCGGCGATGCGGTGCCAGCCCCGGCGGCCCCGCAGCGCGGGGAGGAACTGGAACGCACCGAGCAGGCTGTAGGTGGTGACACTGAGGATGTGGGTCACCACGGGCACGGGTGAGGCGAAGAACCGGGCGTTCTGGGCGGTGACGGCGGCACCGCCGGTCAGTTCCGTCAGCCGCGCCGCACCGGCGATCACCGGGATGAGGCTGAGAAGGATCAATCCGGCTGGCACTGGCCACTGGGGGCGGCGGCGGACTCGGGGGACGGGGGCGCTGCTGGCGTGTGTTGTCACGGCGTGGTCCTTGGCTGGGATGGCTGGCGGCGGCGGTACATGAGACGCGAGGTGTACGGCGTACACCTGATGCGGCCACGTTAGGTGTACGGCGTACACTTGTCAATAGGAAACCGTTAGGGAAGGGTGGCCGGATGACCCAGCAAGCGGAGCGAACGCGCCGGATTCCGTTGAGCCGGGACCGCGTCCTGGCTGCCGCCGTCGTGCTGGCCGATCAGGTGGGGATCGAGGCGCTGAGCATGCGCCGGCTGGCGCAGGAACTCGGCGTCGTGCCGATGGCGCTTTACAAGCACGTGGCCAACAAGGAGGAACTCCTTGACGGCATGGTGGACGCCCTTGTCAGCGAGATCGATCCTCCCGTCCGCGATGCCGGCTGGAAGGACGCCGTGCGCCTGAGGGTGCTCTCGGCGCGGGGGGCGCTGCTGCGGCATCCGTGGGCCCGGCAAGTGCTGGAATCGCGCACGAATAAAACTCCAGCGGTCCTTGGCTACATGGACTCGTTCATCGGCATGTTCCTGGCCGGAGGCTTCTCCGTGGACCTGACCCATCACGTCATGCACGCCCTCGGCAGCCGCATGTGGGGGTTTACCCAGGAGCTGTTCGACGACTCCGCCGGCGGGAACGCCGCAGGGCTGGCCACCCTTCCGCCGGAGGCGCAGGCGGCCATGTTCCAGGAGATGGCCGAGCGGTATCCGAACATCCTGAAGGTCGCGACCGCCTCCGCGCACCAGGACTCCGTGGTGGGCCAGGGGTGCGATGACCAGTTCGAGTTCGAGTTCGCCCTGGATCTGCTCCTGGACGGCTTCGAGCGGCTGCACCGGCAGCACTGGACCTCCAGTCCGGCACAGACCAGCCCGGCACAGACCTCGACGCCGGCGAGGCCCTGACCGGGCCCTACTCCTCCAGGAACCGCAGCAGGTACGGGAGAGTGGTCCGCATGGCCCGCAGGTCGCCCCCGCTCGCGGCCAGCTCGCCCAAATAATCGCCGTGGGTACCCGGCACGATCATCAGGCGCGCCCCGGGAATGACCCGTGACATCCGCACGGCGTGGTCAGCGCTGACGACGTCGCGGTCTGCGCTCAGCACCAGGGTCCGGGCCGTGATGCGGCGCAGGTCCTCGTCCGACCATCCGGGGAAGCTCAGGATCCGCTGGCGGTCCAGTTCGAACATCCGCTCGAGGTGTCCGGGGTCCGGGTTCAGCCGGCGGTCCGCGTCCTGGTACACCTCCGGCATGTCATCGAGGGTTGCCTTTTCCATCCCCTCCCAGAATTCATCGCCCACAGCGTCGCGGCTGGCGAAGGTGGAGGCGGCAATCAGGCACCGCACCATGGACGGATGCCTCATGGCCAGCGCGAGCGCGGTGTGGCCCCCGGCGCTGAACCCGAGCACGTCCACGGAGTCCACGTTGAGCTCATCGAGCACGGCCTTGATGTCCCCTGCCGATCCTTCGGCGGTGAGCGGCCGGGCGGTAGCCGCGGTCCGGCCGTGGCCTTCCTCTTCGACGGCGATCACCTGCAGGCTCTCGGCCAGCAGCGCGGGGATGAGGCCGGCGAAATTGGTCTCGATGCTCGAGCCTCCGCCGGGAATCAGCAACAGCGGGGGCTCGCCGACCCGCGGGTGACCGTGGACCTCGTAGTACATGCGGAGGTCGCCGTTGGCCGCGTAACCGTGGGTGAATGTCACACGGCATGTTACCGCCGCTAATACCGGGCTGAACAGGGCCTTGCGGACGACGGCGGGAGATTCCCGCCGTCGTCGTGTTGCGTTGCAGGTCAGGCGTTGACGGACTCGGCGATGATCGCGTCGACCTGGCCCAGCGCCTCCCTCATGCCTTCTTCCATGCCCATGGCGACGATCTTCTCCATCTGCTCCTCCGCCTCGAAGGTGGACAGGATGGTCATTCGGGTGCGGTCGCCGATTGGCTCCAATGTCACAACTCCGTGGATCGTTCCCATATCGGCCACGGGGTCGCCGTTGTCGTCCGCGAAGCCATCATCGAACTCCAGCCGGTGCGGAGCGTTGATGGTCACGAATCGCCACCAGCCGCGGGCCTTCTCCCCCTCGGGTCCCGTCATGTAGTAGCTGGCCTCGCCGCCCGGGACGAACTCGTGCTTCTCGAAGGTGGCCGGCCACGTGGGCGGCCCCCACCAGCGCTCGAGCTGGCGCGGGTCTTCCCAGATTTGCCAGACGCGCCCCACTCCGGCATCGAACTCGGCGACCACGGTGAGGCTCAGCGCCTCAAGATTCTTGACTGAACTGACAACCGTCATGACGAACTCTCCTATCCTTCAGTTTCCTTCAGCTTGGCCTTGCGATTTCTTGATTGGTCTGGCGCCTGCCTGCGTCTCGTCAGATTCCGGGGCGGCCGCTTCGGCAAGCAGGTCCGCAATCCGGTCGGCGCGCTGGCGCCAAATGACCTCGTAGTCGTCCAGCAGGCGGCGGGCCCGCTGCAGGCCGTCATGGTTGGCCCGCACGATCTGCTCCCTTCCCCGCTTCTCCTTCGAGACAAGGGAAGCGCGTTCCAGCACCGCCACATGCTTCTGGACGGCCGCGAAACTCATGGCGTAGAGGGCGGCGAGCCCGGAGACCGAGTACTCGCCCACTGTCACCCGGCGCACGATGTCCCTGCGGGTCGCGTCGGCGAACGAGTGGAAAAGGCGGTCGAGTTCGTCGTCGTTGAGCTGGGTTCTGAGCTGATCTACAACCATTTGGTTGTAGGATAGTCCGACCGCTCGGGGGTGTCAATGGGCCACGAAACGACGCCGGTGGAGACAAGGACCGGGCGGCAAGAGGCCGGTGTGCGGAGCGTGTGCCGAGCGTAGAGTGAGCCCATGAAGCGTGTGGTGATCGACCGCTTCGGCGGCCCCGAGGTCCTGCAGGTGGTGGAGGTCGACGATCCACGGCCCGGCCCGGGCGAAGTCCGCGTCAGGGTCCTGGCTTCGGGGGTCTCTTTCACCGATGCCCAGCTGCGCGCCGGCACCTACCTCGGCGGACCGAAGCCGCCTTTCACGCCCGGCTATGAGCTCGTCGGCATCGTTGATGAGCTCGGGCCCGGTTGCTCGCGGGTACGGGTCGGGGACCGCATCGGCGCGCTGACGGTGTGGGGCGCCAACGCCGAGCGCGTCTGTGTGCCAGAGGCATACGCGGTGGATGTGCCTGAGGACCTCGACCCGGCCGAGGTCGTAAGCCTCGTCTTCCCCTACATGACCGCTTACCAGCTGCTGCACCGGACGGCCCAGGCGAAGCCCGGGGAGAGTGTTCTGGTTCACGGCGCGGCAGGCAGGGTAGGGGCCGCCATCCTCGAGCTCGGAGCATTGGCCCGCCTCCGCCTCTACGGGACCGCCGCCGGCCGGGACCGCGCCGCAGTGGAGCGGCTGGGCGCGGTGGCTATCGACTATCAGAACGAGGATTTCCTGGCCCGGGTGCGCGGGCTCACCGGCGACGGCGTAGACATTGCCCTCGACGGGATCGGTGGGCCGTTGTCTCTGCGCTCCTTCCGCGCGCTGCGGCCCGGCGGTCGGCTCGTCGTGTTTGGCCGCTACGCCACCATCGCGCAGGGGCGCAAGAACTGGCCGGGCGTGATCGCCTGGTACGCGGCAACGGGGAGCGTCGCCCTCTGGGGCTGGCTGTCACCCCGTCGAAAAGTGTTGTCCTACCGGATCCAGAAGCTGCGCATCCACCACCAGGACTGGTTCAGGGCAGACTTCTTCGCGCTGCTCGAGTTGCTTCGCCGCGGCGAGATTCACCCGGTGGTGGCCGAGCGCCTGCCGCTTTCCGACGTTCGCCGCGCCCATGAGCTACTGGGGAGCACCGCGTCGAAAGGGAAGATCGTGCTCGTACCCTGATCCGGCATGGTCGCCGCCGCGGCACTACGCGTAAGGCCCCGCCGAGTTCGCGGGAAGCCTGCGAGGTCGCCGCAAGGTTCCGGCGACCTCGCACGTTTCCGGCGACTTGGCGCGCCGGCGCCACGAGGGAGGATAGTTTTAGGGCATGACGGCAAGCTACAGGTACGACGTCGAGATTCTGCACCTCCTTGTCTCGCCGGCACACGCCTACTTCGGCCGCGCCCGCGATGGTGCGGCGCAGGTCCCCACGACGGACGCGGACCAAGTGGAACTGGTGGCCGGCAAGGGCATCGTCGGCGACCGGTTCTTCGGCAAGGCCGCGCACATGGACGCCGCCGTCACCCTCCTCTCGATCGAGGCCCTCGAGGCGATGGCCAAGGAACTGGCAGCCGGCCCCTTTGACCCGCTCCTGACCCGGCGCAATGTGGTCCTCCGGGGCGCCCACCTCGCTCCCCTGCTCGGCGAAGAGTTCGCGCTCGAATCGAGGGGCAACGTGGTCCGGCTCCGGGCCGGACGGCCAGCACACCTCTGCGCGTGGATGGACCGGATGCTTGCCCCCGGCGCGCACGCCGCCATGCGCGGCCGGGGAGGCGTGCGCTGCCAGCCGCTTTCGACCAGCCTCCTGAGCCGCGGCCCGGCCGTGCTGGTCAGCCCCCTCCCGCTCGACCCCGGGCAGGCCGGCGTCCCCACGCTGCTGCGCCCCTCCCGGCTGCCGTAGCGGCGCGGTCGACGGCGAGCGGCGGAGACGCGGGAGGCGCGGACGACGGCGAGCGGCGATCATGTTCTTTGCCGCGGAGGTGGAACAAATGCTCATCCGAATCGTCGGCAGGAAATAGGCTCGGACTCATCGATCAGGCGGCCGCACGGCAACCGTCAAGCGCAAAACCGGTGAAGGAGCCAGGGTGGACACCCGAAAGCTGAAGTATTTTCTGGCTGTTGTTGACCACGACGGGTTCAGCCGGGCCGCGGAGCACCTGCTCATCGCCCAGCCATCGCTCTCGCAGACCATCGCCGCCCTCGAGAAGGAGCTGGGCGTGCCGCTCTTCCACCGGATCGGGCGGCGGGCGGTGCTCACCGAGGCGGGCAAGGAGCTGATCGGGCCGGCCCGGCTCGTGATGCGCAACCTCGATGCTGCGCAGTCCGCGGTGCAGTCGGTGCGTGGGTTGCGCAGCGGACGGCTGGACATCGTCACGATGCCCTCACCCGGGATCGAGCCCCTGTCCTCGATGATCGCCGCCTTCACCCGGGCGCATCCCCTGGTCAGGCTCAATGTCAGCGCCGCCTTCACCCCGGAGGACGTCATCGAGTCTGTCCGAAGCGGCAGCACGGAGATCGGGCTGGCAGGCTCCCCCACGCCCATCAAGGTTCCCGGCGTTGAGGTGCTGGAGCTCGATCGCCAGCCGCTGATCCTTCTCGTCAATCCCCAGTCCGATACGTTTGGCGCCGCAACAGCGATCCAACGCGAGGAGCTGGCCGGCCACCGCCTGGTCGCGAGCCAGCGCGGTTCGCTGATGCGCTGGCTTGTGGACGACGCACTGGCGCGGGGGATCGACGCCGAAATCGTCGTCGAGGTCGCCCACCGGACCTCGATCCTGCCGTTGGTCCTGGCCGGGGTCGGCCACGCCGTAATGCCGTCGTCGTGGGCGCCTCTGGCCCACAAATCGGGGCTGCGGACGCTGCTGATCGAACCCGTGTCCTACCTGGATGTTGCCGTTCTCAGCAGGAGGGACGACCTGACCCCCGCAGCCCGGTCCTTCCTGGCGGTGGCGCGGCTGCACGCGGCCCCGCACCCGCAAGGAGGGACAGAAACGCCTCCCCCGGCGCATCATCAATAGGCTGAACCTATCTAGCGGATCGGATCTTGGTCTTGGACGGCATGTGGTGCCGGCCCGTCTACTTGAAGAGGAAGGCAGTGTGACGCTGCTAACACACTCAACGAGGAGGTCGGCACATGAGCGCCACCCAGACATTCAGCATCGCTTCAATCCCCGCAGACGGAGTCGGCAAAGAGGTCGTCTCCGCCGGACGCCGGGTCCTGGACGCCCTGGCGCAGAATTCCGGCGGCAAGTTCGCCTTCGAATGGACCGAGTTCCCATGGGGCTGCGAGTACTACGCCAAGACCGGCCAGATGATGGACCCCGACGGACTGGACACCCTCACGGACTTCGACGCCATCTACTTCGGCGCTGTCGGCTGGGAAAACGTCCCGGACCACATCAGCCTCTGGGGCCTGCGCCTGAATATCACGCAGAACTTTGACCAGTGGGCGAACATTCGTCCGGTGAAGTTCCTCCCGGGCGTCCAGTCCCCGCTGCGCAAGGCCGACACCACCGAGCTCGACTGGATTGTGGTCCGCGAAAACAGCGAAGGCGAGTACGCCGGCCTCGGCGGGCGCAACCTCAGCGGCCGCGGCCCGGGCAACGAGGTCGCCCTGCAGACCGCACTGTTCACCGAGAAGGGCTGCGAGCGCATCATGCGCTTCGCGTTCGATCTGGCCCGGACCCGCACGGTGAAGAAGGTCTCCTCCGTCACCAAGTCCAACGCCCAGCAGTACGGCATGGTCCTCTGGGACGAAACCTTCCAGCGTGTTGCCCTGGACTACCCCGATGTCGCCACCGAGAGCGTCCTGGTCGACGCGATGAGCGCCAAGTTCATCCTCCACCCGGAAGACCTCTCCGTGGTCGTCGCCTCCAACCTGAACGCCGACATCCTCTCCGACCTCGGCTCGGCCCTGGCCGGCAGCCTCGGCCTGGCGGCCAGCGCAAACCTGAACCCGGAGCGCCGCTTCCCGTCCATGTTCGAGCCCGTGCACGGCTCGGCCCCGGACATCGCGGGCAAGGGCATCAGCAACCCGATCGGCGCGATCGCCAGCGCAGCCCTGATGCTGGACCACTTCGGCCTGCACGAGGAAGCCCGCCGCGTCGAGGCCGCCATCGAAGAGGCAACCGGCGCCGGCCACCTGACCCGCGACGTCGGTGGCGACGCCACCACCGCGGACGTCACCGACGCCATCATCGAGGCCCTGGCCCGCACCCTGGCGGCCGTCTAACGCTTCCGTCTGCCGCTGCGGCGCACTGAAACGGACGACGCCGGCCGCGCGGCCGCCGTCGAACGCTACACACTGCACGGGGCGGCTGCGCCGAACTGGCACCCGCCCCGTGCAAACCCCCACACTTAAAGCATCTCCAGAGACATTCCACAATGAGGTAGGAATCATGGGACACATCACCACCGCGGGCACGGAAATCCCGGCCCCCAAGAAACGCTGGTACAGGCAGCTGTACTTCTGGGTATTGACCGGCATCGTCCTCGGCATTCTGGTGGGCTGGCTGGCCCCGGCCGCGGGCATTGCCATGGAACCGATCGGCACCACCTTCGTCAACGCCATGAGAATGCTGATCGGCCCGATCGTGTTCCTGACCATCGTCGGCGGCATCGCCAGCGTCGCGGATCTGAAGAAGGTCGGCATGACCGGGCTGAAGGCCCTGACGTATTTCCAGATCGGCACGATCTTTGCCCTGCTCTTTGGCCTGGTCGCCATCAACATCTTCCGCCTCGGCGACGGCGTCAACGCAGACGCCAGCGCTATCAAGACGACGGACTCCGCGGCCAAACTCATCGACGCCGGCGCCCACCAGGAATGGTGGCAGTTCCTGACCCACATCATCCCCACCAGCGTCGTCGCGCCCTTCGTGGAAGGCGACATCCTCCAGATCATCTTCATCGCCGTGATCTTCGGCGTTGCGCTGAACGCCATGGGCAAGGTCGGGGCGCCCGTCCTGGACGGCGTCCAGCGCCTCACCGGGGTCATGTTCAAAATCCTGGGCTTCATCATGAAGGCCGCCCCGCTGGGCGCGTTCGGCGCGATGGCCTTCGCCGTCGGCAAGTACGGCGTCTCCTCCCTCTCCAGCATGGGCGGGCTGATCGCCCTCTTCTACGCCACCTCCATCCTCTTCGTCGTCGTGGTCCTCGGCTCCGTCATGGCCTTCCTGAAGCTGAACATCTTCAAGATGATCCGCCACCTCAAAGAGGAGTACCTGCTCATTCTGGGCACCTCCACTGCCGAACCGGCCCTCCCTGGCCTGATGCGCAAGCTCGAGCACGCCGGTGTGAAGAAGGAAACAGTCGGGCTCGTGGTCCCCACGGGCTACAGCTTCAACCTCGACGGCGCCGCCATCTACCTTTCGCTGGCCGCCGTCTACATCGCCCAGGCAACCAACACGAACCTGACCATCGGCCAGCAACTGGGCCTCATCGCGGTCATGCTGCTCACCTCCAAGGGCGCGGCAGGCGTCGCCGGCGGCGGCTTCATCGCCCTGACCGCCACCCTGGCCACGCTCGGCACCATCCCTGCCGCCGGCATCATGCTTATCTTCGGCATCGACAAGTTCATGTCTGAGTGCCGGGCCCTGGTGAACTTCACCGGTAATGCCGTCGCCACCTTGTTCATCGCCTGGTGGGACCGCACCCTGGACGAGGACCGCGTCCGCCGCGTCTTCAACGGCGAAACTGTTGAGCCGCTGCCCAGCGAGGATCCGATCCTCCCGGACGGCTACGGCGACATCGACGATGACCTGATCGAATACGGCCACCACACGCACCCGGACAACCACCCGGAGCGCACAGAAGCCGCCGATGCCGATTCGACGGCCAAGGACACCCGCCGCCCCGCCTACTCGGAAACCATCTGACATGTTCAACACCACCGCCCCGAAAACCGTGCGGACCCTCATCGCACCGGACAAGTTCAAAGGCAGCCTCACGGCCGGCGAGGTGGCCGACGCCCTGGCCGCAGGGCTCCGCGCCGGAGCCGGCTCCACCGGCGGGGCCGGAGCGGTCCACTGCGAGCTGCTTCCCCTGGCCGACGGCGGGGACGGCAGTGTGGACGCCGCCGTCGCCGCCGGCTTCACCCGGCACCGCCACACTGTCACCGGGCCCACCGGCCAGCCTGTCCCGGCCAGCATCGCGTTTGACGGCACCACCGCCGTCGTCGAGGTCGCCAACACCTGCGGTCTGGCGCTCCTGCCGGCGGGCCAGCTGGAACCCTTGGCGGCCTCCAGCCGGGGCTTTGGGGAAGCGATCCTGTTCGCCCTCAGTCTCAACCCGGTCAGGATCGTCCTGGCGCTGGGCGGAAGTGCCAGCACCGACGGCGGCATGGGAATGCTCACCGCCCTGGGCTACGGCTTCCACGACGCCCGCAGCCGGCAGCTCCACGGCAGCGGAGAGTCACTGGCGCAGATCCACACCATCCGCCGGACCAGGTTCCCCGAACTGGACAGCACGGAACTCGTGGTCGCCAGCGACGTCCACAATCCACTGCTCGGGCCCGGCGGCGCGCCGGCGGTCTTCGGACCCCAAAAGGGCGCCGGACCGCAGGACGTTGCGGCACTGGAGCACGGGCTGGCGCACCTCGTCGCCACGTTGACGGACGCCGGGTTTGAGGACGCCGCCGAACTTGCGCAGCGCGAGGGCGCCGGAAGCGCCGGCGGGATCGGCTTCGCCTGCCTGCTGCTGGGCGCCAAGCAGGTCTCGGGCGCCGACTACTTCCTGGACCTGCTCGATTTCAACAACCGCAGGGACAGTTGCGACGTCGTCATCACCGGCGAAGGCAGCATCGACGAA
Organism: Arthrobacter sp. 05T45; assembly: GCF_056395875.1. NCBI lineage: Bacteria > Bacillati > Actinomycetota > Actinomycetes > Micrococcales > Micrococcaceae > Arthrobacter > Arthrobacter sp. 05T45. Next base: position 28,624 of record NZ_JBFTKI010000035.1, on the reverse strand, counting down.
CAGACCCTCGCCGGCAAGCTTCCCGCCGCCGTCGCCCGGAGGTCGGGAACCCGCCCGATCATCGCGGTGGCCGGCCGTTCCCTCCTCCCCCGGGAAAGGTGGTCCGAACTGGCGCTCACCCGGGTCTACACCCTGGCCGAGTACACCGACCAGGACTCCGCCAAAGACCCCGGACTTTCCGCCGCCCTGCTGCAGAGGATCGGGAGGGACATCGCGGCAAGCCTGCTGTAGGCAGTAGCGGAATCTGGCCCCGCGGTCTTACTGCCTAATCGCGCCCTGGCTCTTCCCGCCCTGACTCTTCCCGCCCTGGCTCGTCCCGCTCCGCGATTCCTTTCACGCTCTCCACCAGGCTGTCCCACATGCCCTTGGAGTGGTCGGCGTCCTCGGCACTGGCGTTGTTGTCCTGGGCGAGCGTCAGTTGCGTGGCACCGGCCTGGTCCTCGAGCGTCCAGGTCAGCGTGTGGTAGTTCTCCGGCGCATCCGCTTGGCCGCTCAACGGGCTGAAGTGCGTGACAACAAGCCGCCGTCCGGGTTCAAACTCGAGGATGCTGCCCCTGTCCTCGTACTCCTTGCCGTCCCAGGTGCCCCGCCACAGGATGGGTCCGCCTACCGTCCAGTCGGTCACGAGTTCGGTGCCGAACATGAACTCCTTGGCGGCATCGGGATCGGTGATCACGGACCATACGCGGCTCGCGGGCGCCCCGATGGTGATGGTCGAGGTCGCCACATACATTCCAGGCATAGCTTCCTTTCCTCGCGGAGTCGCTCGGCGCCGGCAGCGCCCGGCACCGAGACTACTCCGCCGGGCGGAACGTGCGGAAGCTCCCTAGGCCGGGTAGATCGCGATGGCGGCGGCCTTGATGACGAAGTAGACGCTCATTCCGGGGATGAGGCCGAGGTCGGCTGACGCGGCCGGGGTGATGTCGGCGGAGAGTCGACCGGCACGGACACGGATCTGATCGCCGTGGGGCTCCAGGTCCGTGATGATCACTTGGAATGAGTTTCGCGGACTGCCGTGCTCTTCGGTGAGGAACACCGATACCGCCGAGGGCGGAAAGACCGCTACTCCGTCCTGCCCGGGCTCGATGGTCTCGTCCCGGTGGCCCGCGACGACCATGCCCTGGGCGGTGGTCACCCCGGCGTCGCTGACAGTCCCCGCCACCAGGTTCAGCCCGGCCAGTCCGGCGGCGAACCGGCTGCGCGGTTTTTCCAGGACTTCGCGGGTGGGGCCCTGTTCGGTGATCCGGCCGTCCTCGAGGACGATCACCCTGTCGGCCAGCATGAGGGCGTCGAGGATGTCGTGGGTGATGATGATGGCCCGGCGGCCGGCGAGGACGCGCTTGAGGAGCCGGCGGAGCAGCGGGGCGGCATGGATGTCGAGCGCGGCCATGGGCTCGTCGAGGAGCAGCAGGTCGGGGTCGGCGGCGAGGGCGCGGGCCACGGCCACCCGCTGGGCCTGTCCGCCGGAGAGCTGTCCGGGGCGCCGCGAGGCGAGGGAGCCGGCGTCGACTTCGGTGAGCCAGTGCATGGCCGTTTCGCGGGCCGCGGCGCTGGAGGCGCCGGCGCTGCGTGGCCCGAACGCGACGTTGTCCAGTGCGCTGAGGTGCGGAAACAGGAGGGCTTCCTGGGCCAGCAGCGCCGTGCCCCGGGTGTGCGGGGCGCGCCAGATGTTGGTGTCCGCGCTCAGGTCGAAGAGGACTTTTTCGCCGATCATGGCTTTGCCGGCATCGGGGCGCAGCAGGCCCGAGATGATCGAGAGGAGCGTCGATTTACCGGCCCCGTTGGGCCCGAGGATGGCGATTGTCTCGGCCGGTCCGAGGCTGAAGGAGACCTCGAAGCCCCGCGCGGCAAGGGTTGCGTCCAGCTGAAAGGTCACCGGAGTGCTCCTTCCGGTGCCACGCCAAGGCGCGGGCGCCGGTAGGAGAGCCCGACGACGGCCACCGCCACGGCGACCAGCAGGAGGGAGAGCGCGACGGCGGCGTCGGCGTCGGTTTCTCGCTGCAGATAGATTTCCAGCGGCAGGGTGCGGGTGACGCCCTGCAGGCTGCCGGCGAAGGTCAGGGTGGCACCGAATTCGCCCAGGCTGCGGGCGAAGGACAGAACGGCGCCGGAGGCCAGGCCGGGGAGCACCAGCGGGATGGTCACCCGGCGCAGCACCGTGCCCGGGCGCGCCCCGAGGGTCGCGGCGACCGCCTCGTACTTGTTGCCGGCGGTGCGCAGGGCGCCTTCGAGGCTGACCACCAGGAACGGCAGGGCAACGTACGTCTGGGCGAGGACGACCGCGGTGGTGGAGAAGGCGATCTGGATTCCGGCCAGTTCCAGGCTTTTGCCCAGCAGTCCCTGGCGGCCGAAGGTGTAGAGCAAGGCGATGCCTCCCACCACGGGGGGCAGGACCAGCGGCAGCAGGACGAAGGCCCGGAGCAGGCGCTGGCCCGGGAACGGGCTTCGGGCCAGGATGAGTGCGAGCGGCACGCCGAGGACGATGCAGGAGGCGGTGCTCGCCGCGGAGGTACGCAGGCTCAGGCCGAGCGCGGTGAGTGAGGATTCGGAGGTGATCAGCGGGATGAACTGGGACCAGTTGACCTTGGCGACCATTGCAACCAGCGGCAGCAGGACGAAGAGTGCCCCTGCTGCCGCGATGGCGTAAATCCATGCCGGGATGCCTGTGTACCCGGTGCCGCTGCGCCTGTGCATGCCGTTTACGGGGTGCCGAATCCGGCGTCGCTCAGCACCGTCTTGCCCTCGCCGCCGGTGACCGCGGCGATGAAGGCAGCGGCGAGCTCCTTGTTCTTGCTCGTGCCGACGGTGGCGATCGGGTAGGTGTTTACGGCCTGTTCCGACTCGGCGAAGGGGATGCCTTTGACCTTGTCGCCGGCGTTCCTGACATCCGTGACATAGACCAGCCCGGCGTCGGCCTCACCCGAGGTGACCTTGCCCAGGACATCCGTGACGGACGATTCCTCGCTGACCGGCGCCAGGGTGGTGCCGGTGGCTTTTTCGACGGTCTCGGCAGCGGCGCCGCAGGGAACCTGCGGTGCGCAGACCACCACCTTCACACCCGGTTTGGCGAGGTCGGCGAAGGAGCTGATCGATGCCGGGTTGGACGGCGGAACCGCGATCTCCAGGACGTTCGTGGCGAAGTTGGCCGGGGCGCCGTCGATCAGTTCCGCATCGGTCAGCTTGGTCATGTTCTTGGTGTCGGCGGAGGCAAAGACGTCGGCCGGGGCGCCCTGGGTGATCTGCGTGACCAGGTCCGAGGAGCCGGCAAAGTTCAAAGTGATTTTGGTGCCGGGGTTCTTCGCCTCGAAGTCGCTGGCCAGCTTGGTGAAGGTCGATTTCAGCGAGGCCGCGGCGTACACGGTGATCGCTCCGGACAGCGTGGGGGTCTCACTGGCCCCGGCGCTGGAGTTGGAACCGGTTCCGGCTGCCCGGGGCGTGCCGGCGGCACAGCCCGCCACGCCCGCGGCCAGGGCGCCGGCCGCCAGCAGTGCGGTGACGTGCTTGCGGGCAGTCCTCATATGATGCTCTTTCCGTGGGGCGTTTCGATGATGACGGTGGTGGCTTTGACCACGGCGGTCGCCACGGATCCAAGCTCCAGGCCCAGTTCCCGGACGGCTTCGCTGCTCATCAGGGACACGACGCGGAAGGGCCCGCACTGCAGCTCAACCTGTGCCATGACTTTGTCAGCGGTGATGCCCGTGACCAGGCCGACGAACCGGTTGCGGGCGGAGCGGCCTATCTTGGTGGGGTCATCGGGAAGCTGTGCCTGGTCGCGGGCCAGGTGGGCAAGTTCCAGGCCGTCCACGGCCAGCCGGCCGGAGTCATCCTTGACCGGGGTCAGGATCCCATTCTCGGTCCAGCGCCGGACGGTGTCGTCACTGACCCCGAGAAATCGTGCTGCTTCGGAGATGCGGATTTTCGGCATGACTCCATAATCACCTATTTGCGGCAATTATGGGGAAACTGATCCGCAAATCAGTAAAGAATCCTCGTTTGGGGTCATCCGAAGTGCAGCCGGGTCCGGCCCCCGGGATCCTCGAACTCAAGGCGCATTTCAGGCCGGCCGGTGGCGCCGCCGCCGGGCGCCGCCCGCTGGGTGGCCACCAGGAGCGACGGCGGGTCGATTTTCCCGCCGCCCGGGACGATAATCGGAGGTGACCGGACAGCTTCTGCCGAGAGGAGCCGGCCGTGGCACCCACCACCCTGCTGGCAGGATTCAGATCTGCGATCGCCGCCCTCACGTTGGGGGTGCTGCTGCTGACCGGAACCGGCTGCTCCTCCGACAACCCCGCGGAAACCACGAAGATCACGCCGGCGACCAACGGGATCAACACCGTGGTCGGTCCGATGAAGCTGGCGGACATGCTCATCCTCTCCCACGGAGCGGACCAGCCCGGACGGATCATGGGCACCGTATTCAACACGTCCGCCAAAGACGCGGTTGTCACCATCTCCGGCGCTTCCGGATCGACGGTATCGATTCCGGTCAAGGCCAACGGCGAAACGTCTTTGGCCCAGCCTCCGGCCATGATGCTGGACCCCACCACGGGATCCCCCGGGTCCCTGGTCACGGTCCGGGTGAGCGAGGACTCCACAGGTAAGTCGGCCGAGCTGCAGCTTCCGGTCCTCGACTCCACGCTGCCCGAATACCAGTCGTACATGCCCGCGACGCCCGGATCCGGGACCGCCTCCGCCAGCCCGTCACCCACGCTGCCCGGGAACACCACCGCTCCATCCGGGACCGGGTCCCCCAGCCCCTCCCCCAGTCCGTAGCCCGAAGCCCGGCCCCAAGCGCCCGACAACCATGGATCTGGCCCCAAAGGCGGCCCCGCCGGCGCAGGAGCAGGACGGGGCTTAGGCAGGCAGGGCCGGTGAACGCCGTCCCTGCCTGCCTGGCAGTCTCGGTGGCTCTGGCTAGGAGAAGCGTCCCGGCCGGAAGGTGGCCAGCATCGGGTGCTTCGTGCCGGTCATGATCTCGCCCGCGAGAAGTTCTCCTGCGATGAGGCCCAGCGTGGCCCCCGAGTGTGTGAAGGCCACGAAGCAGCCGGGCACCTGGCCGAGTTCGCCGAGGACCGGTTCGCCGTCGCCCGGGATGGGCTTGTAGCCGATCTTCCAGGAGGCCGGTTTGAGGTCGGGGTTGCCGCCGATGAGCTTGGATGCTTCATCGGCGAGTTCCTGGACCACGTCATCGGGGATGCTGAAGGAGCCGTCGGCGTGTTCGGCGATGTGCCCTTCATACCAGTCGTGGTCCAGGGCAAGGGTGTTTCCGGGGTTGGGCCGGACGGCGGCCCGGGGGGTGTTCAGCACGGCCTTCAGCTCGTGCTCGACGGGTTTGGTCAGCACCAGCATGGAGACCGGGGATCCGTTGGGGATCTCGACGCCGAGGGAGGCGACGACGGCGGGAGTTGCGGCACCGCATGCCACGAGGACAGCGTCTGACTCGTGGGTTTCGCCTGCGGCCGTCTCGACGCCGGTGGCCCGGCCGCCGTCGACCGTCACGGACACCTTGCCGGCGTTGAGTACGAGTTCACCGCCCAAGGCGTGGAACTCCTCCATCAGGAAGTCCACCAGATCGGGCAGGCTGACCCAGCCCTCACCGGGATTGAAGATGGCGTTCTCCGGAACTTCGGCCGGATCGATGCCGGGGGTGGCTGAAGAAACCCGTCCGGGCGTCAGAAGCTTCGAGTCATAGCCGATGGATTTCTCGTAGCGGTGGCGGGCTTCCGTGGCGGCTTCCTGGCCGGCGGGATTCCACATGAGGCCACCGCCGAACTGCAGCCAGTCCCGGCCGGGGTCCGCGGCGAAGAGCGTGCGGTAGCGGTCCACGCCGGCGACCCGGAGCTGGTGGTACGGTGTGGACCGTTCTCCGGCGGAGTTCAGCCAGGAGAGCGAGCGGCCGGTGGCCTCGCTGGCGAGGCCGTGTTCGGTCAGGAGGATGACGGAGGCGCCGTCGCGGAGCAGGTGGACGGCCGTGGAGACGCCGAGGATGCCGCCGCCGATGACGGCGATGCGCTTGGTTGAGGGCGTGGAGGACATGGGTCTGCCTTTCCTAAAGTAGAGGTATCTGGGGTGTCCGTGAGGGGCACTGGGAGCCGGTGTGCGGGCTATGCGAAGGCGCGGATATTTTGGATGACGCTCAGGACGTCGAGGGACTCTTCGGGGTCGACCGGAAGTGGGCCCTTGCCACGGAGGGCAGTCGCGAGCTCTGCATAGAACAGCGGATAGGCGCCGGGTTCAGATGCGACTGGCCGCAGGTCTCCGTCGACACCCACGGTCCCCCAATGGGTTTGGGGTTCGACGCCGTAGCCCGGCTCCGTGGGTATCGTTCCGGCCGCGAGGGCCGGTTCCTGGCCGTCCAGGCCCCACTTCGTGTAGCCGGACTGGGAGCCCAGGACGTGGAAGCGTGGGCCGACCTGCGCCGTCATGCCGTTCATCCACAACCGTGAGCGGACCCCGGATTCGTGGAGCAGGGACACGAAGGCCTCGGTGTCGGCACCGGCCGGATCCGGGCCGCGGTTCGCCGTTTCGCCGTAGCTTTCGGTCACCGGGCCAAAGAGCTGGATGGCCTGGTCGATCAGGTGGGCACCGAGGTCGTTGAGGATGCCGCCGCCATCGGGCACGGCGGCGGTGTCCCGCCAGTTTCCGAAGCCCTCCGGCCGCCACCATTCGAAGCGCGACTCGAAGCTGCGGACCTCGCCCAGCGCTCCTTCCCCGATAAGCTTCTGAAGCGTCAGGAAATCGGCGTCCCAGCGCCGGTTCTGAAATACCGTGAGCTGCACGCCGGCGTCGGCCGCCCGGGAGATGAGCTCCTGCCCCTGGCCCGGCGTGGTGACGAACGGTTTGTCCACCACCACGTGGAGGCCATGGGCGATGGCCGTTGCGGCGAGGTCGAAGTGGGTCAGCGGTGGCGTTCCGAGGACCACCAGATCGAGGTCACCGGACAGCGCAAACAGGTCCTCCGGCGTCGGGACGATCCGGGTGTCCGGGTAGAGCCTTGCCGCCTCCGAGGCGCGGTCCTGATCCGCCGTGACGATCACGTCCAGCGAGTAGTTGGCATCCGCCGCGATCAGCGGTGCGTGGAAGACTTTGCCCGAGATGCCGAACCCCACGACGGCGGTGCGGATGGGTGCTGCCGCGGTGTTTCCCTTCAGGGTCTCCATCAGAGCACTTCCGAGAGGAATCGCTGGAGGCGTTCGCTTTGCGGGTTGTCGAAGAGGTCGGCGGGCGTGCCGGACTCGACGACCTCGCCTTCGTCCATGAAGACAACCTGGTCGGCGACTTTGCGGGCAAAACCCATCTCGTGCGTGACCACCAGCATGGTCATGCCGCGGCGGCCCAGGCCTGCCATGAGGTTCAGCACGCCCTTGACCAGTTCCGGGTCCAGGGCGCTGGTGGCCTCGTCGAAGAGCATGACTTCCGGTTCCATGGCCAGGGCTCGGGCAATCGCGACGCGCTGCTGCTGTCCGCCGGAGAGGTCGCGGGGGCGGTGGTCGGCGCGTTCGGCAAGACCGACCTCGGCTAGGCGGCGCCGGGCGCGTTCCCTGGCTTCGGCCTTGGGCATGCCCTTGACGCTCCAGAGGGCCAGCGCCACGTTCTCGAGGGCGGTGTGGTCCGGGAAGAGGTTGAAGTGCTGGAACACCATGCCGATGCGGCTGCGCAGGAGGTCCGGTTTGACCTGCAGGGCGCTCTCGCCGGCCAGGAGCACGTCCCCGCTCTTGGGTTCGTGAAGCCGGTTGACGCCGCGCAGGAGAGTGGATTTGCCGGAGCCGGAGGGCCCGATGATGCAGGTGGTGGTGCCCGGGGCGACGTTGAGGCTGACATTGCGGAGCACCTCGACGTCGCCGTAGGCCATGGTCAGGTTCTTCAGTTCCAGGCTGGAGCCGTGGAACGTCTCGATGTCCGGGACTGATTCTTTGGCATTGCTGGCGGTGTTGGTGCTGCTTGCGGTGTTGCTGGCGAGGCTCATGTGTTGCTCCCGGTGGTCAGCGGTGAAGCCGCGGCGAGTTCTTTGACTTCCTTGAGACCGCTGCTGGGTGCGGCGGGGCGGCGTCGGCCGGTGCGGAAGCGGTTATCGAAGTAATTGACCAGATGGGTCAGCGGAACCGTGATCAGCAGGTAGAAGATGCCGGCCATGACCAGGGGCGAGAGGTTGCCGGAAAGCACGGCGGCGTCCTGGCCCACGCGGAAGAGCTCGCGTTCCGTGACCAGCAGGCCCAGGAAATAAACCAGCGAGGAGTCCTTGACGATCGCGATGAACTGGTTCACCAGCGCTGGCAGGACCCGGCGGACTCCTTGCGGAACCACCACCAGGGCCATGGACTTCGCGTAGCTCATGCCCAGCGCGCGGCAGGCCTCACCCTGGCCTTTGTCCACGCTCTGGATACCGGCGCGGAAGATCTCCCCGATGTAGGCGCTGGCGATCAGGCTCAGGGCGATGATCCCCAGGGGGTAGGGCGAGGGACCGAAGATCGATTGGCTGAAGCGGGCGAAACCCTGGCCGATCAGCAGGATGGTCAGGATGGCGGGGAGTCCGCGGAAGAGGTCCGTGTAAATCCGGGCCGGAACCCGAAGCCACCGCGAGGGAGATATCCCCATCACGGCGACGACCATGCCGAGGGCAACGCCGATGATGGTCGCCGCAACGGAGATGATGAGGGTATTGAGGAGACCGACTCCCAGAAGCTGGGGCAGGACCTCGGCCATTGCGCCGAAGTCGAAGAAGGTGCGGGTGATGGTGCTTAACCAGTCCATGGTTGCTCTCAGACGTAGATAGCTTGTGGAACCCGGCGGGCCGCGCAGTGCGGCCCGCCCGGTCAGGTGGCAGCCGGGCTATGTGCCGACGTGCCGATGGTTCGGTGCCTGTTGGTTGCCGGCCGCTTACTTGCTGGGCCGTTTACTTGCTCGGCGCAGGCGTTGCCGTCTGCTCAGCTTTCGGCAGGTACTGCTCGGGCATCGGGGAGCCCGGGAACCACTTCTGGTAGAGCTTCTTCCAGGTGCCGTCCTCCATGGCTGCGGCAAGGCCCTTATTGAGGGCGTCCTTGAAAGCGGTCTTGCCCTTGGCCACGGCGAAGCCGGCGGGAGCGTCGAAGGACGGGATGTCCGCGGCGCTGATCAGCCCGTACTGCGTTTCATAGGCCTTGGCGGCCTCGTAGTCCAGGAAGTGTGCATCAACGGATCCACTGTTGACGGCGGCGATCGCGGTGTTGTTGTCCGGGAAGCGCACCAGGCTCGCGGAGGTGAAGTTCTTGACCGCGTAAGCCTCCTGCAGCGTTCCCTGCACGACGCCGAGACGCTTTCCGCCGAGGCCGTCGGCGCCGGTGATGCCCGAGGTTTTCGTGGTGATGACGGTCAAGTAGCCGGCCAGGTAGCCATCGGAGAAGTCGACGGTTTGTTTGCGCTTGTCAGTGATGCCGATCGCCGCAACGCCGGCGTCGAACTGGCCGTTGGAGACGGCCGCGAGCAGCCCGGAGAAGTCCTGTCCGGTGAAGACGACCTTGTCCACTCCGGCGCGGTGGGCGACGTCTTTGAAGAGCTCGACGTCGAAGCCGGTGAAGTTACCCTGGGCGTCGGCAAAGGTATAGGGCTTCGAATCACCCAGGCTGGCAACGCGGATGGTGCCGGCTTCAATCAGGCCGTAGGGGTTGTCCGCCGGCGAGGACGAGGCGGATGAGCTGCCTCCGCAGCCGGAGAGTGCCAGGACCGCGGCAACAGCAGCGGCGATGAGCGCCCCGGGGCGCATTTTGTTTCCTGTGTTCACAGCGTTTCCAATCGTGGGGGTGAGCAGCGGGGCAGGCAGGCAGTGGGCCCCGTGGAGTGGGACTTTATCGATGGAAGTCTTGCTGAGTCCGGTCTCAGTCCCTAGGATTGAGACCGGACTCACATCGATTGCTAGAAATGTAATCGAAGCCACATCAGGCGTCAAGGGTCCGCTACGAAAGGCCGTAATGAATAGTGATGCTTCCCGGCGCCGCGATGTCACTGTCGCCGACGTCGCCAAAGCAGCCCAGGTTTCCAAGGCCCAGGCCGCCCGCGCCCTGGGCAACTACGGGGCCGTGAGCGACGACGTGCGTGAGCGGGTGCTGGCTGCCGCCGAGGAACTGGAGTACCGGCCCAACGAGCTCGCCCGCAGCATGAACACCGGGAAATCGCACACCATCGGGGTGGTGGTCGGCGACATCGAAAACCCCCATTTCGGCCTGGCCACGCGGGGCATTACGGATACCGCCAAGCGGAGTGGATTCAATGTCATCCTGATCAATACGGACGAGGATACCGAGGCGGAAATCGACGCCGTCAGGGTGCTCCTCGACAAGCGCGTTGACGGCCTGATCGTGGCACCCGCGTCTTCCGTGGAAACGCAACATTTACGGCGCGTTTACGAATCCGGCCGTCCGCTGGTCCTTTTGGACCGCAAGGCGCCAGGGCTCGACGTCGACACCGTGGCGGTGGACATGGAGGAAATCTCCCATGAATCCACCAGCTATTTGCTCAAGTCCGGCCACCGGAGGATCGCCTTCGTCTCCACGCTGAAAACAGCCGGGCCGTACCACGACGGCATGCAGCTGGACTCGTCCCAGATCTCGGACCGGCGCGACGGCATGAAACGCGCATTCGAGGAGGCGGGGCTGGACCTGCCCGTCGATCTGATCCGCCTCAACGCCGGCGACGACGAGTCCATCAAGAAGATCACCCGCGAGCTGGTGCAGCGCCCTGACCCGGCGACGGCGATCATCGCCTCCGACGGGCTGATCGGCCTCAGCGTGGTGGAAGCGATCCACGAGCTCGGCCTCTCCATTCCGGGTGATGTCTCCTTCCTCATGTATGACGACTTCGCCTGGACGCGCCTGACCACGCCCCCGCTCACGGTTATCGCCCAGCCTGTCTACGACATGGGCGTAGCGGCCGCGTCAGCCCTGATCCGGCAGATCGAAGGCCGCAAGGCACCGGCGGCCGCACCGACATTCACGGCCGCACTGATCCGCCGCGGCTCGGTCGCGGCCCCGCGGGCGGCCCGCGAGCACACTTAGTCCGCTTGCGGGCGCCATTGGGCGCCTCGACCCAAAGGACAGGGCTTAGTTCTCTGGCGCGGTCCCGGGCCGGCGGATTCACTGAACTGCAGGGGAACGTTTGGTGCAATCGGCGGAGGGAGCGTGATCCCTGTGGGCGGACCCATCCGACTGCTGGAATCGGGCCGCCCTCACGCTGCGCCCACGGAAACGGGCGCCGATCCGCCATGGAGCTGACGGTCATTGTCCTCATCACCGCCCTCCTGTTCGCGTGGGCGCTGGTGTCGGCGCGGCTGCAGCAGGCGGACCTGACCGCTCCTATTGTGTTCACCGCTGTCGGCGCAGCCCTGGCCTGGTCCGGGCTGGTTAGTGGCCCGTCGCCCTTGGCGAGTATCACCCCGGTTGTCGAGGTCACCCTGGTGTGGGTGCTCTTCTCCGACGCCGCCCGCTTGCCGCTCCAGCAATTGCGCCAAGACGTGAGCCGCTACGTGCGGCTGCTGGGAGTCGGTCTGCCGCTGACGATTGTGTTCGGGTGGGCCCTGGCCGCTTGGTTCTTTCCCCAGTTCGGGTTCTGGCTGGCCCTCCTCGTCGGTGCTGCGCTTGCCCCTACCGACGCCGCACTCGGAATACCCGTGGTGACGAATCCGGCGGTGCCGTCGCGGATCCGCCAGCTGATCACGGTCGAAAGCGGCCTCAACGACGGCATCGCCACCCCGGTCGTCATGCTCGCCATCGCCGGCGCGGCCGCCGCAGCAGGCCTGGAGAGCGCCGAAGGCCCAGGCAGCGCGGCCATGGAGCTGCTCATCGGCGCCGGTGTCGGCGCAGCGGCCGGCGCCGCGGGAGGGTGGCTGCTCCAGCTGGCCCGCCGGCGCGGGACCGCAACCGAGGATTTCGCCGGCATCGGCGTCCTGGCCCTGAGCCTGCTCTCCTACAGCGCCGCACTCGCGGTGGGCGGCAACGGCTTCGTCGCCGCGTTCTGCGCCGGGCTGGCGTTCGGCACCTGCGCCGGGGAACGGGGGCCGGCCGAACTGGCTTTCGTTGAGCAGATGAGCGGCCTGGTGTCCCTGCTCGTGTGGCTGGCCTTCGGAGCCATCACCGTGCCGATCATGCTGGAGCACTCCCTCCCCCTGACCATCGCGTATGCCGTGCTCAGCCTCACGGTGGTGCGGATGCTGCCGGTGGCGCTGGCCTCAATTGGCGCCGGCCTCGACCGGAAAACCGTCCTGTTCGTGGGCTGGTTCGGCCCGCGCGGACTGGCGTCCCTGGTGTTCGCGCTGCTGGCGCTGGAAGCCCTTGGACCATTGTCCGATCAGGCTGTGGCCGTCATTGCCGCCACCGTACTGCTCAGCGTCCTGGCCCACGGCTTCAGCGCCGCACCGTTGGCTGCCCGCTACGGACGGGCCGCTGCCGCAGCGGGACCGGAGCCCGGCGGACCGGTGCCGGTCTCTCCGGCCCCCGCCCGGGGGCTGAGCCGCATGCACATCCACCCTCCGCATTTTCGGTCGAAGCGGTCCCGTCCCTAGACCGCACTGAACCGTCCGCGCCGGACTCGGGTGCCGTCGTCGCCGTCCACGTTCCGGCACAGCGGCTGTGATGAGTCTCACGCGCAAATTTCGCCATCTGGCTTGAGCCTCCCGCGCGGCGCTGTGCACTATGGAAAGGCAAGGCAGGGACTGCGACGTTCCTGCCGGTGCAGCCTGACGAATTTCTGCGACGTTCCGCGTCCGCAGTAAACGCCGGGCACCCATCCTGGTGGACGCAATGAGGCCAAACCGGTGAGCTCGCAGAGCTGCCCACGGTCTCAGGCGTTCCTGGTTTGGCCCCTACGGCGGCTCCGCATCGGTGCGGCAGCCGGACATCCGGATTCATGAAATGGAAGCACTGAACAATGACGTTTGAAACTGCCAACTCTGTAACCCACAAGCTCTGGGACCGCTCCACCATGCACCACGAGCTGGACGCGCTGGTCCACGAGCTCTCCGAGCGCCACAACACAGCCAAGAGCAACATCGCGGTCCACGCCAGCGGCCCGAACACCTTCACCCTCAGCCTGAACCACGGCGCCTAAAGCCCGGGTTCCAGGCAGCAAAGCCAAACGACGACGGCGGGAGCCGCCTCCCGCCGTCGTCGTTTGGCGTTTAAGCCCGCGGATCAACCGGCGCCCACGGCCCCGCGCATTTCCGTCTTGACCCGGTACATGTCCTGATCTGCGGCCAGCAGCAGGGCCGTGGCCAGTTCTTTGTGCGCGGCCGGATCAGCGTCCGCCGGGACAGCCGTTTCCGCCTGGCCAACGGACATGCCCAGCCGGAGCTCGCTCCCCGCGATGGTGATGGCGCCGGCCAGGCAGCTCCGGACGCGCTCCGCAACCGCCTCGAGCTCCGCCGCGTGCTCCAGCCGAGGGATCAGGACAACGAACTCGTCCCCGCTGTAGCGTGTGACGGTGTCCGCGCCGCGCACGGCCTGGGAGAGCATCAGCGCCACGTGTTCCAGGACCTGGTCGCCGGCCGCGTGGCCCAGGGTGTCGTTGACCTGCTTGAACTTATTGACGTCGCAAAAGAGCACGCCGACGCGGTTCCGCTGTTCGCCGGCGCTGGCCAGGGCCCCCAGCAGGTTTTCCTCGAGGTGCCGCCGGTTCGGTAGGCCGGTCAGCGGGTCATGCAGCGCCCGATGGTGGGCTTCCCGCAGGAGCGCGGCGCGGTCCGCCTCGGCATCCTCGAGTTGCCGGTGAGCGCTGGCCAGTTCGCGCTCATACCGCCGCCGCTCGGGGGCAGCGAAAAAGATCATCAAATCCCTCGGTTCTGCCCCGTCCACGGTCCGGGTGACGGACAGCAGGACGGGCCTGCGCTGCCCGTCCTGTCCCAACAGCTCGATCGAGAGTTCGGCGAGGTGCCCGTCGCGTTCCAGCTTCGGCCCGGCGTGCGTCCGGTACATCAGCCTGTCCCCGGCCGGCATGAGGTCCAGGAGGCGGGTGCCGTCGAGGCTGCCTTCGGGGATTCCGGTCCAGGCGCACATGGTGGCGTTCGCGGCCAGGATGGTCCCGTCGGTACCGGCAACGATGTAGCCGGCGGGCGCCTGGTGGAAGAGCTGCCCGTAATCGACGGCCGTGGTGCTGGTCCGGGTCATGCCGGCTTCAGGAATTCGAGGATGGCGGCAGACGTTTCCTCCGGCGCGCTGCTTTGCGGGAAGTGGCCTGTGGCCGCAAGCCGGACCAGGGTGCTGTTCGGGAGCGCGTGGTGCAGGTAGGTTCCCACGTGGTCCGGCGTGACGACGTCGTCGGTGCTTTGCAGGACCAGCACCGGGATGGTGACCCCGCCGAGCAGGTGCCGGACATCGGAAAGGAACGCGACCCGGGCAAAGTCACGGGCAACCCGGGGGCTGATCCGCCCGAAGCTGCCCTGGATCTCATGCTCCAGTTCGGGAGCGTGCGGCGTATTCATGTAGACCGGGGCCATCGACTCGGCCCAGACCACATAGTTGGCATCCAGGGATTCGAAGACGTCGTCGATGTCCTGCCGGGTGAACCCTCCCACGTAGCCGTCCTCGGGGTGGTCAAGATAGCTCGGCGAGGCCGTGACCAGCACGAGCCGGCCGAACCTGCGCCCTGCGTCCCGGGCGGCCGCGCTGATGGCCATCATGGACCCGACGCTGTGGCCGATGAGGGTCACGTCCTGCAGGTCGAGTTCGCCGCAGACTTCCACCAGGTCACCGACGTAGGCGTCAAGGGTGGCGTAGGTGGCCGAATCGTAGGCGGACTGGTCGGAGCCGCCGGAGCCCACATGGTCCAGCAGAACCACCCGGTAGCGGTCGGTGAACCGGGGCAGAATCTTGCCCCACATGCTCTGGTCGGTGCCGAACCCGTGGGCGAACACCAGCGCCGGGCCGTCTTCTGGCCCGTGCACCTGGACGTTGTTGCGCGCTGCCGCACCGGACATCATCGGCCAACCTGCTCTTCCAATTCACACATGGACCCACCTATCGAGACCGACGGCTGCACAATTCGTCCGGGCCTCGGGCCCAGAAAAATCCGTCCGGCGCCTGCAGGCGCCGCCCCACGAAAATTCCCATATTACAAGGATGTATTTCGACGACGTGGATCCATCTTAGTCCGGTGGGCCGCGGGCCTGGACATGCGTCTTCGCAGGTCACGCGGGGTTTCTGGCGTGGATGCTTACAGTCGAAAACTGGCCGTAGCAAGCTGTTCCTGCGCGCGCGGCCGATCCCGGATACACGTATGGACCTCCTGTTCCCGCCATGAGGTCCGGCACACGGCGGCAACTGGGCAACCAAGCGGGCACCCCTGGCACGCGCCGCCCTCCTGCTGGCACACTGAGCCGATGAGTGATCCCCTCCCCCAGTCCCGGCGGCCTGGCATCCGTGCCGCGATGTTCGTGGACTTCGACAACGTCTATACCGGCCTGATGGCCTTGGACCCCGCGGCCGCGAAGAGATTCGCCGAGGACCCCAAGCACTGGACGGAGGCGCTGGCCGCCGGCGGCGCGGGCGAAGAATCCCGGCGCTTCCTGATCCGCAACTGCTACCTCAATCCGGTGATCTACTCCAAGTACCGGCCGTACTGGACCCGCGCGGGCTTCCGCGTGATCGACTGCCCCTCCCTGACCCAGCGGGGCAAGTCCAGCACCGACATCAACCTGGTGCTGGACGCAATGGATGCCCTGGCCGGCGCGGCACATATTGAGGAGTTCTTCGTCGCGTCTGCCGACGCCGACTTCACGTCGCTGGTCCAGCGGTTCCGGGCGGCCGACCGCATGACCACCGTCATCGCTGCCGGCGCCGTGGCGTTCGCATACCGGGAGATGGCGGACAGCGTGGTGGAGTCCCACGACTTCGTGGCAATCCTCAACGGGACCGCGGCCGGCATCCCCCGCATGGTCCCGTCCGCCGGACTTGGCACCCCGCTCCGCACCGCCCAGGGCACGCCCGGGTCCGCGACGTCGGCCGCCGACGAGGTCCGGGCCCTGGTGCAGGCCGCGCCGGGTCCGGTCACGGGAGCGGTCGCGGCGCACCGGGCCCTGACCGCGGACCCGTCGCTGAAGACCGATTGGGGCGGGCACGGCAAGTTCGGGGCCTGGATCGCCCAGATCGGCCAGGGGGTCCAATACTCGTCCACGCCGTCGCCCGGCTGGGTGTGGGACGCGAAGCGGTTCTCCCCGGAGCCCTCCTCGCTGGCCTCCGACGCCCGGCCCGCGATCGAGGAGCAGGTCACCCGGGTCACGGACGTTCCGGCGCTGTCAGCAGAACAGTTCAGACAGGTCTTCCTGTCCCTGGCGGCGAAGCTGCGCGACCATTCGGGCAACCGCAGCGAATTGGCACGGTCCGTCCGGGACGACTGCGTGGCGGCCGGGCAGCCGGTGTCCCGCTCTGCCGTCAACTTCGTGATCCAGGGCGTGGTGTACGCCGGCGGCTCCCTCGCAGAGGAGATATCAGCGGCGGAACTCGCTGCCGCGTGGACCAGAAACGTGGAAGAGCTGTGCCGGCTGGCCCTCATGGAGTTCGACGACGCCGAAAAGCTCGCGCTCAGGCGCTGGGCCGGCGGCGGGCTGCTGGAGTCCGGCCCCGGCGGCTCCCGGGCGTAGCGAACCTCCCGCCGTCGTGGGCTTGCGTCGGGTGCCAAACCGATCCACAGTGTGATCTATCGACATCGGGTACTCCCAAACGAATTCGGAAAGGAGCTGGAAATGCCCAACGACCTTACGGAGCTGGTCAGCGTCCGATATATGGTGGCCGACGTCGATGCCGCGGTCGACTTCTATACAGCGCATCTCGGATTCACCGTCAGGATGAGCGCCGCGCCGGCGTTCGCCGATGTCACCCGCGGCCGGTTGCGGCTCCTCCTGAGCGGGCCGGCCAGCTCTGCAGGCCGGCCCATGCCGGACGGCACGGTGCCCGTGCCGGGGGGCTGGAACCGCATCCACCTCATCGTGGGCGATATCGCGGCCGAAGTGGAGCGGTTGCGCGCGGCAGGCGTCACGTTCCGGAACGACATTGTCAGGGGCCCGGGCGGACAGCAGATCCTGCTGGAGGACCCGTCCGGGAACGTTGTCGAGTTGTTCCAGCCCGCCGGCGAATAGCGGCCGTTTAACACGCAAGCGGACGACGGCGGGATTTCTTTTCACCGAGGTCGCCTAGCTGGGCTCCCGTTCCTGTCTAATGGGGAGCCCAGCTGCGCTTGGGTCCGGCTGACGGAAGACCTGAGGAGATCTCCCGGAGCGGGGACATCTTCGCTACGGCTTCAGGACCACCTTGATGCAGCCGTCTTCCTTTTTCTGGAAGATCTCGTAGGCGGCCGCGGCACCGTCGAGGTCGACCTCGTGAGTCTTCAGGTCCATGACGCCGAGCGGGTCTGCGGAATCTTCCACGAGCGGGAGCAGCTCGTCCGTCCACCGGCGGACGTTGCACTGGCCCATCCGGAGTTGGATCTGCTTGTCGAACATGCTCAGCAGGGGCATGGGGCTCGCTGTACCCCCGTACACCCCGCTTAGCGAAACGGTGCCTCCCCGGCGCACGGAGTCGATCGCTGCATGGAGAACCGTCATGCGGTCTACACCCGCAGTTTCCATGGCCTTCTTTGCCAAGGCATCCGGCAAGAGCCCCACCGCATTCTGCGCAAAGGCGCCGACGGGCGAATTGTGCGCTTCCATGCCGACGGCGTCGACGACCGCGTCGGGGCCCCTTCCATCCGTCATATCGCGAAGCTGGTCGCTGACGTCCTTTGTGAAATCGATCGTTTCCACCCCGTGCCGCTCGGCCATGCGGCGGCGTTCCGGAACCGGCTCGATGGCGATGACGCGCTGACCCAGGTGTCGACCGACGCGGCTGGCGAACTGCCCCACCGGGCCGAGACCAAAGACCGCCAGGGTGCCGCCGGCGGGGACGTCGGCGTATTTCACTCCCTGCCAGGCGGTGGGAAGAATATCGGAGAGGTAGAGGTACCGCTCATCAGGCAGTTCGTGCCCGACCTTTATCGGCCCGTAGTCGGCGTGGGGCACGCGCAGGTATTCCGCCTGCCCACCGGGGACCGAACCGTAGAGCTCGGAGAACCCGAACAGGCTCGCCCCGCTGTTGTGGGCATGGACCTGGGTGGTTTCACACTGGGACTGCAGCCCCTGTTTGCACATCCAGCAATGGCCGCAGGAGATGTTGAAGGGGATGACCACCCTGTCGCCCGGCTTGAGGTTCCTGACCTCGGAGCCGACCTCCTCAACGACGCCCATGGGTTCGTGCCCCAGGATGTCGCCGGCCTTCATATAGGGGCCAAGGACCTCGTACAGGTGGAGGTCCGAGCCGCATATGGCCGATGAGGTGATCCTGACGATGGCGTCCGTCCCCTTCTCAATGACCGGATCCGGAACCATCTCCACGCTGACCGACCGCTTTCCCTGCCAGGTAAGTGCCCTCATATTCGCTCCTTCAGTCGCAACCAAATTAGTAAGTCTACTGATCAATAAGATCATTCCTTGTTCGCGCCCGGATGGGAAGGAGCGTCGGGCTGAGTCCTACGAGGACGGCGACTTAGATGGTCGGACCGGCTGGCGATGAGCTCGTTCGAAGGGCGGGTGCCCGCGGCTGAGGGCAGGGTGCGGTCACGGCCTGGCATCCGCCCTGGCCGCCCGCCCCAAATAGCCGCCCGGCGGCTCAGCGGCACCTTCGCACAAAGCGGACGACGGCGGGACTCCCGGCCGTCGTCCGTTGCGTTTGGTCTCGTTTACCTACAATGCCGGCGCTCGAGTGGTTGTGACGATTTCGGCTGCGTCCGTGCTCGCTATTATGCGAGCACCGCCGCCACTGCCACCGCCACCGCCGCCGCCGCCCTCGTTAGTCAGAACATCGTTAATTGCGTCCCAAGCGCGACCGGTGAGGTCCTTAGCCGCGTCCCATATACCCGACAGACTGAACGCAGCTGCGTCAAACCCAGGGCTCGCTGTCCTTGAGACCACGAGATCTGGCGTCTTGCGTTCTGCATCGCATTCGGCTGTTAACAGTGCTGCCCGACCGTGCACCATTGCACGAATTCGATCGCTCTGGCCGGACGCTAGAGGTTCAGATGTAAAAACACCGGGCGCGTCTGCAGCCGGCTTTAAGGAATTGCTAATCATTTTCTCTCCGTTGATCCCCAGATTCGGAGCTGTCTAACAGACGCGGAAACACGAGCTTCGGCGTAAGTGATATTCCGCAGCAGCCTAAAATTTGGCGCGGGAATAATCGGCACACATACATATTTTCGGCAGGTCAGAACTTTGAGTTATCCCCCCATCATTGACTTTCACTCGTCATGGTCCTCGCAGGAGACGCGAAAGTCAACGGGCTGTTTACACGTGATTCCGCGCGGAAGTTTTAACCAAAGCAACTCGCGAGGCAAAGCACCGGAACCGG
The DNA here is from genome assembly GCF_056395875.1 of Arthrobacter sp. 05T45. Taxonomy (NCBI): domain Bacteria; kingdom Bacillati; phylum Actinomycetota; class Actinomycetes; order Micrococcales; family Micrococcaceae; genus Arthrobacter; species Arthrobacter sp. 05T45. Next base: position 9,227 of record NZ_JBFTKI010000035.1, on the reverse strand, counting down.
GCCGCCGCTCCCCCGAAAATCAATCGGCTATCGATCTTTGGGGCGATGTTCAAGGGAGGTTTGTGGTGGTTATGATTCGGTCATGCCGAACCCGCGATTGTCTCTCGCCCTAGAACGGATTGGCCCTGGAGACTGGGAGATATTCGAATCGTTCGCGTCGGAGTTCTTAGCCGTCGAATATCCGGCCCTGCGGACGATGGCGGCTCCGAACGGAGACAAGGGTAGAGACGCCGAAATATTCACGATTGATGGGGTGCCTAAAGTTGCATTTCAGTACTCTGTCACGGCGGGTTGGAAGTCGAAAATTGCGAGCACGCTGGACACCCTCAAGAGGAATTTCCCTTCGGTCAGCACCATGATCTACCTGACTAACCAGGTGATTGGTCCGGCTGCCGATGAACTCAGGGAAGAGTCCCGACGTGATCGGAATATAACCGTAGACATCCGGGACCGGTCGTGGTTTGTGGACCGTGAGAAGTCCTATCCGCAACGACGAGTGGCCAGTGAAGAGCTGGCTCAGCGCTTTGTGGATCCGCTCCTGTCCAAACGAGGGGTCCTCGAAAGAATATCGACCTTGACCGCCGATGAGAGCAAGGTCGCGGTGCTGCACTTGGCTCTCGACGGCGAAGATCAGGCAACCGATCAGAGTCTTACCAAGAGCTGCTTCGAGTCATTGGTCTTGGCGGCGCTTCACGATTCGAACACATACAACAGGCTCAGCCTTAGCGAAATCAAAGATGGCGTCGCCCTCCGCATGCCCGTGGGGAAGCGAGGGCAGGTCGATGCTCTGACCCTGAGCGCATTGAACCGCCTGTCTCGGAAGGGCCCCATCAAGCAACACAAATCAGCGTCCGGGGCCGAGGACACGTACCATCTCAGTTTTGAGGAGGCCAAGAGGATAAATGATCAGACGGCCAAGTTCCTTCTTGATGAAGCTGCCCTCGATGCGAAACTCATTGCGGCGGTTCGAGCCGTCGAAGCACCGAAGGCACTGAGCGAAGCACAGTTGACCGAGATTTCTCGGGAACTGCGAACAGTCTTGGAAGAAACACTCCTGGAACGAGGTGAGTCTTTTGCCGAAGCCGTGGAAACAGGAGCACCGTTCCAACTCAGCCCTGTAGCCATAGCGGACCGAATCACAGCAAATGGTGGCATCCGTGAGCTCAGTTCTGATGCCGCGGCCGCGGCCATAATGCACCTACTGGAACAGCCTTCGCCGCAAACACAGTCGCATCTTCGGCGACTAGCCGACGCATACACGCTTTTCGCGTTCCTGAAACAAACCCCGGACGTCCAGAAAGTCGTGCTCAACGTCTTCAGTGAAGGCGACATATGGATGGACACCACCGCGATCCTGCCCCTTATCGGAGAGAGCCTGGTAGACGATCCGGAAGAGCGCCACTTTACGATTCTGATGCGCGCAGCGGTCGACGCAGGGTTGCTCCTATATGTAACGGACGGAGTCGTTGAAGAAGTTGAAAGACACCTCAACCTGGCGGTTGCTTATGGTCACAACAGAACGTCGACTTGGTCAGGAAGAGTGCCCTTTCTTTATTCGGCCTTCGTGCTCTCGGGCCGACCGGAGACCGAATTCCTGGACTGGCAACGGAACATCTGTGGACGAGAACAGCCGTTGCAGGACGTCAGCGACTACCTTGCCGACGAATTCTCTATCGAGACCAAGAGTCTTCTTGAGCACTCGAATGCCGCATCGACCGAACTCCGGGGTGCAGTTCAGGAACTATGGAATGAGACTCACGAGAGAAGGCGTCAACGAGGTGACTACGGAGCCGAGCAAGGGACGCGGTCTCGCTTGGTTGCCCACGACGTCGAAAACTCAGTCGGCGTCATCGAGTATCGGCGGACGATTGGACCATCACCCATGGGCTACCTTGCATGGTGGCTGACGTTCGACAGAACAGCCATGAAGATGAAGGACCACCTCCGGGAGCGCCTTGGCCCGCAAGCGCCTGCGTCGCCGGTGTTGAGCCCGGATTTCCTCACTCAATTGCTTCGGTTGGGCCCGCTCCGCACCGCCATCGAACAGGATCTGAGAGTGCAGCTACCCCTGCTCACGGACATGAGCGTCAATCACTACGCTCCGCAGGCTCTGCTCGATTTAGCCAGGGAAACGCGAGAAAAGTCGTCGAGCCAGAATGAACGGGTAGTGCGTCGCGAAGTCCGCGACGCGGTGAACCGCGCAAGGCAGCAGATGGGGCCCGCGGCGGTCGGCGGCGTTCGAGCCATGGAGGATCGAATTTCAGCTTCCATCAGACGACAGTCACCCGGATGAATCCCGCCGGCGGACGCACATAACCGGCAGTCGGACGGCAGCCAGGACTGCTGATAGCGGAATGGTTTCGCTCCGATCTGGGCTGCCGCAGCCGCACGCTCACTGCTGTCGCATGGAAGTATTCACCTATGACTATCGATAATGATGCTGCCAACCTCCCCGCGCAATTGGACTCTCACGGCACAGACGACTCGATCGAAGTCAGCCGTGGCTGGGACCACATCGGGGCCATCGTTGTCGATGCGACCCTGCAGCGACGACAGAACTACCACGCGACCGTCAGGCCGCGCGTTGTCGCTTTGGTCGGGGCATGGCCTGATGCCGCCACGACCAGTGGATTCCGGCGGCGCCTCGATACCGGGACGCTTTCCGAAGTTATCAGCTGGCCTTCCCCTGGCCGTCTCGCCCAGGTAGAGGACATGACGCGCGTGTTCGAGAGCCAGGGCATCGAGACTGTAGTCGAACTCCGAGGAGCACTTGGTGACGACGCCAGCAGAGCCGTTCTCCGGGAGGCTCTTGGGGCCGTGCGGCATGTCAGTCCCAAAACGCTCGATTACATTGACACCCTGAGCGGAGTGTCCACGGGCGGGGCCGTCGAAGTGTAGAAAGCGGGGAGTGATCCAGGTTCGCCAGCGGACTCCAGGTCCACCCCGAGCGGCGGAGTTGTGGGCACTCAAACGTCGATTGTGACGATGGCACAGGAGGCTGCCGAGTCTGCACGGGCGCCGGATTTTAAGCTGACGGCCCGGGAGACGCAGCAGCACATCTTGCCTGCGGAATGCTGCTGGCGTTCGCTGTAGAAGACATCGCGGTGGTCGATGGAGCCCCGCAGGCCGAGCAAACGCACTTCACACAGTCCGCATTCGCCCTTGCGGCAGTCGAACATCATGTCGACGCCGGCGTCCTCGAGCGCTTCCAGCATGGACTTTCCGGCGGGGACGGTTGCCTCGACGCCCAGGCGAGGCACGCGCACCACGAACTCCTCGGGGTCGAACCAGCCGCTGTTGCCAAAGGTCTCGTAGCGGAGGTTTGTCACGTTGAGCGCCCGGGCATCCCAGCCCCGTTTGACGGCGTCCATGAGCCGGATGGGGCCGCACATGTACAACTCAGTGTCCGGCTCAATCGTGGCCAGCAGCTCATCTACGTTGAGTGCTGTGCCTTCATCGTCCACGTGGACTCGCAGCGCGTCGCCATGCAGCTGCTCCAATTGCGCCAGGTAGGCCATGGCGGGGCGGCTGCGGCCGGCGTACACGAAGGTGTAGTCGGCCTTGATGTTTCGGAGCACCCGGGCCATGTTGATCATGGCGGTGATGCCGATCCCGCCGGCCAGCAGGACGTAGCGCGGAGCGCCGATCCGCAGAGGGAAATTCTGCAGCGGCTGCGTGATCTCCACCCGGTCGCCTTGCTCTAGGGCCTGCATGAAGTGGGAGCCGCCCCGGGATTGAGGGGCCCTGAAGACGCTGATCGCCACACGTCGGCCGTCCCCGCTCGAATCGACGATGGAGTAGGAGCGCCTGTGCTGCTCGCCGTTGATCGAGACCATCACGTCAATGTGCGAGCCCGGCTCGGCTTTCATGGGCCTGGACTGTTCCAGGACCAGGCGCCGGGTCTTTGCGGTAATGTCCTCCGCCTCGACCACAGTGCCGATCTGCCAGACTTCGATGTTCGTTGCAGCCATGTCTTCTTCTAACTTCCTGGGATCGGGCGATCGGGTCAGGCGGTGGGGATCAGTCGGCCTTCGGCGGCGAGTTGTCGCTCTATCAGCCGTCGCACCCACATGCCGCCCGCGTCGATGTTGAGGTTGTAGAACTCGTAGTCCGGGTTGGCGTCGATAGCATTCTGCTGGGCCGCCAGCATTTCTTCGTCCTCGCCGAACACGCCGTGTACGCCGTTGCGCAGCTGGGTGGTGATCAGCTGGCTTTCCAGCCGGTAGTTGCGCATGAAGGCCCAGAAGTAGTGGCATGTTTTGGCGCTTTCCGGCGAAATCGTGTTCATCACGAAGCCGTTGACGCCCTGGCTGCGGTCGCCTTCGGGGGCGCCAGTGCCCGCCTTGGCTACTCCGACGTCGATGTTGATGGTCGAGGGCGACTGGAAGGTGATGATCTGCCAGCGGTCAACCCGCCCTTCGAAACCCGGGAACTTGTCCCGCATGTTTTTGAGCCAGAACGGCGGAGCCTCGATGTCGAGCATCCAGCGCGATACCGTGACGGTGTTGTCGTCATGGGTCACGACGAAATCGGACTCACTCAGCTCGTCCTGGCCGATCGAGGAAGAGTGGACGAATTCCTCATGGGTGAGGTCCATCAGGTTGTCCAGAACGAGCTGGTAGTTGCACGGCGCCAAAATGGTCTCGCCATCACCGGCCCAATCATCCGAGCTCATTTGGTGCATGTCCGGGATAAGGGCCGGATCCGCGAGGGTGGCATCCCCCAGCCACACCCACACATAGCGGTAGCGCTCGATCACGGGGAAAGACGGTACGGTGGCGCTGGGATTAATGGTTTCCTGGGCGGGCATGGAGACACAGCGGCCGGCGGAGTTGTAGATAATGCCGTGGTACGGGCACTGGATTTGGTCCTTGCCGAGGGTCTTGCCCATGGACAGCGGGGCTAGGCGGTGCCAGCAGGCGTCCGCCAGCGCCACTGCCTTGCCATCCTCGGTGCGGTACAGGGCGAGCGGGCGGTCCGCAATCCGGCGCGACATCGGCTTGCGGGTTACCTCGTGGTCCCACGCGGCGACATACCAGGCGTTAAGCGGATAACCAAGCACTTTGTTCGTTGTAGAGCTCATGGACTGCATCAGCGCGGTCATGATCGATCCTTCCCCTCACGGTATACCTATGCTCATAGGTAGTGGCTTGGATCACAGCATAACTATGTTGATAGGTAGTGGCAAGGCCCCCCGGCTGCCCCCATAAGCGAACCGCAGAAGGGGACGGCAAAAGGCCCGGACACCCGGGCGGGCGTCCGGGCCTTTCGGCACTCAAGACTCGAGCTTGTCTATCAGTTCCAGGCCGCGCCTGGCCCACTCGATCTCCGCTTTGGCGCGTTCGATCATGCCTTCATAGGTGAAGATTTTGTAGCCGGCAATCTTGGCCCGGTCCTCCTCAGGCGCGGCCTCGAGGCGGCGCGCAAGCGTGGGGTTGCTCCGGTCTTCCAAGGCGGCAACCATGTCCTGCCATTGCTGCGCGCGGGAGGAGTGATAGGCAATATGGGCGCGCATCTGCGCTCGCGCGGCTTCGGGGTCGGCCCACTCAAGGTAGGCCGCCTTAAGATGGATCGGGTCACGCTCCCGGGCGTAGTCCAGGGTGGTATTCATCCATGCCCGGAAAGCCTCGACTCCTTCCGGAGTGATGTGATAGCGCTTCTTTTTGCCTTTCTTGCCCCAGGGCTCTTCCACTCCGCTCAGCAGGCCATCCTTTTCCATTCGCCGGAGTTCGGGATAGATCTGCGAGTCCGGTGCGTGCCAGACGTAGCCGACGGATTGTTCAAAGTGCTTGAAAACGTCATAGCCCGTGAGGGGCTGAGACGTCAGCAGCGCAAGCAGGGCATAACGCAAACTCACCCGTAACCGATCCTCTCCGTCAGGGCGCCCTGCTGCCGATGCCTTGCGGCAGGGCCGGGCGCCGCCTCCATTAAACCCCTTGTCAACTAACTACGTTCATAGTTATGCTGTGTCCCGCGCCACATTTACCTATCAGTATAGATAGTTTCCCGGCTGCCAGCCTTCAACGACGAGGCCCGGCCTCCGCCTCCAGAAGAGCCACCAGATCTTCTGCACCTCAGTTTCAGCATCTGCCCGGACCGTCCGTGGCCTCTAGAAAGTAGTCCCATGCAACTTCAAGAACGCATCGACGCGTCCCGTATGTCTCTGTATCAATGGCTGATCGTGGGCCTGTGCATCGTCCTCAACGCCCTCGATGGCTTCGATGTGCTGGCCATGGCCTTCACCGCCAACAGCGTGACCCGGGACTTCGGCCTTAGCGGCGCCGAACTGGGTATCCTGCTAAGCGCCGGACTGGTCGGGATGGCCATCGGCTCGCTGGGCCTCGCGCCCTTTGCCGATGTCATCGGGCGCCGGCCCATGGTCCTGATTTCGGTCGGTCTCGCAACTGCCGGGATGCTGCTGGCCTCCGTAGCGCACTCTGCCGTGGAACTCGGGATTTGGCGCGTGGTCACGGGCCTCGGTATCGGCGGGATACTCGCCTGCACAAATGTCATCGCCAGCGAGTACTCGTCCAAGCGCTGGCGCGGTCTGGCCATCAGCATCTACACCGCGGGATATGGCATCGGGGCAACGCTCGGCGGCGCAGCGGCGGTGACTCTGCAGGCCAGCTTCGGCTGGCGTTCTGTGTTTCTATTCGGCGGCATCTGCACTGCCGCCGTCTTCGTACTGCTCGCTGTCCTTCTGCCCGAGTCTGTGGACTTCCTCGCTAACCGGCGTCCCCGCAATGTCTTGGACCGCCTGAACAGGATCGCGCGCAAGATCGGACAGCCCGCCGTCACCGAACTGCCCGCAGTGGCGGCCAAGAATGATCGCAGGAACAAGGTCTCCGAACTGTTCACAGCCGGCAACCGCCGCTCCACCTGGCTCGTCTGGCTTGCCTTCTTTGCCACCATGTTCGGTTTCTACTTCGTGAACAGCTGGACCCCGCGGCTCCTCGTCACGGCCGGCATGACCGAAAGCCAGGGAGTCGTCGGCGGGCTGATGCTGACCTTAGGCGGCACCTTCGGGTCGTTGCTCTATGGACTGCTGACCATCCGCTGGAACAGCCGGAAGGTGATGGTCATTTTCGCCGTCCTGTCGGCGGCCACCATGGTGATGTTCATTTCCACCGCGGGTATTCTGGTCCTCGCCTTCGTCGCGGGCGGCGTTGTCGGCATGCTCATCAACGGCTGCATCGCGGGCATGTACACAATTACCCCGGCGCTCTATGGCGCTTCCGTCCGGAGCACCGGCGTGGGCTGGGCCATCGGGATAGGCCGCGTTGGTGCCATCGTCGCTCCGCTCATCACCGGAGCCCTGCTCGACGCGCACTGGACAGCGTCCATGCTGTACATGGGCGTCGGCGTCGTAGTCCTGGTGGCAGGCGGCGCAGTTGGGGCAATGCGGCCATCCCAGCAAGATGACGGCGCCCTAATCGACGGAGAGAAGGAACTAGCTCTGCCTGCATAATCCAGGGTCAACGAGCGAGACTCAGGCGGCCGTAGGCGATGTTGTTCCGGATGCTCCCGCCGAATCAGACGGCAGCACAACGCTATGCGCCTCAACGCCGACGAAACCAGACCCACACAGTGCGGACGACGGCGGGACTTCCCGCCGTCGTCCGCTCCTCCCTGCTGAACCCACAGCACATGACTCTGCGGCCCGCCATCCCTTGAACGCGTCGACGGTCTTGTAGCTAACCCGGTGGGGGGAGAGCGCCATAGGCATTTGGCAGCGCATGAGGATTGACGGGCCTGTCCGCGTCGGACGCGGATGGCTCCCAGGTGTCGTAGGGTCCCTCAGGTCTGGTCCTCTGTGGAGGCGGCGCGCAGGTCGGGGTCCACGCCCCTGGTTCGCTGCGTATCCACGGACGGCACCGGCTCGTTATCCGCACGGTGAAAATAGAGCCAGGCCGCGACTCCCGCGCTCACCGCGACGGCCGCCACTCCGGCAATCACCCAGGCCTTCCCGGACGCCGTCCGCCGCGACTTAGCCCTCGCGGGTGTCGTGACAACACTCGGTGCAACCCGTTTCAGGCCCTCTTGAACACGGGGAGCCAGAGTTTCCACTCCACCGGCGAGGTCGTCAGCGAGCCGCCGTAGTCCGGTCTGGATCCTCGGAGACGCAGATTCAATCCCGGCATCGAGCCCGGCCACCACTCTTTTCAATGCCGCCTCGACTCCGGGAGTGGCCCACTCCCTCCCCTCGGTGAGCTGAGAGATGAGATTCTCTGAAAGATGGCGGATCTGGTCGGCCTGGTTCTTGGGTGCTGCCGTGCGCATGAGTGCCTCCTCGATGTGGTGGATGCCCATAGCCTACGGCGGTCGGCACCGTAGAAACAGGCCCTTCCGGCCGCAGCCAATACGAACGCCCGGGTTCCTCGGTGCGCTCCCCTCCTACAGGAACGCGGACGACGGCGGGACCTCCCGCCGTCGCCCGCCTGCCGTTTGGTGCGGTGCTTTACAGCGCGGACCAGCCGCCGTCGGAGGCGAGGATGGCGCCGTTGATGTTGGTGCCGTCGTCGCTGAGCAGGAACGTGATGGACGCGGCGAGCTGCGCCGCGGTGGCGGGCGCCGGGACGGTGGCCTGCATCAGCGGGCCGAGGCGTTCGGCCGCGAGCTGGGATCCCCAGGTGGCCACGATGTTGGTGATGGTGGGGCCGGGGGCCACGGCGTTGAAGCGCAGGCCCCTGGGCCCGTACATCACGGCCGAGTTCTTGGTCAGGCCCACGACGGCGTGCTTGGACGCGGTGTAGGCGGCGCCGGCTGCGGACCCGCGCAGGCCGGCCTCGGAGGCGACGTTGACCACGGAGCCGGTCCCGGCGTCCAGCATCAGCGGCACCACCGCCCGGGTCAGGCGCATCAGGGCGGTGACGTTGATCCGGAAGACACGGTCCCAGAGCTCGTCGTCCACCTCGTGGATCGGGGCGAAGTTGTCCATGATGCCGGCGACGTTCGCCAGGGCGTCGATGCGTCCGCCGGCGGCAGCGACGACGGCGGCCACGGTCTCCTCGGTGGAGATGTCGCCGGCCACGGGGACCAGGTCCAGCGCGGCGTTCTCGGCCACGAGGTCATCGAGGCGTTCCTTGCTGATGTCGGCGGCGATGACGCGGCCGCCTTCCCTGGCGATGCGCAGGGCGGTGGCCTGGCCGATGCCGGAGGCGGCGCCGGTGACGATGACGGTCTTGCCGGCGAACCGGCCGGTGGTGGTGGCTTCCTGCCATGAATGA
>NZ_JBFTKI010000034.1:0-47002 GCF_056395875.1 Arthrobacter sp. 05T45 | reverse complement strand
TTCCCGGGCCGCGAAGATCGTGCCGAGCTTGACCGCGGTGGGGTAGACGTCGTTGGTGGACTGGCTGAGGTTGACGTGGTCGTTGGGGTGCAGCCGGGCGTAGTCGCCCTTCGGGTGCCCGAGGATTTCCAGGGCCCGGTTGGCGATGACCTCGTTGGCGTTCATGTTCGAGGAGGTCCCGGCGCCGCCCTGGATGACGTCGACGACGAATTGCTCGCTGAGTTTGCCGTTCATGACCTCGGTGCAGGCTTGCCCGATGGCGGCGGCACGCCCGGCGTCGAGCAGTCCGAGCTCGTGGTTGGTGCGGGCGGCGGCGAGTTTCACGGCGGCCAGGCCGCGGACCAGGTGCATGTTCGAGGACAGTGGCTGGCCGGTGATGGGGAAGTTCTCCACGGCCCGGAGCGTGTGGACGCCCCAGTAGGCGCCGGCGGGAACATCCCGGTCGCCCAGGAGGTCGTGTTCGGAGCGGAATTCTGCGCGTTCGTCGAGCGAGGTCATGGCGGTCCCTTACAGGTCTTTGGGGGCGGGAGAGATCTTGGGGTCAGCGAGGAAATCGGTGGCCTGCAGCAGCCCTACGGGCCGGCCGCCGCCCAGCACAGGTGTGGCGGCGAGGCGCGCCAAGGGGGAGGTGTCGACGTCGAGCGCGGCCAGGACCCGGACGGTGACGGGCATCCGGGCGCGGTCTCCGCCGTCGGAAACCTTCACGGCGAGGGCGCGGCCGTCCGGGAGGCCTACCAGCTGGACGCCCTCGAAGCCGTCCTTGGCGAGCAGGCCGGGGACCAGGCGCATCAGCGCGGTGACGTCCCGGTCCTCGCCCGCAACCATCTCGGGGTGCCGGCGCATGGCGCGGCCGACGGCGGCTTCCGCTTCGCCGGATCCGGTCGCGGCAGCCGCGGCCAGGCGGCCAAAGGCGCGGGCCATGCCGCGCAGCGTGAGCGCGAAGAGCGGGGTGCCGCAGCCGTCAGTGGTGGTGCGCTGGGGGTCTTCACCGGTGAGGTCCGCCACGGTCTGGGCCACCAGCTGCTGCAGCGGGTGCGCCGGGTCCAGATAGCCCTGGACCGGCCAGCCGTTGAGGACGCAGGTGGCCGCCATGGCGGCATGCTTTCCGGAACAGTTCTGCGTCAGTTGGGTGGCCCGGCCGCCGCCGCCGAGCCAGTCTTCGCGTTCGCGGGCGCCGTAGGGGAGATCGGTGCTGTTCTCGAGGTCCGCTGGCGTCAGGCCGTGCAGCTCCAGGATGCGCCGGGCGCCGTCACGGTGGCTGGCTGCGCCGGAATGGCTGGCGGCGGCGAGGGCGAGCAGTTCGTCCGGGAGGTCCAGCCCGGCGCGGACCATGGCGACGGCCTGCAGGGGCTTCAGGGCGGACCGCGGGTAGAACGGGGCGAGGGGCTCCCCGGCAGTGAGTAGGATCTGGCCGTCCGCTGCGGTGGCGATGACCGAGCCGTAGTGGACACTCTCGACCAGCCCGTCCCGGGTCTGGACCGCAAGCGGGACGTGCTGCGGCAGCCACTCCGGGGCGAGCGGGGTCGGGGTGTTGTCGAGGGCAGGGGAAGTCATTGCGTCCTTTGGCGGTGGCGTTTGATGCGGTTGTGGTGGCTGGTCACTGTGTTGGTGCTGGTTTTGCCGGTGCTGCCCGGATTGCTTCCGGCATTGCTGACGGAACCAGGCACCAGGCGCCTGACGTCAGGCGTTGAGGATCGAGTCGAGGGCAATGCCAACGGCGTGCAGATGCTGGCTCATGGCGATGCGCGCCGTCGCCGCGTCGCCGGCTTCGATCGCGGCCAGGATGCGCCGGTGCTCCTCGTCGGACGCGTGCTGGCGGTCCGCCACCATGTTCAGGGTCTCGGACTGGTGGGCGAGGGCGTCCCGGATGTCCGCGACGACGTTCTCGAAGACCTTGTTGCGGCTGGCCCGCGCGATCAACGCGTGGAAGCTGGAGTCCAGGCCCACCCACATTTCGGGGTCGTCCTCGCCGCTCATCGCGGCGACGATGTCGCGCAGCGTTCCCAGCTCCTCGGCCGAACGGCGTTCTGCAGCCAGTCCGGCGGCGGGAACCTCGATATGGGGACGCGCCTCCGTGAGGTCGCGGGCCGAGTATTGGCCCAGGACCAGGTCCTTTGCCACGCGGTTGGCGACGACGAACGTGCCCCGCCCGGTCTTGGTGACCGTCAAGCCCAGGGCGGTGCAGGAGCGCAGGGCCTCCCGGATCACGGAGCGGCTCACGCCGTACTGCTGGGCAAGAGTGGCCTCGGAGCTCAGCTTGGCGCCGATGCCGAGCCTGCCGGATTCGATCTCGGTGCGGAGGACGTTGAAAACGGCTTCGGCGGCACTGAGGCGAGCCAATGGCTGTCCTGCTGTCCGGCTGTCTGACAGGTTCACGCTTTAAAATATGGCAGGGATCACACCGGGGTGTCAAGTATGACGGCGGCCCCGGGGGGCCGGGGCCGCCGTCGCCGCTCGGGCCGGAGTTCCGGCGGCGGCCTACTTGCCTGGGTTTGTGTCCGGGCTGCTGGCCGGGACTACTGGACCTTGGACGGGCGGGTGCGGACCAGCGCGGTGACGCCCGCGGCCAGTCCGATCAGCCCTGCGGCCAGCCCGATCCAGCCGGCGGCGGATCCGCCGTCACTGGACATGCCCGCTGCCGCTGCCGGGGCCGCCGAGGGTGCGGTCGTCGTGGCTGCGGCGGGGACGGCTGCGCCGTGGGCGTCGGCGTCCTTGGCCGTGGTCACGAAGGAGGGTGCCGGGTGCCCGGGTTCGGCCTGGCCCTCGACCGTCTTCTCGTCCCACTTGACGACGGTTCCATCGGTGTAGGTCTGGGCCGTCGGCAGCGTCACCGTGGTTCCCGCGTCCGGCAGGACGCCGACGGACAGTGAGAAGGCCTGGTACTCGTCCGGTCCGATCTGGTGGGCCTCGTCCGCGGTCCAGACCACGGAACTCGGGGCCTTGGTGACCGTGGCGCCGGCGATCGTGATCGGCTTCGGCAGGTCGCTCGTGGTGATGACGGCCTTCCAGCCCTCGACAGGCTTCACCGACACCGAAGTGAACGGGGTGTCCGTGGGCAGCGTGACTTCGAGTTTGCTGGTCTTGGCCGACTCGGACTCGCTGGGGACATTGAACGTCAGGTGGCTGTAGCCGCCCGCGGCCGGATCATCGGTGTCGACGTGGACGTGGGCGGAGGCGGCTGCTGCGCCGGCGGCGAGCAGGCCCGCGGTCATCGTGGCGGCAGCGGCGGTTTTGAGGGTACGGCGAAGGGGGGACTTCATGGCAAGGGTGCCTTTCACTAACAAATATCAGGTGGGGAGCCGTCCGGTGCGTTGTCCTTCCGGCGGTAGCAGTGGGGTGGCCACCTGCTGTCCCCGTCCATATGTGAAAGGGATTTATGTCAGGCGGCGGGCGACAGCTCCGGAGGTCCGCGCCTGGCCGGCAGGCGAAGGCCAGCCCGGGCTTTGGGGAGGACCAGGTTGACCGCGCGGGGGCGGGGGACGCGCAGGGGCGCGGCGGCGGAGGGCTGGGGCAGCTGCACGAGTGGGCGCAGCCAGGAAGCAAGTGCGGACAGAGCCTGCTCGCTGCGGGCGAGCAACAGTGCCGTGCCGAGCGTCGCCATCGCGTGTGCGGCGAACATGGCTCCGCCCATGTCGGCCGCCGAAACCGCCATGGAAGGGTCGGGCATCGCCGGGGCAATGGCAGCCGCCGAATGGCCCGGATGGCCCGGATGACCCGCAGCCATTCGGGCCTGGAGGGCCGCTGGCGCCCCTGAGGACAAGGCGCCGAAGGACCAGTGCAGCCACAGTTGCCCTACGCCGAGCAGGCCGGCCAGGGCCGGAAAGGACAGTCGGACGCGGGTCAGTACGGCCACGGGGACCATCGCCACGGCACACAACGCCGTCACGATCGCCGGCTCGGGCAGACGTCCGCCGCCAGCCAGGTGGCCGCCGGCTGCCAGCGCCACGATGATGGATCCGATCAGACCTGTGCGGAACAGCCGGAAGGGAGCGCGCGTCATCGTGTGCAGTCCTTTCCGGATTCCGTGGGGTCTGGTTGTCGCTTAAGTCCCTTAAATCTTACGGGCCGTTGTGACCCGTCACGCCCGCGCGCGGCTGAACCGCCCAATCTGTGGCGGCAGGGCTGCGCCAGCCGTGCAGTGATGGCGGGTGCCTTCGGTCGCCGGCAGTTGCCCCTGCCTGCCCAGTGCGCCGGTACGTACGTGCCGTTATAGCCCTGTGCAGGCATCTTGCCCCGTCCTATACTGGAAATGCCTGCAAAGCGGCACGTTCGTACCGCCAGGGTTCGGACCCGCAGGGTTCGATCCCACAGGTTGGTACGCACACAGGTTCGATCCCGCAGGTTCGTACGCACGAACGCCGGACCCTCGGACGTATCTTGATCAACGGGAGGTGGCCATGGGGAAAGCATTTCCGGGCGAACTCGCTGCCGAGGCCCGGGCCCGGCGAGGGTCGCTCCGCCTGAGCCAGCGTGAGCTGGCCGAACTGGCCGGAGTCTCAGAGCGCTTCGTCCGGTTCGTCGAACAGGGAAAACGCACGGTGCAGCTGGACTCCCTGCTGGCGCTCCTGGACACGCTGGGGCTGGAACTCCGGGTCCAGACCCGGACCAGCGCCGCAGCCCGTGCCCTCGCAGGCCCGGTGGCCGGCCTGCGGGCCGACGGTGAACTGCGGGACGGGCCGGAAGCCCGGCCATGAGGCACCGGATCGCGGATATCTACAAGGCCGGCGTGCTGGCGGCCCGGCTGGAGCGGCACGACGGCGGCACCAGGTTCAGCTACCTGCCGGCCTATCTGGCGTCCGGGGGCCCCGCCGTCGCGAGCTCCCTGCCGCTAACGCCGGAACCTGTACTGTCCGCGGCGGGGGCAGCCCCGCCGTATTTCACCGGGCTTCTGCCGGAGGGCCGGCGGCTGAATGCGTTGCGCCGTTCCATCAAGACCAGCGTGGATGATGAGCTGTCCTTGCTCATCGCGGCCGGTGCCAACCCGGTGGGTGACGTGCAGATCGTCGGCCACGGCGAGAAGCTGGACCCGGACGAGCACGCCGTCGAGCTTGACCCCGCAACGCCCGTGGATTTCGAGGCCCTGCTGGGCGACTCCGGGCTGATCGACCCGGTGGCCCTGGCGGGGGTGCAGGACAAGCTGTCCGCTGGAATGATCTCCATGCCGGTGGCCAGCGCCGGCCGGCGCTACATCCTCAAACTCAACGCGCCCGAGTTCCCGCACGTCGTCGAAAACGAGTACGCGATGTTCCGGTACGCGGCGCGGCTGCGGATCCCTCTGAGCCGGGTCCAGCTGATCCGCGACGTCGCCGGGCGGCCCGGGTTGCTCGTGGAACGCTTCGACCGGGTGCCTTTAGCCAGTGGCACTGTGGCCAGTGGCACAGTATCCGGTGGGCCTGTCGCCGGCGTGTCGGGGCCCAAGGCGGCGGCCAGGTCGCCGCGGGCCGTGCAGCGGCTCGCCGTCGAGGACGGTGCGCAGGTGCTGGGCCTCTACCCGGCCGACAAGTACAACGTGGGATACGGGCAGGTGTGCCATGCGCTTGCGGCGTATTGCGCGGCTCCGCTGCCCGCGGTGCGGAACTTGGCCCTCCAGGCGGCATTTGCGTGGCTGACGGGCAACGGCGACCTGCACGCGAAGAACGTTTCCATGGTGCAGCAGCCGGCCGGAGAGTGGTCCATCGCGCCGGTATACGACATCCCGTCCACGGTCGTCTACGGGGACAAGACACTCGCCCTGACCCTGGACGGCAAGCGCACAGGGATTTCCCGGAAGCACTTCCTGGGCTGGGCCGCGGGGATGGGGCTGACTGAACGTGCCGCCGTCCAGGTGCTGGAACTGGCGCTGAAGGCCTCGGAACCGCTGCTGGTGGACCTTCAGGCGGGCACGGCGTTCCGCTCCATGTCCGACGACGGCGCCTCGCCGTTTTCAGCGATGGTCACCCGCGACTGGGTCAAGGAACTCAAACACCGGCGCAGGCTGCTGGCCGGGTGATGCCGCCGGCGCCGGCTCGGCTTGCGCCGGATGCCGTTGCCGGACGGGGTTGCGTGGAGCCTCAGAGGTGCTGGATGCCCGCCCGCTGCATGGCGTCTTTGTAGACCTCGACGTTCTTGGCGAGGAGCTCTTCCTGCTTGGCCGGAGATACCGCGAAGGCGCGGCCGCCAAGTGCGGTGGCCTTGTAGATCTTGACACCATGATTCTTCAGCGAGGAATGGTAGGTCTTCTCGAAAAGCGTCAGGAAGGAGTGGGCGTCCGCGCCGTGCGCAATAACGGCCGAGACGCGCTTGTTGATCTTGAGGAACTGGCGGAAGGGCCGGAGGCCGTCCGTCTTCTCCTGGACGTTCAGGGCCGAGGATGCCTCCGGATCGCGGATCCACGGGTAGGCGTTCCACGGCATCACATAGCGGGGGTCCAGCTCTGCGGCCTCGTAGATGGAGGTGGCGCGGCGGGCGGCTTCATCGTCGTTGAAGTGCGAGACAAAGCCCGATTCGGTGCCCTTGCCCGGGCTGATATGCAGGCTGACGATCCGGCATTCGTCCTCGTCGTGGATGGGGTCGATGTACGGGACCACGGATCCAGGCTTCTTTTCCATGAGTTCGTCACACAGCTGCGTCACGGCGGCGATGTTCGGCTCCTGCAGCAGGGTCTTCTTTTCGTCCCAGTCAATCGTCACGATTTCTCCCTCAGCACTTGGCGTCCAGAATCAGGCGGCTTCCTCCACTCTACGCTTTCGCGGCAGGGGGTGTTTCGGCCGGGACCTATTCGGCCGGGGCTGCGCGGAGGTTTTTTATGAGTCAACGCGCCCTCTGGTGACGGCCGTGAGGCGGGCGTAGGCTTAAAGCGCCTGCAGGTAACCATCTGATGACTCCGGGTTGTTCGGGACACGGAAGTGTCCGAGCCGTCTCTTAGCGAGATCGCGAAGGTACCTGCAGGCCTGACGTCCGCCGCCGCCCAGGTGGTCGGGCGCTTTTCTTCGCCGCCGACCTGCTGGATGCGATGAAGCGTGGCGGAGCCGAGGGCAAGAGCCGCGAATCGAGTGCTTCGAATAGCGGCCTGTCGCCCGGCAACTGTGCCCCGAGGCCGAGCCAATGTTCGTTCGGGCCTGCACGGCAGCCAGCGGACTGGTCCCTATGCCGCTGCCCCAACTTTGGGCTTTCCACGCCTGAGCGCTTTGGCTTGGTGCCGGAGCTGGCGCCGGCGGCGGGAGCCCGGCTGGGACCTCGGCTGGTCTGTGGCCGTTAGGCGAAGCGGCGTGCCCGGCAGGGGTGGCGCCGTGGAGTAGTAGCTGTGGCCTGTCGGTGTCGTCAGCTGGAGCGTGTGGCGGGGGCCGGGGGCCGGGCGTGCTTTCCAACCGGGGGTTTCTTTGGTGTGGTTGCAGGCTTCGCAAAGTCCGGCGGCGTTGTCCGTGGTGGTCGGGCCTCCGGTGTGCCAGGGAATGATGTGGTCCAGGTGGCGGATGGGCGCGTCGCAGTAGGGGGTGCGGCAGGTGTCGTCCCTGGTTTGGATGAAGCGGCGGTGCCCGGGTGGGAAGAGCCGGGCGCGGGAGTCCATGACGATGAGCTCGCCGGTGCCGGGGTGGGTGTAGAGCCGCCGGAGCCAGAGGTTGAACGCGGGGTCATCGCCGCTCCCTCCGGTGCCACCCGGTCCAGGGCGACCACTGTGCCCCGGACCGCCGGACTGGCCGTCACCGTTTCTGTCCGTTTTTCTGTCCCTGTTTGTGGCCGCACCGCCGGGTCCGGGGGGACGGCCGCCTTCACCTCTGTGTGCACCCCTTGTGCCGTTGATGAGGGTGCGGGCCCAGCCGGCGGGGACGGTCCCGTAGCCGGGCAGGACGGCCGGTTCGGAGTCTCCCTGGAAGAGGGTGCGGTCGGTGATGACGAGCTGGATCTCGACCCCGGTGATCCCGCCCGGGGTGCCGGTGGTGCGTTCGACCAGGGCATCGGCCATCAGCTGCCCGCGGCCCCTCGGGTCCCCGGCGGCACGGAGGGTGTCGGCGTGCCCGCTCAACGCCTTGTAGACGGCGACGCCGGCGGTCACGGGCAGCAGCGCGGTCAGGCAGGTCATCGCATCGGGGGCCGGGCGGAGACTGACACGCCGCTCACTGGCGGCGTGGGCGGCGCGTTCGGTGACGGAGCGGGGGTCACGCCGGTACGCGGCGGTGCGGGCCGCGGCGACCAGGGACCGGTCACCGGCCCCGGCGAACGTCCCGGCGTCGGGCGCCAATTCCTCGTCGACGGCGGCCCGGTCGGCGGCGGTCAGGCAGGCGGTTTCGCGTACGAGCAGGGTGGCGCGCCATTCGTTCAGCTGCCCGGTTTCCAGGGCGGTGAGGGTGTGCGGCATCTCGGTCACGAGGGCTTTGGCCAGGCCCAGGAGCCGGCCGCCCCTGGCGGGGGATTCGTGCCGGGCCAGGGCGATCTGCGCGCCGATCCCGGCGCCGAGATTCTCGGGCGGGACCCCGAGCCGGGCTTGTTCGCGGCGTTGGAGCAAGTCGAAGGCCACGGCGTGCCGGGCCTGCCGGGCTGCCATGGCGGACTTCAGGTCCTCCAGGTCCCGGATCTCGTCGATCAGTGCGGCAGCGCTGTCCGGGGCCGGGAGGAAGGCCAGGATCCGGGCCAGTTCAGCGACGGTCCCCGCAGTTGCCGGTGCCGGGTCTGCCGGAATCGTCTCGGGCCCCTGATTGCCGTCCATGAGTTAAGTGTCCCTGCGGGCTATGACATTTATGGCCCTCCGGAGCCGTTCCACCGCTTCGGAAGCCATCGGCGACCTTCCAGATCCCAATGTCACTCCCGAAACGCTGCCCAGGAAAACGTCGAGCTGAAGACGCGTCCGCAACGCGTCGAGCGCAGAGTGAAACTCGTCAAGCCGTCGGTATTGCTCGATCATCCCGGCGCAATCTTCGGCCTGACGCAGGTCCCGGAGTACGCGGGAGCAGAATGCGAGCAAATCCTGGACGCCGCCGTCACTGCTCCCGGCGCGGCCGAGGCCGTAGTCGCCGTCTCCCGCCGGAACCACTTCGGGCCCCTGATTGCCGTCCATGAATCCAGTCTCCTCCGGGGATCGGACATTAATAGGGCAACCAGAAGGAGGCCGCGAGGTTAGCGGGATTGGTGGGATTCGTTGGCGGTTGTGGAGGTGTGGCCCCGAGATCCCGGCGTCCGAGGACCCACACCCGAGCGCACCGCCCCTGTCTCAAAAACGGGCACGGGTCCATCATGGGAGAGGGCGTTAGCTCTGCGCCCCAGGCGGAACCGGGCGGAGGATTGTCCATGAACCAGAGGGAATCTATCGCGACGAGTATCAGCTCGCTGCCTTCGGACCGCCGCTCGTTACTTAAAGCCGTCGGCGTCGGCGCCGCGGGTATAGCGGGCATGCCGCTGCTGGCCGCCTGCACGGCCCAAAGTGCCCCCGCCGGTACCGGAAGCAGTGCCTCCGGCGGCTCCGGTGCGCCGTCGGCGTCTCTGCTTCCGGCGCCGGAACCGCAGGTCAAACCGCTCCTGGACCAACAGAAGGTCAACGCCGCCTTGGCAAAGCTGGACGGGATGGTCCAGGGCGTGATGGAGAGTACCGGTGTTCCCGGAGTCGCCGTGGCCGTGGTCTACCAAGACCAAATGGTGTACGCCAAGGGCTTCGGCGTGCGGGAATCGGGCCGGCCCGAGACAGTGGACGCGGATACCGTTTTTCAATTGGCCTCGGTGTCCAAACCCTTGGCCTCCACGGTGGCGGCCGTGGCCGTGGGCCGCAAGGCCATCTCCTGGACGGAACCGGTGATCAACCACACCCCCGGCTTCGCCCTGAAAGACCCCTACGTCACGCGGAACGCCACGGCGGCCGACCTGTTGTC
Source organism: Arthrobacter sp. 05T45 (assembly GCF_056395875.1). Classification (NCBI taxonomy): domain Bacteria; kingdom Bacillati; phylum Actinomycetota; class Actinomycetes; order Micrococcales; family Micrococcaceae; genus Arthrobacter; species Arthrobacter sp. 05T45. The sequence continues at coordinate 37,166 of NZ_JBFTKI010000034.1, read as the reverse complement.
ACATCAAGGCGGCCTCAGTACGGGGGCGGGCGATCTGTTGGAAGACCTCGGATTCGACCAGTCCTATATTCTCAGCCACCTCAACCAGCAGCCGCTGGACTCCTTCCGGTCGAGCTACAACTACAGCAACTTCGGCTACACGGCTGGTGCGCAGGCTGTCGCCGATGCCATGAACAAACCCTGGGCAGACCTCGCCGAAGAAGTCTTGTTCAAGCCCCTGGGCATGTCATCCACGAGCTATCGCCACGCGGACTACCAAAAGGCAACGAACAAGGCACTGATCCACGTCCCAGCCGGTAACAAGACCTGGGTGGCCAAATACACCCGGGATGCCGACGCCGAAGCACCCGCCGGCGGGGCCAGTTCCTCCGTGCGCGACCTGGCCCGCTGGATCCGCCTGCAGCTCGCCAACGGCAGCTTTGAGGGAAGCGAGGTTATCGATCCGGACGCGCTTGGTGTCACGCATGTCCCGCACGCCGTGTCGGGCCCACCGGCGACGCCGGGCGCCCGCACCCGCTTCTACGGCTTGGGCTGGAACGTCTCCTACGACGACCACGCCCGGCTGATGCTCGGGCACTCGGGAGCCTTCAACCTTGGTGCCGCGACCGCCGTCTCACTGCTCCCCGGCGAGCAGCTGGGCATTGTGGCCCTGACCAATGGCCGGCCGCAGGGCATCCCCGAAGCCATCTGCGCCGCATTCCTGGACACGGCCCAGAACGGCGCCCCGACAGTGGACTGGATCGGATTCACCTCGGGCGTCTTCCAGAAGATCGATGAGGCGGAGAAGCCGAAAGTCGACTATTCCAAGGCGCCGGCCCAGGCCAAACCGGCGCAGGGCAACGACTTCTACATCGGCAGTTACACGAACTCCTACTACGGCCCGCTCACCGTCGCGGTGGAGAACGGCGTGCTGACCCTTGAGCTGGGCCCGGCCGGCAGGACCACCAAGTTCCCGCTCACTCATTTTGACGGCGACACCTTCAGCTTTGAATCAATCGGCGAGAACGCCAACGGTCTTGCCGGGGCAATCTTCGCCCCCGGCGCGGCTGCAGCCCCTGGTGCGGACGCCGCAGCCCGAGGCGGCACGGCTCCGAGCGTCAGGCTTGATTTCTACGATCAGACCGGGCTGGGCACCTTCACCCGCAGCTGAGCCCGGACTTCAGTGAGTGAGCTTCTTCCGTAAGCTTCAAAGAAACGCCACGAGCCCCGATCCAAGGAACCCATGCCCATCAACACACAGTCGCTGAAACAGGACGGCTTCACCGGTTTCCGGCCGCTCCAGGACCTTGACATCAACCGGATCCCGCAGAAGCCCGGGATCTTCGCGGTACTGCGGCCCGAGGGCTTCCGGCCCCAGTTCCTGGCCAGGAGCACCGCCGGCATCTTCAAGAAGAAGAACCCCACCCTCAAGGCGGACGCTCTCGACGCCGAATGGGTGGACGGCGCCGATGTCCTCTTCGTGGGCAAAGCCGGCCCCGGAAGCAAGGGCAACCGCGGACTGCGCCGGCAAATCCAGGAATTCGTCGACTTCGGCGAAGGCAAGCCGCCGGGCCACTGGGACGGGCGGCTCATCTGGCAGCTCGCCGTGCCCGGGGCCCTGATCATCGCGTGGAAAGAGTTGCCCGTTGAGCAACTCAACGCGGCCGAAGCCCGGTACCATGCCGCGTTCATCGAAGAATACGGCCGCCTGCCGTACGCCAACTTAGTCCAGGCGCGCGTCAAAGGTGCTTAGCCGCCGCACGTGAACCGTCCCGCCACTAACGTGGCGGCCACCGGTATGGCCGCAAACTCCGCATCCGACACGGTCAGGGGGTCGGCGTCGAGCACTGCAATATCGGCGGGGTCCCCGACCCGGAGACGGCCGCGACCGCGGGTCGAGGCCGTGAGGGCCTCCTGCCGCGTGAGGGCCTGCTCGGCATGCCACGGCCCGCGGCCATCCAGCCGGGCCCGCGCCGTGGCAGCGGACATGGCAATCCACGGATCCAGCGGGGCCACCGGAGCGTCCGAGCCCAAGGCGAGAGTCGCCCCGGCGGTCAGCAATGAACGAAGCGGGAAGGACCGGTCCGTGCGCCCCGGCCAGTTCGCCTCGGCGGCGTCCCGGTCATCGAGGGCATGCGCAGGCTGAACGCTCGCGGTCACGCCCAACCGGCCGAAGCGGGCGAAATCCTCGCTCCGGACAAACTGGGCATGCTCCACCCGTCCGGCGAGGCCCGCCGCCTCAAACGCATCCAAGGCGACTTGGTTGGCCGCGTCGCCGATTGCGTGGACCGCCGGCACAAAACCCGCCTGCCGGGCCCGGACCAACAGGGCGAGCAGCTCCGCCTCGCTCAAGGTCAGCAGCCCGTGGCCGCCGTTCGGATACGGGTCCACGCAATACGCTGTGCGGGTATTGAGCGAGCCGTCGATCAGCACTTTCAGGGGGCCCACGCTGAGCAGCCCGCCACTGCCGGCCAACGCCAAACCTGTCCGCAGCCCCTCTGCCACGGCCCGGTCCAGGTCCTGCGGATAGACGCCCGCTTCAACCCGCAGGGCAGCGAAGCCGCCGGAGATCCTCCGCAGCCAGGCGTCGCGGTTCCACGTCATCTCGAAGTCCACAATCCCGACCACGCCCCGCGCGGCCGCAGCCTGACCTGCCTGCCGCACCCACGGGTCCACCACCGCGTCCGGCAGCTGGCCAAGCTCCCGGGTCAGGGCGAACGCCGGTTCTTCCCGGAGCAGGCCGCCCGCATCCACCGGCATTCCGTACTGTTGGGCCGCTGCGGAGTTGAGCCAGACACAGTGGAGGTCGTGGCTGATCAGGGCCGTAGGCCGGCCGCGCGTCACGCCGTCCAGGAGGTCCAGACTGGGCAGGTCATGCCAGATGGCATCGCGGAAACCGACGCCCACCAGCGTCTGGACGGGACCCGGAGCTCCGGCGCCGCTTCCGGTCCCGGTGCTAGTGTCCCCGGCGATATGGGCCCCGACGACGGCGGCCGCCTCGCGCGCCGAGCCGGCACTGGAGAGGTCAAGCCGGTTGGAGGCCAGCGCCCACTGCGTCATATGAACGTGCTCATCCCACAGCCCAGGAATGACGTAGCGGCCCTCCAGATCCACCACCCGGGTTGCAGCGGGGAGCGCACCCGAGCCCGGGCGCGACGGGATGATCGCTGACACGGCCCCGGCGCGAACATGAACGTCGAAGCATATTTCCTCCCCGGGGTGCCGCACGGAGGCCAGCACGAGGTCCGGGGGTCGGCAGGGATCGAGCGGAACAGGCATAGGAACAGGCTAGGCGGGCGACGCCGCAGGACCCAACAGGCGCACACGGGACTTTCGCCCCTTACCTCTGCCACGAGCGCCCCCCAAGCTGAATGTGTGGGGAGGTTGCTGCACGGCCAGTTGGGGGACGTGTCGAGCGAAAAACCACTTCACGTAAATACGGCACGGGTCTCACCGCGAATTGGGGAAGGAAATGGCGTTTGCACTTTCCGGCTTCAGCAGGAAAAGGCAGGAGACCACGGCCACATGAGTATCCATCACCATTCGGGGGACCCTAAACTCAAGGTGCTCATCCGCCTGAACGCCGACGCCGAAACAGCTCGGATCGACGTGCATGGTGTGGTGACCGTGGCCAACGTGCGGGCACTGTACGTCGTTTGCCGCCGCGTCACAAGCAAGCTTCCCGGATTCGAACTCGTGCTCGACCTCGCCCATGCCCGGGTGTCGGCCGCCGCGATCGAGGAACTCCGTGAGCGTGCCCGCGCCTCGTTGCTGTATTCGGGAATCGATGGCACGGAGACTCCGTGCCGTCTGCGCCTCGTGGACCCGCTGGTCATCCTCAAAACCAAGGAGCACGTATGAAAGCCCTCGTCTATGGCGGTCCCGGGGAGAAATCGTGGACCGAGGTCCCCGATCCCACAATCCAGAATCCCAGCGATGTGATCGTCAAAGTGGACACCACCACCATCTGTGGGACCGATCTGCACATCCTCAAAGGCGACGTCCCCGCGGTGACCAAGGGCCGCATCCTGGGCCACGAAGGGGTCGGCACCATCACGGAGATCGGCGCCTCCGTGACCAGCCTCAAGGTCGGGGACCGCGTCATCATTTCGTGCATCAAGTCCTGCGGGCACTGCGCCAACTGCAAGACAGGCCTGTACTCCCATTGCCTGGGGGAGGAAGGAACCTCCGGCATCGGATGGGTATTCGGACATCTGATCGACGGCACGCAGGCCGAGTTCGTCCGCGTCCCCTATGCAGAGAACTCCCTGCACCTCCTGCCTGAGGGAGTCAGCGACCAGCAGGCCGTCATGCTCTCCGACATCCTCCCCACCGGCTTTGAGATCGGCGTGCAGTACGGCCGGGTCAAGCCCGGCGACACGGTCGCCGTCATCGGCGCGGGCCCCGTGGGACTTGCCGCGATCTCCACCGCCGGCCTCTACGGCGCCGCCACGATCATCGCCGTCGACCTCGACGCGAACCGGCTCGAGAAATCCCGCGAATTCGGAGCCACCGACGTGGTCCTCTCATCCGATGCCGACTGGAAGGAGCAGCTCATGCTCCTGACCGACGGGCAGGGTGTGGACGTGGCGATCGAGGCCGTGGGCGTCCCGGCGACCTTCACGATGTGCACCGACATCGTGCGTCCCGGCGGCACCGTGGCCAACGTGGGTGTGCACGGCAAGGCCGTGGAACTGCACGTCGAAGACCTCTGGATCCGGAACATCAACATCAGCATGGGCCTGGTGAACACCAACACCACCCCCATGCTGCTCAAGCTCGTGGCACAGCAAAAGATCCCCGCGGACAGTTTCGCCACCCACCACTTCACCTTTGACGAGTTCATGGAGGCGTACGACACTTTCGCCCGCGCCGCGGAGACGAAGGCCCTCAAAGTCGTGATCACGGCATGAACGCGCTCGTTGTCCTCCACGCAGGCAGTGCCGGCGCGATCGACGAAGCCAAGCCGTTCGTGATCCCGCTCGGGCGGTAGCGGCCCGGGCCGCCAGCTTCCGGAAGCCACGTCCGGCCGGGCGTGGCAAACGGACCATCTGAAAGGACGGCGGCCATGAAGGCAGGCCGGATTGTCATGCTGGTGATCGGCTCGCTGTGCGCGCTGGTCGGTTTGGGATTGTTGGCGGGCGCCGGCTTTGCGGGCTGGGTCAACTACCAGCAACGTGACGGCAGGTACTTCATCACGCCGTCGGCGCCTTTCTCAGGCAATTCCTACGCGCTGACGACCCCCCGGCTGGACCTCATGACCGGCGGCGGCGTGGACGACGGCGTTCCGGTGGACATGGCGGGCAGCGTGCTGCTCCGCGGTTCCTCCACCGATCCCGGCAAGGAAATCTTCATCGGAATTGCCCCGCGGGCCGACGTCGCGACGTACCTGGCTGGTGTCCGGCGCACCGAAATCGTCGACGTCAGGTTCAACCCCTTCCGAGCGCAGTACCGCGAAGTGGCCGGCTCCCAAATCCCGTCCAATCCGGCGCAGCAGACCTTCTGGGCCGCGACTGCCACAGGCCCGGGGGAACAGGAACTGACCTGGAACCTCCGCTCCGGATCCTGGGCAGTGGTGGTCATGAATGCCGACGCGACCTCTCCGGTGAGCGTGAATCTGCAGGCAGGGGCACGCACAGACCTGCTCCTGCCATTGTTCATCGGCCTGCTGATCGGCGGACTCGTGATGCTGCTGATCGGCGTGCCGCTGATAGTGCTGGGCGCCGTTGGACTCGGCCGTGGCGGCCCGGGCCAAGGCGGGACGGGCAGCGGTGTCCCTCCCGGCCACCTGCCGGCCCAGCCCGGCCAGCCGTATCCCGCGGGTCCCTACCCGCCCAATGCCACCCCCGGCCAGCAGAACAGTGCGGCCACGCCGGGTGCCGTGGCGGCATACGCTGCCCCGCCGGGGACTCCGTATCCGGTGTCGCCGGGTGCTACGACCGCATATGTGTACCCCGCCCGCCTCCACGGCTACCTCGACCCGAACCTGTCACGGTGGATGTGGCTCGTGAAGTGGTTCCTGGCCATCCCGCACTTCATCGTCCTGTTCATCCTCTGGTTCGCCTTCGGAGTGGTCACGATTGTGGCGTGGTTCGCGATCCTGTTCACGGCGCGCTACCCGCGCTCGCTGTTCAATTTCAGTGTCGGTGTGATCCGCTGGAACTGGCGTGTGGCCTTCTACGCCTTCAGCGCGATCGGCACGGATGTCTATCCCCCCTTCACCCTGGCCCGCACCGATTACCCGGCGGACTTCGACGTCGACTATCCCGAACGGCTGTCCCGCGGCCTGGTGCTGGTGAAATCGTGGCTGCTGGCCATTCCACATCTGCTGCTTATCAGCCTGCTGACGGGGACCGCGAGGACGTGGGAGTACCGGGACGGCGAGTGGGTACAGCAAGGTGTGGGCATCTCCCTCCTGGGGCTGCTGGTCCTCATCGCCGGCGTGATCCTGTTGTTCACGGGCCAATACCGGCGGGGGCTCTTCGACCTCCTGCTTGGCCTGAACCGCTGGATCTACCGCGTTATCGCCTACGTTGCCCTCATGCGGGACGAATATCCGCCGTTCCACCTTGATATGGGTCCGGTCGATCCGGGCGAGCTGCCGGTGCCTGCATACGCCGGGCCTGCGCTCGGAACCGGAGGACCCGCCGCCGGACCCGCGCTCGGAACAGGAGGACCCGGACCCTCCGCCGGACCAGGACCCGGGCCCGCGCCCGGACCCGGAGGACCAGCCACCGGACCCGGAGGGCCGCCCAGAAGCTAATGCCGCGCTGCGCCCGGTCCTCTTGCCACCCGCCCTCCGCAAGAACATAGTTGAGGGAATTCACGTACTCCGCGGCACTAGGCAGGCGACCATGGTGAACATCGGGATTCCGGAAAACGGCATGCTTCACGGCAAGACCGCCCTGATCTATGGCGGCGGCGGGGCGGTCGGCGGGGCGGTGGCAAGGGCTTTCGCGGCCGACGGCGCCACAGTGCACATTGCCGGAAGGACGGAATCGCGGCTGGAAAAAGTAGCCAATGACATTCGCGAGGCGGGCGGCACAGCCGAAACCGCCGTCGTCGACGCCCTGGACGAAGAGCAGGTGGATGCCTTCGTAAGCCGGGTGGCGAAGAAGAGCAAGAGGATCGACATCTCCTTCAACGTGATCTCATTCGGCGACATCCAGCAGCCACTCATGGAGATCGATGTGGATGACTTCACCCAGCCCATCACCCTGGCCGCGCGGACGCACTTCCTGACCACCCGCGCGGCCGCCGCCTACATGGTCAAGCAACGCTCCGGCGTCGTGCTCATGTTCGGCGGTTCGGGCCCGCAGACGATCCCCGGCCTGGGCGGTTTCAAGGTGGCGCTCGACGCGATGGAAGGACTGCGCCGGCAATGGGCCCTGGAACTGGGAAAACACGGCATCAGGGTGGTCACCATGGTCACGGGCGGCATTATCGAAACCATCCCGTGGCAGGCCGAGGGCCGCGAAGAGATCGTAGTGGAGATTGCCAGGGCCGCGCATTTGAACCGGACGGCCACGCTGACGGACGTCGGTAACGTGGCCTCCTTCATCGTCTCGGACAAGGCGGCGGCCATCACGGACGCGACCGTCAACATCTCCGCCGGCGCGATCGTGGACTACTGACGCCTTCGATCCGTCGTCCGCCTCGGCGGACAAGGTCAAGGTGCTCACCGGCTACGAGGGATGCTGAGGCCTGCCCCGGCCGCCCGGCCAGGCACGGGCCCGGCGTCTTCCAAGAAATGGTATCTATCATGAGCCCGTGCCGCCCCTTGATGTAGTCCTCACCGCCTGGCAGATCGACTGGGCCGCCGCCGCCCTGATCGGCGGCTCGGCGTTGCTGTACGCGCTGGGCCTGAGGGCCGCGGCGGCGCGCGGGCACCGCCATCCCGGGTGGCGGACCCTGGCGTTCTATGTTCTGGGCCTTGGGTCCCTGACAGTGCTGACGTGCGGGTTCCCTGGCGTCTACAGCCCGCAGCTCCGGTGGGCCTTCACGCTCAAGATTTCCCTGTTGCTCTTCGTGGTGCCGCTGCTGATCGGCCTGGGAAAACCCATCTCCCTCGGCCGTGCGGCCCTGCCGCCGCGCGGCGTCGGCCGGCTGAACAGGGCGCTCGCGCACAGCGCGGTGCGGTTTGCCGGCAACTCCATGGCCGCCCCGCTCCTGGGCCTTGCCCTCTTCGCCACCTTCCTGACTCCGGCCTTCTACACCCTCCGCACAGCCGCTTGGGCCGAGGCGCTCCTGACGGTCGGGGTCCCGCTGCTTGGCATGATGATGGCCCTGCCGATCATCGAGGACGCGGACTTCCGCCGCTCCAGCGCGTTCTTCATCATGGAGTTCGTGTTTGTTTTCATCGAGCTGCTGGTCGATGCCGTGCCCGGGATCCTGCTGCGCCTCAACGGCCAGGTGCTGGATCACGTCGCAACGACGCCGTCTGCGATGGGCTGGTTCCCCAACGCCCTGCGTGACCAGCAGCTGGCGGGGGACGTCCTGTGGTTCATCTGCGAAATTGTCGACTTGCCCCTGATCATCCTGATGTTCATCCGCTTCTCCCGCAGCGACAAACGCGAGGCCCGCGGCTTTGACGAGCTCACGGATTCCCAGCTCGATGAACTGAATGCGGAGCACCTGCGGCGCGGCCGCTAAGTCCCCGCGCCCCGGGTGGGGGCGCTATGCCACGCTGACCTTGATCCGCTGCACCACGTTGTTGCCCATGCCCTGGTAGTTCCATTCCGGTTCCAGCGGCTGGACCGCGCCGCTGGCATCCGTGGCACGGCAGGAGAGCTCGTGTTCGCCCGGATCGGCCACCCACGGCATCGACCACGCACACCACGCGAACGGCGCTGCCGGGTGCTCCAGATGGGCCGCTGCCCACTTTCCGTCGATTCCGACGTCGACGCGCTGCACGGCGCCTTGCCCGGACCAGGCCCGGCCGGTGAGCATCACCGGTCCCGGGGGCAGGATCCGGCTCCGGGTGAAGAAATCCGGGACCCCCGGGGGCATCATGAGCGAGCGGACCTTGATCCAGGTGACCGGGGTTCCGGGATCCTCGGCGTCATGCTGGTAGCGGTACGCCACTGCCTGCTGGAAACCGTCATAGGGCTTGGTCAGAACCTTGATCGAGGTCAGCCACTTCACGCTCGCCATGCCGTACCAGCCGGGCACCACAAGCCGGAGCGGATAGCCGTGCTGAGGCGGCAGGTCTGCGCCGTTCATCCGGTAGGCGAGCACGACGTCGGGGCGCAAGGCCTCCTCGATCGGCAGGCTGCGCGCGTACTGCTGGGCGACGCCGCCCTGGCTGCCGGCGTCGGCCCCGGTGAAGAGCACCTCCACGGCGTCGTCCTCCACTCCGGCCCGCGTCAGCAGGTAGGCGAGCGGGACACCGGTCCACACGGCGGTCCCCACGCCCTCGAGTACCCACGGCTGGCTCAGTGGGCGGGGCCGCAGGAGGGACCGGCCGTTGCCGGCGCACTCCAGGGTGACCGGGAGGGTGATGCTCGGTGCCCGGAGCAAGGCCCGCAGGCTCAGTTCGAAGGACCGCTGCACGGCGCCGCCGATCCACAGATGCCAGTGATCGGCGTCGATGAACGGGATGTCGAAGTGCGTGAGCACGTAGTGCAGTCCGGGCGGTGTGGTGTCGCTCCGCAGGGCCTCGAGCGGCATGGAATGGTTCCGCACGGCGAGCTGGAGTTCCTCCGCCGTCAGCGGGCCGTGGCTCGGTTCGCCGGGATGCGCCCGGGGTTGTCCGGCCTGCCGGCGCGGACTCTTCAGGACAGAAGAGTGTCTGGACATTTGCTTTGGCATGGCATGCCGCGATTCTTTCCGGACCGGCCCGGTCCCGCTCCTGTGAAGGACCCGCCGGTTTTAGTAGGTATCACCTGGTCTCAGGTCTACGCCGCAGCCCGGAAACCGTCAACACCGGGACGCGCCGGTCCCGTCCCTTCCGGTCCCGTCTCTTCCGGTCAAGGGGCTACAGCGTGTGCGCCTCGGCCAGGAACTGCGCCAGGCTCAGCGGTTCCCGGCCCGTCAGCTCATGCACTGCCGACGTCGGACCGGCGAGTTCGCCGGCGGCGATGGCCGTGTAGGTGCTCACCCAGGCGTCCACCTGCCATGGCGGGGCGCCGTACGAGGCACGGGACCCGTAGGCCTCCGCCAGGGTCTCGTTGTGGAAGGTGATGGCCCGGCCGGTTCCGGCGGTCAGGAGTTCGGCGGCGCGGGCCAGCGAGATGTCTTCCGGGCCGGTCAGGTCATAGGTCCGTCCCACATGCAGGGACGGGTCCCGCAGTACGGTGACGGCCGAGCGGGCAATGTCTGACCGCGCCACGGCAGCCATGACGCCGTCTCCGGCGGGGCCGCGGATCACGCCGTCCTCGCCGGCCAGCAGCGGCAGGAAGTCCAGGTAGAAGTTGTCCCGCAGGAACGTGTAGTCCATGCCGGAGGCCTTGATGCGCTCCTCGGTCGCGAAGTGGTCCCGGCCCAGCGTGAACGTGGAGTCCGGCGCCGCGCCGAAGAACGAGGTGTACACGATGTGCTGGACGCCCGCTGCGGCCGCGGCATCGACGAAGGCGTAGTGCTGCTGCAGCCGGTCCTCGGCCTCGGCTGCGGAGACCATGAACAACGTTTTCGCCCCGGAAAGCGCCGTCTTCGCCTGCTCCGGCTCGGCGTAGGTGGTGACGAAGGGGACGGCGCCTTCGAGCTCAGGTGCCCGGGCGGCGTCCCGCACCAGGAGCCGTTGCTGGCTGCCGGCCTGGGCCAGCAGCCTGGCCACCAGGGCGCCCAGCTGGCCGGTGGACCCGGTGACGGCAAGCTCGGGAGCGTTGGTCATGGTCATGGTCTAGGCCTCGCGGGAGGCGGGCGATTTGGTCTGCGCGGGGTCGCGTTCGGCCAGTGAGCCGATGACGGCGTCGATCTTGTCCATGATCACCGCGTCCAGCTTCACGCCGGCTGCCGCGACGTTTTTCTCGATCTGCTCCGGCCGGGACGCGCCCATGATCGCGGAGGCCACGTTCTTGTTCTGCAGCACCCAGGCGATGCTGAGCTGCGCCATGGTCAGCCCGGCCTCCTCCGCGATCGGCTTGAGCTGCTGGACGCCGGTGAGGACCTCGTTGGACATCCAACGCTCGATCATCCGCGAACCGCCCTTGGAGTCCGTGGCGCGGCTGCCCTCAGGGGCAGGCTTGCCGGGGTGGTACTTGCCGCTCAGCACGCCCTGGGCAATTGGGGACCAGACAATCTGGGACAGGCCCAATTCTTCCGACGCCGGAATCACCTCGGCCTCGATCACCCGCCACAGCATGGAGTACTGAGGCTGGTTGGAGATCAGCTGGAAGCCCAGTTCCTTGGCGAGGGCATGGCCGTCGCGGATCTGGTTGGCCGTCCACTCGCTGACCCCGATGTACAGGGCCTTGCCCTGCCGCACGATGTCCGCGAAGGCCTGCATGGTCTCTTCCAGCGGCGTCTCGTAGTCGTAGCGGTGTGCCTGGTAGAGGTCCACGTAGTCGGTCTGCAGCCGGGTGAGGGAGCCGTTGATGGATTCCATGATGTGCTTGCGGGACAGGCCGAGATCGTTGTGGCCCTTGGGCCCGGTGGGGCCGAAGACCTTCGTGAAAATTTCCAGCGACTCGCGGCGCTCGTCCTTCAAGGCTGCTCCGAGGACCGTCTCCGCCGCTGTGTTGGCGTACACGTCGGCCGTGTCGAAGGTGCTGATACCGGCGTCGAGCGCGGCCCGGACGCACTGGGTGGCGACATCGTTCTCCACTTGGGAGCCATGGGTCAGCCAGTTGCCAAACGTGATTTCTGAAATCTTGAAGCCGCTGTTCCCGAGGTATCTGAATTCCATGGGTTCCAACGTAGCGGACTTGCCTGCCCGGGGTAAGGGCTCAGCCGGCCTTGCGTTCCTGGACCGGCTGTTTGGCCTTCCCGGCCGGCGGAGTGCCGCGCAGCGCCACGAGCGATCCGGTGTCCAGCAAGGACTTCCCTGCGGGCATGGGCGGCTTTTTGAACGCCCGCGGGACGGAGCCAAGTGTTCCATTGGTGTCCGTGGCAGACTGCACGAGGGCAGAGACTTCCGTGATGTCCTGTGCCGGTGCCAGGGGGTCGGGCAGGTCCCGGACGGTGACCCGGACGGCGGGTCCGGCCTCGGCCCTGGCCCTCGCGGCGGCGCGGGCATCTGCCCGGGCCACGGCGGCCGCCCACTCCGGGGACAGCGCGGGTTCCTTTTTGGCTGCATTCCGGGCGGGGCGTGCGGGCTTCGCGGCCTTGGCCGGCCGGTGCGGCGCCGGCTCTTCCCCAGCCCCATTTTCCCGTGATACCGGGGTTCCGCGGACGAGCCCGGCGACGGCCAGGACAATGACTGCCGCCAGCCGGCCGATCCCTGCGAGCACGAGGGTGGCGGCGAAGACCAGGAAGAGGCCGAGGAACATGAAGAACGCCACGCCGAGGGTCCCGAAAAAAGTCAGGTTCAGCGCAATGGTCGTTGGATCTTCCATGTCACCTCTCCTTGCCGGCCTGCTTCAGCGTGGTCCCTGCCGCAAGCACACGGCGGGCAGGAGCCCCCTTAACAATACGTACTTTTCGCTGGCCCCGTGCCGCCCCCGGCAGTCGTGGCGAATATGTGTCAAAGCCGTTATCCGCGGGCGGGGCACGGGCACCGCCGGCCGGGCGTCTATAGTCGGAGACAGCCCCGCCGGCGTCGTCCGGCCCGCCGGAAGGACACCTTGTGACGCACTCCGCAGCAGCCGATTCCGAGCCCGCCGGAGCATCTGGCACGGACCGCTCCGTGAGTATTCCGGAAGCGGCATATTCCGCGCCGTATGAGGGGAACTGCCCGTGCCTGTCGGGCGAGGCGTATGTGCACTGCTGCGGCCGGTTCCATCGCGGGGACGCCGAGGCGCCTACGGCGGAGCAGCTTATGCGCTCCCGGTACAGCGCCTTCGTGGTCCACGACAAGGGGTACCTGCTCCGGACCTGGCACCCGGACACTCGGCCCGCTGAGCTGGAGTTTGATTCCGGCATGCAGTGGCGACGCCTGGACATCCTCTCCACCAGCCGCGGTGGCCCGCTGGACAGCGAAGGCACGGTGGAATTCGCGGCGCACTACCGGCACGAGGGCGAACGCGGCCTGCACCGCGAAACCAGCCGCTTTGTGCGGTTGGACCGGCGCTGGTACTACGTAGATGGCGTCGTTGCTGGCTGAGCCTTCCGGGGCTGACGCCGTCGCGGCTAGGGGCGCCCGGCTGAGTTGTCCCTGACGGGGTGGTTCTCAACCGTTGCTGCCGGGCTGAAGCCGGCCCGATCCACCCTGCGGTGGAAACGCATTCCCGCGAGGCCGCCCAGCACTGCGCCCACCAAAGCCACCGCGGCCACGACGATCGCCGCGATGATGCTCAGGGTGTTCAATTCGCCCTCGTTGATCGGGATCCGCGGGAAGCTGTTCAGGTTGGCCAGGATGTTGAAGCGCTGCCCGGCGACCAGGCCCAGCACGGCGACGACGATCGCGGCGATCAGGGCCCAGATCCAGACCATGAAGCCCTGCCTGGCGCCGTTGAAGCGGGCCATGCGCCCGGCGACGTATCCGCCGCAGTAGTAGGCGACCAGGAGGATCACGAGCAGCACGATGATGCCGGTCAGCCCGACCGTCTGATTGCTGGAGGCCTGGTCGACGGCGTCGTTCACATCGGTGTTGGTGGCCAGACCGACGGCGGTACCGCCGGCAGCGACCAGCGCGGTGAGCAGCACGGCCGTACCCGTGGCCGTCAGCCAGCCGAAGAATGCCGAGCCGACCTTGATGCCGCCGAACTGTTCCTTCTCGCGGGCCACTACCGTCTCGCGCGTGGGGATCTCTTCCACGACAGTGTCGTGAACAGCATCGCGGACCGGTGCGTCGCGGACGGGGTCGTCGTGGCGGACTGCTGTCACCGGGCGGGTTGTGGCGTCGTCCTGCGCGGCGTGTTGTGTCGTCTTGTCGTCGGGGCCTGCGGTGCTGCTCATGAGGGCTGCTCACTTTCGCTGAATGACCGGGCACACTGGAGACGCCGGTCTGGCGTCAACCTAACCACGGCGGAATCCGGTTAGCAAGGATGCTTACTATCCGTGGCGGCGGCCCGTCAGCGGTACTTGCGGTGCAGGTCCTCCCGGACGGAGGCGCGCCGGCTGGCGTCCGCGATCCATGGACCGGTCCCTTCAGACTGGTCGAGGATTCCGGCTTCCAGCCAGGTGTAGTCCCCGGCCAGTGTCTTGCGGGCCAGGGCATGGTCGGCGTCGTCGGTGTTCCGCCACAGCCGGTCGAAATATTCGTCGACGCGAACACGGGCCTGTTCGCAGTACGCCTCGGCGAGTTCGTACGCGGAGGCGCCGCGTTCCGGCTGCGTCCGCAGCAGCATCTCGGCGCGCGAACAGCAGGCTGCCATGGCAAACAGCTCCGCACCGATGTCCACGATCCGGCCCAGGAACGCCTGCTTGTGCTCAAGTTTGGCCTGCCAGCGGCCCATCCCGTAGAAGGTCTGCCGGGCGAGGCGCCGGGAGGAGCGCTCCACGTAGCGCAGCTGTTTCGCGAGCCGGCCGAAGTCGCTGTAGGAGCGCGGGTCCATGCCGGCGCCGGCCACGAGTTTGGGCAGCCACTTCGCGTAGAAACCGGAGGCGCCGACGGCGGCCTTCGCCTTGTCGGAGAGGCGGGCATCCTCCGAGGCGAGGTCTCCCGCGGCGGCCAGGTGCGCGTCCACGGCCTCGCGGGCGATCAGCAACCTCATGATTTCCGAGGACCCCTCGAAGATCCTGTTGATTCTCATATCGCGGAGCTGCTGTTCCGCGGCGACGGCGCGCTCGCCGCGGGCTTCGAGGGAGTCCGCCGTTTCAAAGCCCCGGCCGCCGCGGATCTGCACGAGTTCGTCCGCGATGAGGCAGCTGATCTCCGTGGACCACAGCTTGGCCAGGGCCGCCTCGATCCGGATGTCTTTCTGCCCGGCGTCGGCCATTTCCGCAGAGAGTTCAAACACGGCGTCCAGGGCGAAGGCGCTGGCGGCGATGAAGGCGATTTTCTTGCCCACTGCCTCATGCTGGCCGATCGGCCGGCCCCACTGGGTGCGGGCGTCGGACCATTCGCGGGCGATCTTCAGGCTCCACCGGCCCGTGGCGACGCACAGCGCGGGGATGGAGAGCCGGCCCGTGTTCAACGTGGTGAGGGCGATCTTCAGGCCCTGGCCTTCCCGGCCCAGCCGGTTGGCAGCGGGGACCCTGACCTGGTGGAAGCGGGTGACGCCGTTTTCGATCCCGCGGAGCCCCATGAAGGTGTTGCGGTTTTCCACGGTAATGCCAGGGGTGTCCATTTCGACCACGAAGGCGCTGATGCCGCCTTTGTGGGCGGTCCCGTCCGCATCGGTGTGCGGCGGCACGAGGGCCATGACCACGACGAGCTCGGCGATAACACCGTTGGTGGTCCAGAGCTTGACGCCGTCCAGGAGGTACGACTCGCCGTCGTCGGAGAGGACGGCCGTGCTGCCCATCCGGGCGGGGTCGCTGCCGACGTCGGGCTCGGTGAGCAGGAAAGCGGTGACGGCGCCGGCGGCGCAGCGGGGCAGGTATTCGCGCTTCTGGGCCGGAGTGCCAAAGACCTTGACGGGCTCCGGGACGCCGATCGACTGGTGCGCCGAGATCAGGGCGCCGAGGCTTGGGTGCACCGAGCCCAGCAGGGCCAGTGCGCGGCCGTAATACACGAGCGTGAGGCCCAGTCCGCCGTATTCGCGGGGAATCTTCATTCCGAACACACCGAGGTCCGCGAGCCCTTTGAGATAGGCGTCCGGGATCCGGTCGTCGCGTTCGATGGTGCGCCCGGACATCGTGCGGCAGTAGTCGGCCAGCCGGGCCATGAACGCCTCGCCGCGTTCGACGTCGTCGGCGGGGGCCTCGGGCCACGGATGTATCAGCGACAAATCGAAGCTGCCAAGGTAGAGGCCCTTCGCGAAGCTGGGCTGGCTCCAATTGGTTTCGCGGGCGGCCTCGGCAATGGCGCGGGCGTCGGCGGCCGTCGCGTCGGGGCCGACGTGCTCAGGCGCCCCGGCGGCCGCCGGAATTTCAATGCCTGATGTTGGAGAACCTGACGCTGGAGTACCGGGTGTGGTGGCGGGATCTTCGATGGCGGAGCTCACTGGGCATCTCCTCTAACCGGGTGACCGGCTTGAGCCCTGGATCCGCCGCGGGTGGAGGACCCTTCAGCTGTCCCGCAATACTACTCGCGGGTAAGTGCCTGTGCTAGGGGAGGCCTGGCCCGGAAAGTCGGACCGGAAGTCCGTGCCGAAGTCGACCTGGAAATCGGCGGGCATCTCCACCGTTGAGGCGTGGTGAACCAGCCGATCCCAACCGTGGTTGATGCCGTGGACCAGGCCCACCACCGCGCCGGCCACGAGGTACCAGGCGAGCCGGCCGACACCGACCAAAACCATGGCCGCGAACGCGGACACCATCATGAAGGCGCCGATCATCACGGCAAACACGAGGGTTCCAATGACCACCATCGTGCCGGTTTCCACTGCGCTTAGGTCGAACTGCATTCTTCCCCCTGCACCATTGCTCCGGTTGAACCAGTAGCCCGAGCGTAGGGTGCCGTGGGCGGGCTGAACTAGGGTCCTTGGACGGTGGCGGCCTCTTGATACGGGATCGAAATGCTACCGGGGCGTAGGTCACGGCGGGGTTGCGGCACCCTCACCGATCGCGGGGGTCGCACCGCTTGTCAGTGCCGGGAGGCTGCCCGGTGTCAGTCTTCGTCGTGTTCAGGGGCGCTCTGGCTCATGACCTGGAAGTCCGCGCCGAGGGCGACTTCGACCTGGGACCCGTCGTTGAGGCGTACCTCGACCTCGTAGGCCGCGCCGGAGTCGTCATCGCGCTCCACTTCGGTGACGCTGCCCTGGCCCACCTTCGCCAACGCGGCCTTGGTTGCCATGGCACGGTCGGCGTCACTGAGCGCCGGCCCATCGGAATCGTCACCGATCTCAAAGTTCCCGATCTTGGCGGTGAGGGCGCCCGCACTTCCGGACCAGACATCCCTGGCCTGGGTGGCCCCGACCGCAATTGACGCTCCCCCCAGCACCACCGCTGCAGAGGCCGCCCCCGTGATCCAGATCGTTCTCTTGCGCATGATCGTCTCCCTTCGGCTGGTCATTCCAGTGTGCGCCGACATAGGGGAGCAGACAACGATAAATGCGGACGGGGCCCTGCGTTAACCTTGTAGCTGGCAGTTTTTCGAATCCGCTGCCCCGCAACGCCACCCCAAACCATCCCCTGGCAGCCGAAGGAGAGCGCGTGTCCCGTTCCGCCGTGTCATCAGCCGACGCCATCAGCACCCGGCTCCGGGACCTTGAGCTCCTTACCAAGGGACCTGCCTGGGCGCTGACGCGTTCGGCGCCTTGGGTGATCGCCGTGCTCCAGGCCTCCTTCACCCGCACGCGCGCCCAGCTGCCGCTGGAACAGTTCCACGCCGACGTCGACGCCTTCCTCGAGCAGCTCCGCCGGCAGGCCCCCGGCACGGGAGAGCAGCACAGCGGCTCGGCCAACGGCACACTTTCCGGAAAGAAATACGCGGACGAATGGACCCGCAAGAACTTCCTGACCCGCCGGAACCAGTCGGGCCAGATCGTTTACGAAGTCACGGAGCCTGCTGCCCGCGTCCTGGCTTTCCTGGACAGCCTCTCCAGTGAGCGGTCCACGCTGAACGGCTCCCGGCTCGGCACACTGCTGGGCGACGTCGAGAAGCTCGCCAACGAGACCAACCCGGACCAGAGCGCACGCATTGAATCCCTCGAGGAGGAGATCGACGAGCGCCGCCAGCTGATGGAAGACATCAGCTCCGGCGATTTCGACGGGCTGCTCGACGACGACGAGGCCGTGGAGGCGGCAGGCAACATCCTCGATCTCGCGGCCAGCCTGCCCGCGGACTACAAGAAGATGCGTGACCGGATCGAAGAGCTCGTGGGGGAGCTGCGCAACCAGATCATCGAGGAATCGCTCAGCAAGGGCGCCACCATGGCCCAGGTGCTCGAGGCCGACAAGCGGCTGCGGCAGAGCCCCGAAGGCCGGACGTTCCGCTCCTTCACCGCGTTCCTGGAGGACCCGCAACAGCAGCTGAGGTTCCGGTCGGCGATCGGCGAAGTCCTGAGCCGGCAGTTCGCGGACGAGCTCAGCCACGATGAACGCGAGACGCTCAAGAACCTTGTGGCCGAACTCCGCACCCAGCACAGCCAGATCCAGCGGATCTACGGCAAGCTCAGCGAGAGCCTCAACACCTACGTCCAAAGTGACGACTTCCGGCAGTCGGTCCGGCTCCGGAAGGTCCTGCGCGAGGCTGAGCAGGCGATCCGCACCCTGCCGTACGAGCGCGAACGGCCCGGCCTGGTCCGCGGCCCGGTGCTGTTCAGCGCCGGTTTCGAGTCCCTGGCCATGGTCAAGCTCTTCGACCCTGACGAATTCGCGGCTCCACCCAAGCTGGCCGACCCCATCGCGTTCTCCGACTCGGACCGGGCGCGCTCGCCCCGGACCGCCAAGGCCAAGCCGGAGGCCATCCGCGCCGCGCTCGCGGGGGCCTCAACCCTTACCGAGGCCTGGGCGCAGCTGCCGGCAGAGGAACGCCACATCAACTCCATCCGGGCCCTGTTGTCGCAGACCCTCCACGAAGGTGCCGGCTTCGACCGGGGGACCTGGGGCCCCATCGAATTCGAACAAATCGACGGCACCACCCGCACCGCTTACCTGCCCGTCGTCACGCTCGCGAAGGATTGACCATGACTGAAGAGACTGTGACCGAGACCACGACAGAAACCACGGCAGAGACCACTGCGGAGACCGCGACCGAGACCCTGGCAGAGACCGCGGCGTCGGACCCGCAGTCCGCGCCCGAGTCTGCGCCTGCGGACAGCGATGGCGCCCACGTCCGGAGCGACCCCTTCATCGTCACCCCCCGGGACACGTTCGTCGACGGCGCCGCGCTCTTCCCCGGCGACACCGGCGTGCTGCCCATGAAGGTGCGGCAGGCGCTCGTGAAGCTGCTCAAGGGCCCCTACATCGACGGCGGCCGCGACGAGAAGCTGTGGACCACGCTCCTGGACAACCAGCTGATCCTGCGCAGCCGCCTCTCCGAACTCTTCCTCACGCTGCAACTGGACCACGAGCGCAAGGTCGCCGTGCTGCGCCCGGTTGACCCCGAGGCGATCGGCGGCAGTACGCGTTCCAGTATCCTGCGCCAGCAGCGTGCCCTGAGCCGGGTCGAGACCATCGTCCTGCTCCGCCTGCGCCTGCTCCTGGACCGGCACGTCACCGCCCAGACGGACCCGACGATCACGCGCGAGGAAATCGCCGAACTCGTCGCCCACTACCAGCCCACCGGCCAGCAGGACGCCCTGCGCGATGCCGACGTCGTCAATCGCGCCATCACCAAGCTCCTGGCCCGCCAGCTCCTGCTCGCCACGGGCCTGGACGAGGTCTACACCATCTCCAACGCCCTCCCGCTGGCCCTGCCGTTCGAAAACATCGGCGACATCCCGGCCCAAATCGAAGCCCTGGTGGCAGCCAGCACAGACCAGTCGGGAACGGAGCCGCTCCTGGAGCTCGACACAGACACCTCGGCAAACGCGGAGGAAGACCCGGACGACGACGGCGATGCCGTCGCCGAACGTGACGTGAACAGCGGCACCGCAGTCGCTGCGGACGCCCACGGTGACCCGTACAACGACGACGGCGATGCCGCCCCGGGAGTGGCATCGGGCCTGTCGGAGCCGCGCGCTGAGCTGATCGAAGATCAGCTGCGCGTCGCAGGGGCGGGGGCGGCATCGCCGTCGTCGTCACCCAGCCACACTGAAGAAGCCGAGGAGACCAAGTGAGCATCGCAACCATGCTGCCCATGGGTGAGCTCACGAACCCCGGCCAGATGCGCCTGGCCCTGGTCCAGGTGGTCAACTGGGGCACATTCCATGGCGCCCACACGATGCACGTGGACCGCAACGGCACACTGCTGACCGGCAATTCGGGCGTCGGAAAGTCCACGCTGTTCGATGCCATGCTTCGGGTCTTCGACGCCCGTCCGCGCTCCAACGAAGCGGCTGCACAGCGGGCAGGCGGCGCTGTCGAGGACAAGCGCACCACGTTCACGTACATGCGCGGCAAGGTAGGCGACAAGGCCGTGGGAGAGGGCTCGGCGAGTGCGTTCCAGCGCCCCGGCGCGACCTGGTCCGCCGTCGCGCTGACGTTCGACAACGCCGCCGGCACGCGGGTGACGGTTTCGGCGCTTTTCGACCTGCCCAAGAACGGCACGGAATCCAGCGTCGGCCGGTACTACGTGATCGATAATAAGCCGCTGGACCTCGCGGCGATCGAGGGCATCGCGGAGAAGCGGTTCACCAAGTCTGCGCTGGACGCGATCTTCCCGGACGCCCAGATCTTCGACGTCCACAAGGCCTTCGCCGAACGATTCCGCCGGCTTCTCGGCATCAATTCGGATCAGGCCCTTCCGCTGCTGCGCGTTATCCAGGCCGGCAAGGGTCTCGGGGGCAGCGTCAACACCTTCTTCCGCGACCAGGTCCTCGATGCCCCTGCCACGCTGGCCGCGGCGGATGACGTCGTCGAGGAATTCAGCAACCTCATGTCCATCCGGCAGCGCCTCGAGGACGTCCGGCAGCAGCGCGACCAGCTGGCCCCCGTCCCCGGGCTGAATAAGGAATACGCGCAGGCGCTCCTGGACGCGAACCGGCTGCGGGACCTAACAGGTGAGGAATTCGAGGCTTACAGGCAGCAGCTCGCGGTCACAGTCCACGAGAAGACCCTGGCGCGGCTGAAGGAGCTGGCCCAGGCGAAGGCCACGGACCTGGCCGCCGAACGCGCTGTCCGTGACGGCTTCGCCAAGGAACTGCGCCAGCTGGAGGGCGAGTACAACAACCAGGGCGGCAACGCGATTTCCGCGATCGAGCAGTCCCTGGAGAACGCCCGGGTGGGGCTCAAGCTCCGGCAGGAAGTCGAGGCATCGACCCGCAAGGCGCTGACCGACGCCGGGCTGGAACTGCAGTGGTCGGCCGCCGGCTGGGATCAGGCCCACGAGCACGCCGCGGCACGCTCGGCTGAGCTCCAGGACGATTCCGAGGCGCTCAAGGAACTGCGCTTCGAAGCCTTTGATGGCCACGCCACCCGGAAGCGCGAACTCGCCGCGGCCCAGCAGGAGCTCGTCTCGCTGAAGACGCGCAAATCGTTGCTGCCGCCGTCGAGCATTGAAAACCGGAGCGCCATTGCCGCTGCCACGGGCGTGCCCGAGGAGCAGATGCCTTTCGGCGGCGAGCTGATCGACCTTGCCGAGGGCCAGGAACAGTGGCGCCCGGCTGCCGAGCGCGCGCTGCGGAGCCTGGCCACCACGCTGCTGGTCCCGGGCGAGCACTTCGCGGCAGTCACCCGTTACCTCAACGACTATTCCGTGCGCGGGGCGCTGCGTGCCGTGGACGTCTCCCGGCCCCTGGCCGGCGGCGCGCTGGCCGTCGAGGACGTGGCCGATCGCGACCTGCTGACCAAGCTCAGTTTCCTCACCGATGCCGGGCTGCCGGCCGGGCCACACGCCCAGGCGCTTGCGCAGTCCAGCGCCTGGCTCCGCGAACGGATTGCCCTCGACTTCGCCTACCCGTGTGTGGAAAACCCGGACGAGCTCGCCGGCCTGGACAAGGGCCTGAGCCTGGGCGGTGTGGTCAAGCGCAACCGCCACACAGTGGAAAAGGATGACCGCTTCACATCCCGCCAGGACTACGTCCTCGGGTTCGACAATGCCGCCAAGCTCGAACTGGTGGCGGCCCAGGTTGAGGACCTGCAGCAGGAGCTGGCCAAGGCCGCCGAGCTGGCGCAAAGCCGGGAAGAGTCGCACCAAGGCATGACCCGGCAGCTTGAAGCCTTGCGCCGGGTGGCCGAGGACCACCGGCCCTGGGAACAGGTGTCGGCCGCCGTGGCCGGCGAGGAGCTCGCCCGGATCGAGAAGCGCCTCAAGGACGCCCTCGCCGCACAGGCCGACCTCGAACCGCTCCGCGCCAGCATCGAAGCCGCGCGGCACAAGCACCAGTCCAGCACCGAATCCGCGGCCGTGCTGCAAAGCGAGTACAAGGCCCTCGATGCGCGCATGACCGCCGCTGGTGCGCTGCTCGATGCCGCACGCACCCGGCTGGCGCAGGCACCGCCGTCGGACGCCGGCGTCGCCGCGCTGGAACCGTACTTCACCGGCTTCGGTGACGTCCTGGAGATGCACGAACTCGACAACCTCGCCAACCAGGTCCGCACCAGGCTCCTGGCCGAACTGCACGTCGCCGAGTCCCGCGGGCAGGCCACCTCGGAGCGCCTCACCCGCATTTTCGAGGGCTTCGTCCGGGAGTGGGGCACGGCGATATCCGCGGACCACGGCACCTCGATCGGCGCCGCGGGGGAGTTCGAGTCCCGCTACCACGCGATTGTCAGCGACGGGCTGCCCGCCCAGGAGGCCGAGTTCCGGCAGTTCTTCAACCAGCGGACGCACGAATCCTTTTCCACCCTGCTGCACCTGCTCGACGAGGAGCGGCGCGCCATCACGAGCCGCATCCTGCCGCTGAACGGGATCCTGTCCGAGGTCAACTTCCACGAGGGCAGCTTCCTGGAACTCGACATCAAGCAGACGCTGCCGGCGACGGCGAAGCAGTTCAAGGACGCCATCCAGAACGCGCTCAAGGTCCGGCACACCCGGCCCGGGAAGGCTGTTACTGCAGCGTCCGCTGCGGCGTCCGCTGCTGCGTCCGGGGCGGAGGGGGGCGACGACGCCGAGCTCACCACCCGCTACAAGTCGCTCGAAACGCTCGTGAAGCGGCTCGGCTCGCAGACCCCGGAGGACCGCCGCTGGCGGGCCGAAGTGCTGGACGTCCGCGGCCACCTGTTCATCCAGTGCAAGGAACACCGCGAAGTCCAGGGTGCCGGTGCCAAGGGCGCCGGTGCCAAGTGGGCAGCGAAGGGCGCGAAGAAGACCGAGGTCTACATGCACGCGGACACCGGCTCCATGTCCGGTGGCGAGCGGCAGCGCTTCACCGCATTCATCATGGCGGCGGCGCTGAGCTACCAGCTGGGCATCGCCGAGCAGGGCTTCACCACGTACGGCACGGTCATGATGGACGAGGCGTTCGTGCTCGCCTCGGAGGAATTCGCCGGCGCGGGCATCAAGGCGCTGCATGAGTTCGGCTTCCAGCTCCTGCTGGCCGCGCCGGAGAACGTCATCGACCTCTCCCGGCACCTCGGCTCGGTGACGGAGATCCTCCGGGACAAGCGCACCAACCGTTCCGGCGTCCTGACGGCTCCGGTGATCGCCGCACGTCCGGGCACGGAGGGCACCTGGCGCTCCGAGGCGAACCCCGTGGACATCGTCCTGCGCTGACCTCACCCCTCTCCCTTGAAGCAACGCGGGGTCACTTACGGCCCATAAACGCCTCCGGAATGGGCCGTAAGTGACCCCGCGTTGCTTGTGTCGGGGCTAATTGCCTTGGACGCGCTCCACGAACTGGGCCGTGCGGGCCACCAGCCCTTCGATCTGCCGCAGCACGACCGCGGCCGGGTCCGGGTTGATCTCGTTGGCCGCAGGCTCCACCCTGACATTGCGGCAGCACAGGAAATCGGCGCAGATCAGGGTGCCCAGCGTGTTGCCGTTGCGGCCGGACTGCCCGGCGCGCTTGGCCACCCACAGCAGGACGTCGTCCTTGGAGAACACGTCCCGGCACAGCTCGCAGAGCACGGAACGGTTCTTCTTGGCCCCGCCTTCAGGGGCCCGGAGCATGATGCCGGTGGGACCCTTCGGCCCCTGCACCACGAGATAGCCGCGGAGGGGCATCTTCGCGTCTCGCCAGGCCAGGAAGTCCAATGCTTCCCAGTCCAGGGTGTCGAAGCTCTTGGGCAGATTGAGTTTGGCGGCTTCTGAGCGGCTCGCGTTGATGAAGGACGAGCGGATCTGCTGCGCCGTGAATTTTTGCATGACGGACACTTTCGAAAATCGGATGGCTCCGGCCAGACGGGCGCGCGGCGCGCCAGGCGGATTGTGGGCAGAAGACTGCCAGCCTGCAACTCCGGTGTGGGGCAAGGCGTCTCGCGGGACTAGTCCGTGCTGGTCCGGGACTTCGCGGGAAGGGCCTGCGCGGGCGGGGCTGGCAGGAGCGCGGGCGCGTAGCAGGCCACAGCGGCCACCCCGCTAACCGTGGCAACAGTCATCGTCGCGATGTCCATGCTCACTTCCCCCGTCCCAATACATCACCGGTTCCGATTATCCGGCGAGCCCATCCTTGCAAAGCCCGGGATTCGTGTCCAGTTCGCATTCCGCACCCGGCGGCTGGGCCTTGAGTAGTGCAACGAGGGGCGCATCGATGCTCCGGTGCACTTCAAAGGGCAATTGAGACAATTACGTTACTCAAACCTTTCTTAATTATACAAAGGATAGGCTAGCCTTACTTAGGTTTGCATCACTTACCTAAGGAGTTCCGTGGCTTCCGCCCTTTTCACCCGTTCAGGCGGCCGCCCCGCCGGCCGCCGCCTCCGCAAGAGCGCAGGGCGGGCCGCAGCCCTCCTGGCCGCCGTCGCGCTGACCCTGACCGCCTGCTCTACCGGACCTGCCGGCTCGACGGCGGCGGACGCTCCCTCCCAGCCGGCCAGCACCGTCTTCCCGGTGACCATCAAGCACGTCTTCGGCGAGACCACCATCAAAGAACAGCCCAAGCGCGTAGTCACCGTTTCCTGGGTCAACGACGACGTCGCGATCGCCCTCGGCGTGGTTCCCGTGGGCGTGCCCAAGAACGAATGGGGCGGTAACGACAAGGGCTCCACACCTTGGAAGGACGCCGCGCTGGAAGAGCTCGGCGCCGGGTTCGGTTCCGCGAAGGCTCCCGTCCAGTTCTCCGAGGCTGACGGCATCAACTTCACCGAGATCGCCAAGCTGAACCCGGACGTCATCCTCGGCGCCTACTCCGGCCTAACGGAGGAGGACTACAAGAAGCTCAGCGAGATCGCCCCCGTCGTGGCGCACCCGGAGCTGGCCTACGGCACGCCGTGGCAGGACTCCACCACCATCATCGGCAAGGCCCTTGGCAAGGAAGTCGAAGCCGCCAAGCTGGTCTCCGACACCGAGGCCACGATCAAGGACAAGGTCTCCAAGTACCCCCAGATCGCCGGAAAGTCCTTCATCTACGGCAACCTGGAACCGGACAAGAGCGACGGCGTCAACGTCTACACCGCCAACGACAACCGTCCCCGCTTCCTCAACGAAATCGGCATGAAGCTCGCATCCGTTGTCGAGGACAACTCCAAGGGCTCCAAGGAATTCTTCATCCCGTGGTCCGCCGAAAAGGCCAACGAACTCACCTCGGACATCTTCGTGACCTGGGTGCCGGATGCCGCCACCACCGACTCCATCAAGGCTGACCCGCTGCTGGGCCAGATCCCGGCCGTCAAGACCGGCGCGCTGGTTGCCGACTCGAACAACACGCTGACCCTGTCCATCTCCGCTTCCTCGCCGCTGAGCCTGCCGTGGTCCCTGGATACGTTCCTGCCGCAGCTGGCCGGCGCCGCGGACAAAGTCGCCGCCGCAGCGAAGTAACACGCTTCCATGACAATCAGTACGGCGACGGCGCCCGCCGGCAGTGTGCCCGGCGCACCTGTCGCCCCCGCCGGGAGGAAAGCCGCCGCCAAGCAGGCCGCCTGGCTGCTGGCCGCCGTCGTCGTCCTTGTCCTGGTCTGCGCGGCGTCCCTGGCTGTGGGTGCCCGCGGAGTGCCGCTCGGCACCGTCTGGCAGGCCCTGACGCAGTTCGACCCCGCCGACGGCGACCACGCCGTCATCCACGCCCGCATCCCCCGCACCGTGCTGGGTCTGTTGGCCGGCGGCGCCCTCGGACTGGCCGGCGCGGCCATGCAGGGGGTGGCCCGCAACCCGCTCGCGGACCCGGGGATCATCGGTGTCAACGCCGGCGCGGCCCTCGCCGTCGTCACCGGGATCTACGTCTTCGGCGTCTCGTCGCTGACCGGCTACATCTGGTTCGCGTTCATCGGCTCCGCGGCAGCCGCCGTCGTCGTCTACCTGATCGCGTCACTTGGCAGGGAAGGCGCGACGCCGGTCAAACTGGCACTGGCCGGCGCGGCCCTGAGCGCGGGGCTGTATTCGCTGATGAACGTCGTCCTGGTCTCCAGCCAGGACACCCTGGACCGGTTTCGCTTCTGGCAGGTGGGAGGGATCGCCGGCCGGGACTGGTCTGTGGTGCTGCCCGGGCTGCCGTTCCTGGCCGCCGGGGCGCTGATTGTGCTGTTCACCGGACGGATCCTTAACAGCCTGGCCCTCGGGGATGACATCGCCCGCGGCCTGGGCCAGCGCGTCGGACTGGTCCGCGCCGTCACCGCGCTGGGCATTGTGCTGCTCTGCGGCTCGGCCACGGCGCTGGCCGGGCCGATCGGATTCGTCGGCCTGGTGGTTCCGCACGCCGTCCGCTTCCTGACCGGCCCGGACTACCGCTGGATCCTGCCGTTCTCGCTGGTCCTGGCACCGGTGCTGCTCCTGCTGTCGGACGTGGTGGGCCGTGTCATCCTGTTGCCCGGCGAAGTCCCGGCGGGCATCATGACGGCGCTGGTGGGTGCGCCTGTCTTTGTGTGGCTGGTCCGCCGCGGGAAGGGGGCAGGGCTGTGAGCAAAGCAGACCTCGCCAACGTCAGGCGCGAGCTGGGGGAGAACGCACCCGCCGAGCGCGAACTGGCCGAACCGGCCGGCCCGGTCCGCGCCAATGGGGGGCCGCTGCGCAGTGCGCTGATGGGCCGTGTGCTGATGGGCCGTGTGTCGATGGGCCGGACGGCCCTGCTGGCCTTCGCCGTCGTTGTGCTCCTCGCCGTCAGCATCCTGCTGGGCAGCTACACCGTCACCGTCCCGGACTTCGTCAGGATCCTCACGGCCCACCTCACCGGTGGCGAGAGGATCCCCGGCGCCAGCTTCATCGTGATGGAAACCAAGCTGCCGCGGGCAGTCATCGGCACCATGATCGGCATTGCCTTCGGGCTCTCGGGCACCCTGTTCCAGACGATGCTGCGCAATCCACTGGCCAGTCCCGACGTGATCGGCATCAGCTACGGGGCCAGCGCGGCCGCCGTCACCGCCATCGTCGTTTTCGGAGCCTCCGGAGCGGCGGTGTCCGGCGCGGCACTGTGCGGGGCCATGGCGGTAGCCGTCCTGATTTACACAATCTCGCGGAGCGGTTCCCCCGGATCTGGCGGCGGCAATCACTCCAACACAGCCGGAAGCCGGCTCATCCTGGCCGGCATCGGCATCGCCGCGGCATTGAACGCCGTGGTCAACTTCCTCATGACGCGGGCCGATATCCGCACCGCGGCCGAGGCCCTGATCTGGCTGAACGGATCCCTGAATTCCGCCAGCTGGGACCGTGCCGGAGTGCTGGCCCTGGCGCTGCTGGTCCTGGTGCCCGCCGCCGCCGTCCTCGCCGGCCCGCTGCGCATCCTGGAACTCGGAGACGACGCCGCCGCCGGGCTCGGCATCCGGGTGGGCATCGCCCGGCTGGGCGTGGTGGCCGTTGCCGTCGCCCTTGCCGCCGTCGCCACTGCAGCTGCCGGGCCCGTGGCCTTCGTCGCCTTCCTGGCCGGCCCCATCGCGCGCCGCTTCACGGGCAAGGCCAGTCTTCCGGCCGGCGCGTTCGTCGGCGCCCTGATTGTCCTCGCCGCCGACTACTTCGCCGCCAACATCGCACCCCTGCTGCTGGACGGCACCGTCCTTCCCGTCGGTGTGGTCACCGGCGCGCTGGGAGCACCGTTCCTGCTGTGGCTCCTGGTCACGGCCAACCGAAAGGACGCCTGACATGGCAGTTCTCAACGCCAAGGACCTGACGCTGCAGTACGACCAGCGCCGGGTGGTGGAAGGCCTCACGGCGGAGATTCCCGAGGGGAAGGTGACAATGATCGTGGGCGCCAACGCCTGCGGTAAATCCACGCTCCTCCGAGGCCTGTCCAGGCTGCTGAAGCCGGCTGGCGGCACCGTGACCCTGGACGGCAAGGACATCCATTCCCGCCCGGCCAAAGAACTCGCCCGCATCCTCGGCCTGCTCCCGCAGCACCCCACCGCCCCCGACGGCATTCTGGTCCGGGACCTCGTTGGCCGCGGACGCTACCCGCACCAGGGGTTCTTCCGCAGCTGGAGCACGGGTGACGATCTCGCTGTGCACCGTGCGCTGGAAGCCACCGAAACGCTGGAGCTCGCCGAACGCAACGTCGACGAACTCTCGGGCGGGCAGCGCCAGCGCGTCTGGATCGCGATGGCGCTGGCCCAGGAAACCGACGTTCTGCTGCTCGACGAGCCAACCACCTACCTGGATCTGGCCCACCAGGTGGAGGTCCTGGACCTGATCACGGACCTGAACCGGCGCCGCGGCACCACCGTGGCAATCGTCCTGCACGACCTGAACCTGGCGGCCCGGTATGCGGACCATGTCATCGCCATGAAAGGCGGCAGGATCGTGGCCGAGGGCACCTCTACCGACGTCGTCACCGAGGACTTGGTCCGACACGTCTTCGGCCTGGACTCGCGGGTGCTGCCCGACCCCATTTCCGGCACGCCGTTGATCATCCCGCTCGGCCGGCACCACGCCGAGTTCCCAAAATCAGAAACAGCAACCCTGGAGTTGGTCCCATGAGGGCAGTTAACAGCAGTGCAACAGCCGGCAGTGCAACGGGCGGCACTGCAGCAGGCAGCAGCCAGTCGCGGATACGCCGTGCTCCCTCTGGGGTAAGCAGCCAGCCGCCCAGCCAACCAATGACCCTGGCGTTCGACGTGACGGTCGCCGCGGTGCAGGAGCTCAGCCCCAACTTCCGCCGGATCACCTTCGGCGGGTACTCCCTGCGTGGCTTCGGCGTCCACGGCGAAACCCTGGACCTGCGCGTGAAGCTGATGATCCCGTCCCTTGCCGGGGACGGCACCCAGCTGCCACTGCCGGTGTTCCACACGGAGCAGTCCGGCTGGTACCAGGAATGGCTGGCCATGGATCCCGCGATCCGTGGCTCCATGCGCACCTACACAGTGCGGCAGGAACGCCTCGATTCCGTGTATCCGGAGATCGACGTCGACTTTGTCATGCACTTGGACGCCGCCGGAAACGGCGGACCCGCCGCGAACTGGGCCCTGAACGCCAGGCCCGGCGACGCCCTCACCCTCATTGGACCCAACAACCGGGCGGCGCACTGTGTCACGGCGGAGACCTACTCCGGCATCGAATGGCGGCCGGGTCTGGCCCAGCGCGTACTGCTTGCCGGTGACGAGACCGCTGTCCCGGCCATCAGCGCCATCCTTGAAAGCCTCCCGTCGTATATCAGCGGACATGCGTTCCTGGAGGTCCCCGAGCCCGGCGACTTCCTGGACCTGAGGTCCGACGCCGACGTCGAAATCACCTGGCTGGCACGCGGCGCCTCGATCGGCCGCTCACGTCCGCACGGCGAACTCCTGCAGGAAGCCGTCCGCGCCGCTGTTCCCGAACCCGGCTGGGTCGGCCTCCGGCCGCCCTCTGATTCTGCGGCCAGCGGCGGGGCAGGGCCCGAACCCGATGACGTGAACGTGGACCAGGACATCCTCTGGGAGACCCCCGCCCGGATGGACGCCGCGATGATCGGAGCCGGCAAGAACCCGGACAAGCCCGCCGGGGCACTGCCGTTCTACGCCTGGATCGCCGGCGAAGCGGGCACCGTCAAGGAGTTGCGGCGGTACTTGGTGCGGGACGTGGGGATTGACCGGAAACAGGTCGCGTTCATGGGGTACTGGCGGCAGGGGAAAGCTGAGCTCTAACCGACGCTCCCGCAGGTCCTGCGGCTCTTGCCCCGACGCTCCCGCAGGTCCTTCCGGGCTTACGCCCGCCACCGCTCCTTTGCCGTCGCTCCCGTTGTGCAGGTTGCTGTGCGGCTTCGCCCGCAATCCCAGTTTTGCCGTCGCTTAGCGGTTGGACCCTTCCCAAACTTCGCAAGCTCAGTTCGGGGCCCTCGGGTCCGCCCTTCCTCCCGCCGCCTCGTTCGGCCGCGGGCGGCCTCCGGGCGGCCTTAGTCGGCGATGCGCTCCTTTGCAAAGCGGCGATTGCGGTCTTGGGGGTGGGTTACCTTCAGTGCGGCCCGGGTGACATTAAGGACACTCGCCGGTTGCGGTTGCGGTTGCGGTTGCGGCTCGCTCGGCCGGTCATCTTGGGTTAACTCTCCCTTTCCCTGGCCGCTTTTTGCGGGGGTTAGTTTGGACGGATGGGTTCAGTTCCTTTGCTTCCGGATCGAGGCGGGCGGCGGGTCTTTGTTGCCTTGGGGGATTCCTTCACCGAGGGCGTGGGGGACTACGATCCCCGCCTCCCCAACGGCGTGCGGGGCTGGGCAGACCGGGTTGCGGAGGGGCTGGCCAAGGAGCAGCCGGGGTGGGAGTACGCCAATCTGGCCATCCGCAGCAAACGGCTGCGCCACATCGCCGGCGAACAGCTTGGTCCCGCCGTGGCCATGGAGCCGACCCTCGTCACGCTCTACGCGGGCGGCAACGACATCCTGGATTTCGGCACGGACATCGGGGCCCTCATGCGGGACTACGAGTCCCTGGTGGCTGCGCTCGCCGGCACGGGGGCAACGCTGGTGCTCTTCACCGG
This sequence comes from Arthrobacter sp. 05T45, assembly GCF_056395875.1. Taxonomy (NCBI): domain Bacteria; kingdom Bacillati; phylum Actinomycetota; class Actinomycetes; order Micrococcales; family Micrococcaceae; genus Arthrobacter; species Arthrobacter sp. 05T45. Next base: position 6,532 of record NZ_JBFTKI010000034.1, on the reverse strand, counting down.
CTTCGACGTCAAGGTCTCGGCGCTGCTGGAGCCGCTGAAGAAACGCAACGCCTTCTATAACCGGCGCGTCCGCGAGATCGCCGGCCGCTACGGCGCGGTGCTGGTGGACTACTGGTGCTTCGACGCCTTCCATGACCCGCGGATGTGGGATTCGGACCGGCTGCATATGTCCAAGGCAGGCCACAAATACCTCGCCTCACAGGTCCTGGACCACCTCGGCGTGCCGCACAAGATCAAACCCAGGGAATGGGAGCCGCCCGTGAAACCGGGCCTGCGGGAGTGGGAACGCCGGCAGCGCCGCTGGGTCCGCGACTGGGTATTGCCGTTGTTCGGGCGGAAGCTCCGCGGCGTAACCCTCGGCGATCAGCTCCGGCCGCGCTGGCCCGAACCCGTGCGGGTCCCGCGCAAGGGCGGCCTGAAGAAACTGCTGCCCGACCAGCGCGCCAGCGGCCAGCCCGGCGCCGGGTAGCCGCCGGGACTCAGCTGTCCAGCAGGTTTTCGTAGCCCGGAGCCACCCTGTTGGCGTGGAACTCCATGACCTCGAATTCAGCCACACCGTTGACGTAGAACGGGTCCTTGGCCAGGGCGGCGTCAAGGCTGGCCCGGTCCGCGTTCGAGAGCAACAGACCGCCGGTGCGGGGGATTTTGCGCCCCGCGACCATGAAGACGCCGTCGTCGAAGGCTGCCTGCAGCCACGTCACGTGCGCCGGAAGATGGAACTCCACAATGTCCTCGGGGACTTTGTATGTCAGGGAGACTACGTACATGCGGCCAGCCTACCGGTAGCTGGCCACGGACAGGCGGGAAGTTTTCCGGAAATGCCCGGCTGAAGTTGAATCGTCAAGCTTCCAGTCTCCTAGAATGTAGTCATGACCGAACCCCGCTGGCTCAACGCCGACGAACGACGGGCCTGGCTGGCCCAGCTCAGCATCAACACCATGCTGCCGGCCGCCCTGGACACCCAGCTCCACGCCGCGGGCAAGCTTTCCCTGTTCGACTACAACGTGCTGGCGATGCTTTCCGAGGCCGAAGGGCGCTTCCTGCCCATGAGTGAGCTCGCCGCGCGCACCAGCGCCTCCCTGTCCCGGCTCTCGCATGTGGTCACCAAGCTGCAGAACCGCGGCTGGCTGGAGCGCAGGCCGCACCCGGGCGACGCCCGCGTGACCACTGCCCACCTGACCGATGCCGGGATGCAGACGATTGTGAAACTCGCCCCGGGCCATGTTGAGGCGGTCCGCTCACTGTTCCTCGACGCCCTGAGCCCCGAGGACGTCGCGGACCTGGCCCGGATCGGCGAAAAGATCGTGGCCCGACTCGACGACGACCACTGGATCCTGCGCGACATCTAAGCGCGACAGCCGAGGGCGCCGCAGTCCGACGTCGGACTCCCCCGTCTTTGTTGCTCACGGCAACTGCTGGCAGACTGGATCCATGGATTTCACGTCCCGCTACGTTGCCCTTGGAGACTCCTTTACGGAAGGCGTCGGCGACGACGACCCTACCCGGCCCAACGGCGTCCGGGGCTGGGCGGACCGGGTGGCAGAGGGGCTTGGCGCCGCCGATCCCGGCTTCGGGTACGCGAATCTTGCCATCCGCGGACGGAAACTCCGCCAGATCCTGGCCGAACAGGTCGATGCCGCCGTCGCCGTCAATCCCACCCTGGTCAGCATCTACGCTGGCGCCAACGACATCCTCCGGCCCAAGGTCGACATCGATGACCTGCTGGCCGAATACGATGCCGGGATCCGCAAGCTCGCGGCCACCGGGGCCACCGTGGTGATGTTCACCGGCTTCGACGCGCGGGGCTCCAAGATTTTCGGCACCATGCGCGGCCGTACGGCCATCTACAACGAACTGGTTCGCGGCATCGCCGGGGACCACGGGGCCCTGCTGGTCGACTACTGGCGTTTCAGCGAGTACTACGACTGGGGCATGTGGGCCACGGACCGGATGCACATGTCTGCCGCCGGCCACGCGAACATGGCCAAGCGCGTCCTCACGGTGCTGGCACACGAGCACTCGATTGACGTCCCGCCCATGACGCCGGTTCCCGAGCTGAGCCGGGTGGACGCCCTCCGCGCGAATGCCCGGTGGGTCCGCGAATTCGCCGGCCCGTGGGTTGTCCGGCGCGTCACCGGCAAGTCGTCCGGCGACGGCCTGGAGCCGAAGTACGGCCAGCTGACCCACCTGTAGAACGGCACCCTAGGCGCGGAACCCCGGCGTCGCGAGCAGTTCCCCGTTGCGGCGGACGGCGAGGACATCGATCTCCCAACCGTCCGTGGCCCGGTGCAGCATCGCGGTCCCGCCGGCCACGATCGCCGTCGCGAGCACATCGGCGGTGACAATGTCTGCCGCGGCCACGGAGACCTGGGCGAACCCTGCGCCGGATGAGCCCGCGGCCCGGCTTCCGGCTCCTGCTGCCCAGATATGGTCACCCCGCTCCGCTGAGCCCGACGTCGCAAGGGCGCACCGGGGGCCAGGTCCGCCCAGCTCGTAGGCGGCAAGCAGCGCCGAGCGGTCCAGCGGGTCAACGACGCCGGCCGCCCACGCGGTTCCGCTGCCCGGCACGGGCGAGCCCATCACCAACACGTCGCCGCCGGCATTCAGGCACCAGTCGGTGATCCCGCGGCTCCGCAACGCCTCACCGGCCTGCCCGATCGCGTAGCCCTTGATAAGCCCCGAAAGGTCCAGCACACCGTCGGGCCGCTCCGGGGAGAACGCGCCCTCCGTCCTGAGCCGCCAGCCGAGCGCCTCCGCGTAGCGGTCCCGCATCGCGGCGGATGAGTCCCGCAGGGAAAGCTCGCCGCGCGCCAGCCGGCTCGCCTCCGAATCGGGGCGGTACAGGCTGAAGGTTTCGTCCAACCCGGCAAAGACGCGCTCGACGGCGGCGCTTGCGGCGTCGAGCCCGCCCTCCCCGCCCACAGTTTCCGGGACGGCCCCCGCTGGAACGGTCAGGCTGATGACTGTGCCCATCGAGCCAAACGTCCTGGCCCGCAGGGCAGAGCCGCCCAGCTCAGAGGTTGGCTGCATCGAGGGCCGCCTGCAGGGAGTTCAAGTACGCCTCGGAAGTCACCGTGGCACCACTGATGGTCTGCACATCCGCGGATTGGGATTGGAGCACTTCGGCGCGCAGGAGCGGGGCGGCCCGGTTGCTGATCTGCACGGACTTTCGTTCAGCATCGGTCAGCTGCAGCGCCGTGACGTCGGTGATCTTTCCGGCTTGAACCGTGATTTGCACCTGCACGGAGCCGAACCGGGTCTGGACGACCGAGCCAGGGTACGTGCCTACGGCCTTGGCCGAGGCCCCTGAGGTGCCCGCACCCGACGCGCCGGACGTTCCGCTTGAGCCGGACGAACCCGTGGAGCCGGACGTTCCGCTTGAGCCGGAAGAACCCGTGGACCCGGACGTTCCGCTTGAGCCAGACGAACCCGTGGACCCGGTGGTCCCGGCGGCCGCGCTTGCGACGGAGCTGCCGGTATCGGCTACATGGACGCCGGACTGCCAGCCGGCGATGAGGATGCCGGCGGAGGCCAGGGCGGCTGAAACTGCTGCGCGGGTTCTCACCAGTCGAACCTTTCGTAGTGGATTTGGTCTTCCCGGACGCCGGCTGCGCGGGCGTCTTCAAGCACGTTGTCTGCCCAGGCGGAGGGGCCGCAGACGTACACGTCGGCGTCGGCGATCTTCGGGTCATAACTGGCAAGCCGGTGGCCGGCACGGGCGGCGTGCTCCGGAAGCCAGGTCTGGATGCCGGCCGGGCGGGAGCCGGTCAAGTGGAAGAGCGTGGCGCCGCGGCGCCGGCAGAGATCGAGGATCTCCTCGCCCAGGTAGAGCTCGGATTCGCTGTGGCCGCGGAGGATGACAGTGGCGTTGCCGGGCTGGAATGGCGTGCTCTCCAGCAGGGCACGAACCGGCGTGATGCCAATTCCGGCTCCCACCATGACCACATGGGTGCGGCTCCGGGCGGACGTGCTGAACAGCCCGTACGGTCCCTCCACTGCCACCTTGGTGCCGGGCTTCAGCGACGCCAGCTGGGATGACCCCTTGCCCAGGTTGCGGACAGTGATCCTCAGCGTGCCCTGGCCGGCGGCGTCGAAGTGGACGGGTTCGGCGGACAGGCTGAACGGATGCGGATGCCACCACAGGCCCGGAGCCAGGAACCGCCAGATAAAGAACCGGCCGCCACTGCCTGTCAGCTCGTCCAGTCGAAGACCGGACATTTCAATGCTGACCACCCCGGGGGCCACCCGCACTACGCGCTTGACGGTCAACTGGTGCCTGAGTGTTGCCACCACAGGCTGGACCACCCGGTAGTAGAGGAGCGCGGCGCCGGTCGCGATGCAGAGGGCCAGCCAGTACCAGCGCTGCCAGGTTCCCTCGGCAAAGAGAGCGCCCACGCTGAACTGGTGGGGGAGCGAGGTCAGGACGGCCGCGTATGTCAGGAGGTGGACGGCGTACCAGAATTCGTAAGGGAACCGACGTCGGACGGCTACCAGGGAGGTGACGACGACGGCGATGAACAGGAGCATGGAAATGTAGGCCAGCCACATGTCAGGCACAAGGACCCAGAGGGCAACCGACTCGCTGACGGGGTCCAGCCCTTCCGCCATGCCGTAGCCGATCGCAATGAGGACTCCGTGCGCCAGCAGCAGGTACAGGGCCGGTTTGCCCAGCTTGCGGTGAAACTCAAGGGCGCGGTCGTGGCCGACTGTCTGGTCGATGAGTGGGATTCGGGCCGCCAGCAGCAGCATGAGAAGCACCAGGTCCATGCCGGCGAGGCCGGCCACAATCCCCAGCGCTGTGAAGGAACCGGCTGGAGTCGAGAAGCCGGCCATTCCGCCGTCGGCCAGCCACAAGGCGACCGCGCCGGCCAGCGACGTCCAGAAAAGGATCGTCAGCAGATCCGCTCTTAGCAACCGCCGGCGGTACTGCGCCCTGAAGGGGTTCACAGCGCCGCCGGAGCTGCGGCGAATCCCGGGACGGTTCGTCAGAAGTTGTGTGTTCATGGATCCAGAATTGCTCCCCTGCCTATCATTTCGCTGTGAAAAGCCTTCGTCGGGCATATGACTCGGGAGGGCACCGGCCCGACGCCTGCCCTGGCTGTGGGGCACTGCCCCATACACCATTCAGCGCCGGATTGGTCTTTAAATCGCCGAACTCGTAGACTTGGTAGGCGCTAGGTGGCGCGGAGCGTGCGCAATTGCTCCGGTTGGCAGGACCCGTCTGAAAAATCGACGGTCCTGGAGGCCGGTAGTTAGGGGCTCAAGTTGCGCGCATTCCTGTATTCGCCCAGCATCCCGGCACTTCGCAATGACGGTCCAACAGATCGCCGGCGCCAGGTGCCCGTGGCCCACAATCTTCGCCGCAGTGAGGAAGCAGACGGTTTGTGCCGTCTGCCTGAATCCCGCGGACAACGACGGCTGGGGGAGGGAGCCGGATGCGGACGCCGCCCAACGCACGGTCAACGGGAACTCCGTTAGCCGTTTCATTTATTTTTTTGAGGAGAGTCGTCATGGCAGCACACTGCCAGGTGACCGGAGCCGAGCCGGGCTTTGGACACAGCATTTCGCACTCGCACCGTCGCAACAAGCGCCGGTTCGACCCGAACATCCAGAAGAAGCGCTACTGGGTTCCGTCCCTGCGCCGTAATGTCACGCTGCAGGTTTCTGCTCGTGGCATCAAGACCATCGACGTCCGCGGCATTGACGTAGTCGTCGCCGCCATCCTGGCACGAGGAGTGAAGCTCTAATGGCAAAGGATAAGGACGTACGTCCGATCATCAAGCTGAAGTCGACCGCGGGCACGGGCTACACCTACGTGACGCGCAAGAACCGTCGTAACGACCCGGACCGTCTGGTCCTGAAGAAGTACGACCCCAAAATCCGCCAGCACGTCGAATTCCGAGAGGAGCGCTAAACACATGGCTAAGAAGTCAATGATCGCTAAGAACGAACAGCGTAAAGTCATCGTCGAGCGTTACGCTGCAAAGCGCCTCGAACTGAAGAAGGCTCTGGTTGATCCCAACTCAACCGACGAAGTACGCGAAGCTGCTCGCCTCGGCCTGCAGAAGCTGCCCCGCAACGCCTCGCCGGTACGTCTGCGTAACCGCGACATCATCGATGGCCGTCCGCGCGGTACCTTCCAGAAGTTCGGCATCTCCCGTGTTCGCTTCCGCGACATGGCTCACCGCGGTGAGCTCCCGGGCATCACGAAGTCTTCCTGGTAATTCAGGACTCCTGAAGCCAGTGGCTTGAAGAAGGGCCGGCAACCATTTGGTTGCCGGCCCTTCTCGCGTTTAAGGACTTGGCGGTTTCACGCCCCCCACTGTTCCCTTCGGCGGTGACGCACCACACACTGCGGGCTTACGACGCCGGCGGGCCTGGTTGGGTGGTTTTGGGTTGTGGTGGCGGGGTTTTTGGGTGGTGGGGTGGGTGTGGGGGGTGGAGTTGCGGTGGGGGCGTGGTGGGTGTATTGTTTTCTAAGTCGCCGCGAGGGAGACCAGCGGAAATGCTGGGAACCGGAGGCGGCCAATCC